>NZ_JALJEA010000030.1:0-1464 GCF_023242405.1 Pseudomonas sp. MWU12-3088
CCGATATAGGTTGTCCGTTCCTTTCTTCTTCCATACTTCCCTGTCTGGAAGCCAGTTTTGATCAAGGAAGGAACATGCACCTGTAGGCTACGAATATGCCTGCCAAGCACGCGATGATTTCCCCTTCACCTTCGAGCCTACAGGTGCGCTTGCGTCCTTTAACGAACCCTCAGGGAAAGCCCGACACGGCTCTCTATATCGCTTTCGCTGGACGTAAGCATGCATGTCCCTGCATGTACTTTAGCGCCCGTGGAGGTCGTTGATGAAAACGCTCCTGTCTCAGAAATTCACTGCTTATATCGGAATCGATTGGGCGGATACCAAGCACGACGTGTGTCTGCAGGTCGCTGGAGAGACCCGGCGGTATTTCTCCGTCATCGACCACACGCCCCAATCGATTGATCGATGGGCGAAATCGCTGTTTGAACGTTACGGGGCTCCGATCGCGATTGCTCTTGAACTCAACAAAGGCCCGTTGGTGGCTGCGTTGCAAAAGTACGAGTTCTTCTGCCTGTTTCCGATTAATCCGAGCACTTTGGCCAGGCACCGTAAAACCTTTGTTCGCAGCGGGGCCAAGGATGACCCGACTGATGCTCAGTGGGCGCTTGAGTTGTTGCTCACCCATCCCCAACGGTTTCCCCAGTTGATCCCGCAAAGTCCGGCCATGCGTATTTTGGCCAGTCTGACCGAGCATCGTCGTGCACTGGTCAGTGAGCGAGTGAGGGTCAGCAACCGTTTGATCTGCACGCTTAAACAGTACTATCCATTGGCTCTGGAATTGTTCAACGAGCATGACACTGTGGTGTTTTGTGACTTTCTGATGCACTGGCCCACGCTCGAACATCTCAAGCGTTCTCGCCAGAGCACTTTTCTCAAGTTCTTTAACGAGCACAACGCTCGTAATCCACGCCTCAATCAAACGCGCTGGGAAAACATCACCCAAGCGATGCCTCTCACACAGGATCCAGGGGTAATACGTCCTTCACAGTTGTACGCGACAGCCCTAGCGTCGCAACTCAAAGGACTTATTTCAGGCATCAAGGAGTTTGATCGCGAGATCGAAGAGACGGCCAATACCTTGGCCGATTATCCGATCTTCAGGGCGCTTCCTGGCGCCGGCCGACATCTTGCGCCGCGCCTGATGGTGGCTTTTGGTGAGCAGCGTGATCGATTTAGTGATGCCAGAGCGATGCAGCAATATGCCGGGATCGCGCCGGTTACCCACCGTAGTGGAAAGAAGACAGTCGTGTATTGGCGATACCAATGCTCAACCTTCTTGCGACAGACTTTTGTCGAGTGGGCCGCTCACAGCATCCCTCAATCAGCATGGGCTGAGGCTTATTATCGACAGCAGCGAGCCAAGGGCAGCTCCTACCAAGCGGCACTGAGAGCATTGGCCTTCAAGTGGATCAGAATCGTCTATCGGTGCTGGAAAACCAGCACCGCCTATGACGAAAAGGCGTA
>NZ_JALJEA010000031.1:0-1313 GCF_023242405.1 Pseudomonas sp. MWU12-3088
TGTCCCGTCCTGAATAAGGTTTACACCTTCTGACTTGTCTTCAGGAGGAACCAATGGATACGGGAAAAAGGCGCAGCCAGCGTGATTACTCGCTGGGCTTTAAATTGGCGGTCGTCGATCAGGTCGAAAAAGGCGAGTTGAGTTATAAAGAGGCTCAACGGCGCTATGGAATTCAGGGGCGATCGACTGTGTTGGTGTGGCTACGCAAGCATGGGCGACAGGACTGGAGCCAAGGCGCCTCTATTCGCGCCCAAAGGAGCCGACCGATGGACGAACCCAATGTGCCGCTGACACCTGAGCAGCGAATCAAGGAGCTTGAGGAAAAGCTCGCCCTTGCCAATCAAAAGGCCCAGTTCTTCGAGGCGGTTGTTGACGTGTTGAAGAACGATTACGGGGTTTCCATCGTAAAAAAGCGATCCGGCAAGTCCTCACCCAAGGGCAAATCCAAGGCCTGAGTATTCTCAGGGCTTGCCAGTTTCTGGGCATTTCCCGGCAGGCGTACTACAAGCGAAACCGGGCTTATGACGCGCAAGTCAGCCATGCCCAGAAAATACTGGGTTTTGTCCTGGAAACTCGTCTTCAGATGCCTCGACTGGGCACACGCAAGTTGCATGGCCTCATGCAGGCCGAGCCGGAACTGACGCGCACAGTCGGTCGCGACCGGTTGTTCGATATCTTGCGAGACAGCCGCCAATTGGTTCTACGCAAGCGCGCCTATCACAAGACCACTGACAGTCATCATCGCTTCCGCCGGCATCCGAACCGACTAAAACCTGGTCCTGATCAAGTGACTGCCACCGGGCCTGAACAGGTCTGGGTGGCGGACATAACCTATTTACCGACCCAGCAAAGCGTTGCGTATGTGAGTCTGGTGACGGACGCCTACTCTCGCAAAATCGTCGGCCATCACGTGCATGAAACCCTGCACACCGAATCGGTCATCCAGGCGATGAGCAAAGCCCTGCGGGGTAGAAGAACCGATCAGGCATTGGTACATCACTCGGATCGCGGCTCGCAATACTGCTCTGATCTCTACCAGAAGCTGCATGCCAAACATGGAATCCGGTGCTCAATGACTGATGGGTATGACTGCTATCAGAACGCCTTGGCAGAGCGAGTTAACGGGATCTTGAAGACAGAGTTCCTGCTTCATCGACCTAAGGACCTGGATGAGGCCGTTCGAATGGTCGACGAGTCGGTACGCATCTACAACAGCAGGCGGCCGCATCTATCGTTGAAATGCAAAACGCCCGATGCGGTGCATCGGGCGTTTTGAGGGTGAAATAGGTGTAAACCTATTTCAGGACTAGACA
>NZ_JALJEA010000032.1:0-680 GCF_023242405.1 Pseudomonas sp. MWU12-3088
ATCGGTCACGTTGACCACGGTAAAACCACTCTGACCGCTGCTCTGACTCGCGTCTGCTCCGAAGTTTTCGGTTCGGCCGTAGTTGAATTCGACAAGATCGACAGCGCTCCAGAAGAAAAAGCTCGCGGTATCACCATCAACACCGCGCACGTTGAGTACAACTCGAACATTCGTCACTACGCTCACGTTGACTGTCCAGGTCACGCTGACTACGTGAAGAACATGATCACCGGTGCTGCCCAGATGGACGGCGCGATCCTGGTTTGCTCGGCTGCCGATGGTCCGATGCCACAAACTCGTGAGCACATCCTGCTGTCCCGTCAGGTAGGCGTTCCGTACATCGTGGTTTTCCTGAACAAGGCTGACCTGGTAGATGACGCAGAGCTGCTGGAACTGGTTGAGATGGAAGTTCGCGACCTGCTGTCCACCTACGACTTCCCAGGCGACGACACTCCGATCATCATCGGTTCGGCTCGTATGGCGCTGGAAGGCAAAGACGACAACGAAATGGGCACCACCGCTGTCAAGAAGCTGGTGGAAACTCTGGACAGCTACATTCCAGAGCCAGAGCGTGCTATCGACAAGCCGTTCCTGATGCCAATCGAAGACGTGTTCTCGATCTCGGGTCGTGGCACCGTGGTAACTGGTCGTATCGAGCGTGGTATCGTTCGCGTTCAGGA
>NZ_JALJEA010000033.1:0-610 GCF_023242405.1 Pseudomonas sp. MWU12-3088
GAGTTTGACCGTGGTGGTGTCGATGGTATCGGTGACCTGGGTTACCGCAGGAACCGTGCTGGTCACCAGATTTTCGAAGTTGCCACCGGTGGCGGACTTGATCGTCGCTTCCACGGTGCCGGCGTCCTTGTAGACGTCATCGGCAGGGGCTGGAACCGTCACGGTGCCACTGGTTTTACCGGCCTCGATGGTGATCACGGCGCCGTTGCTCAAGGTCACGGTCACCGGAGTGCCCGCAGCGTTGGTCAGGGTGGCGGTGTAGATGATCGAACCGCCCTCGGCGACCGAGTTGGTGGCGCTGAGGGTCAGGTTGGTGGTGTCGACGGTGTCGGTGACCGTGGTCGAAACCGGGGTCTTGTCGGCAACGAGGTTCTCGTAATTACCGCCGGTTACGCCGGTGATCGCATTGGTCAGCGGCGCGTGGCCGGTCAACGCATCGTTCGGCGCGGTGGTGGTCACGGTGCCAGTGGTTTTACCCACTTCGATGGTGATCGACTGACCGTTGGACAGGGTTACGGTCACCGGCGAACCGGTTACCGGAGCGCCAACAGTCGCGGTGTAAGTAACGGTGCCGCCTTCAGCCGCCGACTCGGTCGCGGTCAGTTTGACC
>NZ_JALJEA010000034.1:0-494 GCF_023242405.1 Pseudomonas sp. MWU12-3088
GGTCTGTTCGAAGGTGAAGACCTGTTCGCCGGCGCGCTGGCGCTGGGCGGTCTGACGGTGGAAGCGGTATTGGGTTCGCGCTCGCCTTTCGACGCCCGCATCCACGCGGCCCGTGGCCAGAAAGGCCAGATCGATACCGCTGCCGCTTACCGCGATCTGCTCGGCGAGCGCAGCGAAGTCTCCGACTCGCACCAGAACTGCGAAAAGGTCCAGGACCCGTACTCGCTGCGCTGCCAGCCGCAAGTCATGGGCGCGTGCCTGACCCAGTTCCGTCAGGCTGCCGAAGTGCTGGTGATCGAGGCCAACGCCGTCTCCGACAATCCACTGGTGTTTGCAGCTGAAGGCGACGTGATTTCCGGCGGCAACTTCCACGCCGAGCCAGTGGCCATGGCCGCTGACAACATGGCATTGGCCATCGCCGAAATCGGCTCCCTGAGTGAGCGTCGCATCTCGCTGATGATGGACAAGCACATGTCGCAACTGCCGCCGTTCCT
>NZ_JALJEA010000035.1:0-458 GCF_023242405.1 Pseudomonas sp. MWU12-3088
ACTTCGTGGGTCCAGGTGATTTTGCGGTAGGTGAACTGCACTTCTTCCAGGTGGGTGAAGTGCGCGTTGCCTGGATCCTGGCAGTTGTGCATCTTGTTGTTGATGGCGACGATGATCGCGTCTTCCAGTTTGGTGGTGTAGTAGTGCTCTTGGGTACCTTGAGCCGAAGTGCGGTACCACTGGATAACGATTTCGCTCATGCGCTCGCCGGAGGTCAGAGCAGCTTGCAGCAGAGGCGAAGCCTTGTCGTAGACCTTGGTGATCACGACTGGCTTGTGCACGCGCTGACCGGTTGGCTGACCGGACTGTGGGTCACGCGGGATGATCACGTCGTGGGTGAAAGCCTGAACCATGACCTGGTCTTCGTGGCCTTCCTGGTAGGTGTTGCCAACGGAGTCGGCAGTGAAGGCGCCGGCAGTGATCAGGCCTTGTTTTTCGCCGGTAACCGACATGTACGC
>NZ_JALJEA010000036.1:0-316 GCF_023242405.1 Pseudomonas sp. MWU12-3088
CTCTGGCAGCTCGCAGTTACCAGTCACGTCAGTAGTACGGAAGTAGAACTGTGGACGATAGCCTTTGAAGAACGGAGTGTGACGACCGCCTTCTTCCTTGCTCAGAACGTAAACTTCTGCGGTGAACTTGGTGTGCGGCTTAACCGAACCCGGCTTAACCAGAACCTGACCACGCTCAACGTCGTCACGCTTGGTGCCACGCAGCAGAACGCCGCAGTTCTCGCCAGCACGACCTTCGTCCAGCAGTTTGCGGAACATCTCAACACCGGTGCAGGTGGTGGTGGTGGTGTCACGCAGACCAACGATTTCCAGGGCA
>NZ_JALJEA010000037.1:0-316 GCF_023242405.1 Pseudomonas sp. MWU12-3088
TTCTGGCAGCTCGCAGTTACCAGTCACGTCAGTAGTACGGAAGTAGAACTGTGGACGATAGCCTTTGAAGAACGGAGTGTGACGACCGCCTTCTTCCTTGCTCAGAACGTAAACTTCTGCAGTGAACTTGGTGTGCGGCTTAACCGAACCCGGCTTAACCAGAACCTGACCACGCTCAACGTCGTCACGCTTGGTGCCACGCAGCAGAACGCCGCAGTTCTCGCCAGCACGACCTTCGTCCAGCAGCTTGCGGAACATCTCAACACCGGTGCAGGTGGTGGTGGTGGTGTCACGCAGACCAACGATTTCCAGGGCG
>NZ_JALJEA010000004.1:0-485075 GCF_023242405.1 Pseudomonas sp. MWU12-3088
GCGGACACAAAAAAGCCCCGCTTTTAAGGGCGGGGCTTCTTAGCCAGGAAGCTACAAGTTAGATAACTTGTACTTCTTCAGCTTGCATGCCTTTCTGACCGCGGGTAGCGATGAAAGAAACCTGTTGGCCTTCTTTCAGGCTTTTGAAACCGTCGGACTGGATAGCTTTGAAGTGAACGAACAGGTCGTCACCGGATTGTGGAGTGATGAAGCCGAAGCCTTTTTCATCGTTGAACCACTTAACGGTACCGGTTTGGCGATTAGACATGGTGTAACTCCTTGAACAAAGATAACTGCGACTCAGGAAGAACCCTGGCCGAGACTGAGTGCAAAGAGCAGGAAAAATTCTTGTAGATGGTTGGATCGAAATTCAACATATCGTGTAGAGATTCTCAGTGACACAAGCAGCACAGTGGCGCCACCTTAACCCTTTTTCCGGAACGTGCCAATGCTTCTTGCGAAGGTTTCTCCGTTTTAAGGATCGGCGGTGTGACGGTTCGTCGCGAAGCCGCGTATTTCCTGCATGTTCGGCGAGATTTGCACCCTGGACTTTGAACCCGGCGGCGCGCCCGGTAAGATGCCGGACAGATTTTTTCCACCTCGCTATTCAGGACACCCCGCCATGAGCATCAAATCGGACAAGTGGATTCGCCGCATGGCGCAGGAACACGGCATGATCGAGCCGTTCGTCGAGCGCCAGGTACGCGGCAGCGACGACAGCCGGGTGATCTCCTACGGTGTGTCGAGCTACGGCTACGATGTGCGTTGCACCAACCATTTCAAGGTGTTCACCAACATCAATTCGGCCATCGTCGATCCGAAGAACTTCGACGCCGGCAGCTTCGTCGATGTCCACAGCGACGTCTGCATCATCCCGCCGAACTCCTTCGCCCTGGCCACGACCGTTGAATACTTCCGTATTCCGCGCAATGTCCTGACCATCTGCCTGGGCAAAAGCACCTACGCCCGTTGCGGCATCATCGTCAACGTAACGCCGCTCGAGCCAGAGTGGGAAGGCCAGGTAACTCTGGAGTTCTCCAACACCACCAACCTGCCGGCGAAGATCTACGCCAACGAAGGCGTGGCGCAGATGCTGTTCCTGGAGTCCGACGAGGAATGTGAAGTTTCCTACAAGGACCGTGCGGGCAAGTATCAGGGCCAGCGTGGCGTGACCCTGCCGCGCACCTGATCCGTCCATCCGGCAGTTACCGGGAATTCTTCGGCGGGTAGACACTCTATGGGGTGTACTGCCCGTTTCGCGAACAGCGGGACGGGCCTTCGCCGAGGAGTGCTCCATGAAGATCGATCCGCAAATCACTGCCGAACTGGCAAGGCTCGAGCCCAATCAGGTTGGCGTATTGGCCTGGTCGTTGCTGGCACACCCGCCCGTCACCCTGGCTGGCGGAATTCCTCACCAGCCTGATCCCGACACCCCCAACGAAGAACCGACCGAGCCCGGCGAGCCTACGTTGCCGGACAAACCGCCACCCGCGCCCGTCGCGTGATTGAATGTATGGCCCGTCGGCTGATTCCTGAACAGGACGTCAGCCGACGGGCCATATTTCGTTGTCGCCAATGACAAAGATCCGACAGCTGTCTTCCTTCTCCACCGGATAACCGCCGGTGAAGGCGCCGAACGCCGGCAGCAGGCTGATGCGTTCTCCCAGCCTGAAACACGCCAGCCGCAGACGCTGTCGCCCCTTGCCGTTCAATCGATAAACTGGATGTACATGTCCTGCGAGAACGTGGCGTTCAGGGTGCGGATCGGGTTCGTGCTGCAAGGCGAAGGGCCCGAGCAGCAAGGGCTCCGGCACCACCCGAATATTCAGCGCCTGCGGCGGATCGCCGGCACGTTTATCGTGATTGCCGCGAATCAGCGTGATCGGCAGATCGGCATGACGCGCCCGCCACTGCGCCAGTGACTGCAAGGTGCCGGGGGCGTGGGAGCCGGGCCCGTGCAGAAAATCACCGAGGAAGATCAGTTGCCGACACGGCAGCCTCGCCAGCAACTGCTCGATCACGGCAATGTTGCTCGCCGTGGTGCCCTGCGGCACCGGCTGCCCCAGGCGCCGGTAGGCGGCCGCCTTGCCGAAATGCACGTCGGCAATCAGCAGGGCCTGTTGCGCCGGCCAGTACAGGGCTTTCTCCGGCAACAGCCAGAGTTCTTCACCCGCCAGACGCACAGGGTAGGGCGCGCCCATCAGGATTGACCCTTGTCAGCGGTTTTCTCCAGATCGCCGACCATGCGCCGGATGCGGTCGGCGAGTTTTTCCGAACTCATGCTTTCGCGCATGCGTTCCACCAGCAGCGGGAAGCCAAGCGGTGTAGGACGTTTGATCAGGTGCATGTCCAGTTTCATCCGGTTGATTCGCTCCAGCGTCTGTTCCAGTCGACGAATATCCAGCTCTTCCCGTAAGACTTCTTCCCCGGCCTGCGCCAGCAACAGATTGTCGGCGTCGTATTGTTTGAATACTTCGAAAAACAGTCCGCTGGAGGCCTGTACCTGTCGGGTGCTTTTTGGCGCGCCGGGGTAACCGGCGAACACGAGGCCCGCGATCCGCGCGATTTCCCGAAACCTGCGCAACGCCAGTTCGCCCGCGTTGAGACTGGCCGGCACGTCTCTCAATAAACTTTCAGGACTGAGCAGAGCGCCATCCAGTTGCACAGACCAGTCAACCGGCGTGGCACTGAGCAATTCCAGTCCGTAATCATTGACCGCAATCGAGAAGGTCACAGGCAGGCGCTGGCTGACCCGCCACGCCAGCAGGCTGGCCAGCCCCAGATGCACCTGACGTCCGGCAAACGGGTAAAGGAAAAGGTGCCAGCCTTCGCGGGATTTCAGTACTTCGGCCAGCAGATTGTTGGCTGTCGGCAGGCCCGACCAGCGCATCTGCGTTTCCAGCAGCGGGCGCAAGGCCTGCATTTCCGGGCCGGCAAACTCGCCTTGTGCTGCAGCGCTGAATCGAGTGACCACCGCTTCGGCCAGTTCGCTGGACAGCGGCATGCGTCCGCCATTCCAGCGCGGTACGGCGGCTTTTTTCGCGGTGCTGCGTTTGACGTAGGCAGTCATGTTTTCCACCCGCACCAGTTCCAGCAAGCGTCCGGCGAACAGGAAACCGTCGCCGGGATTCAGGCGGGCCATGAAGCCTTCTTCAACGCTGCCCAGTTGCTTGCCGCCTCCGCCCTTGCTCCAGAATTTCAGCTGAATGCTGGCGTCGCTGACGATGGTGCCGATGCTCATCCGGTGCCGCCGGGCCAGGCGTACGTCCGGCACCCGCCACACGCCCTGTTCGTCCGGCTCGACCCGGCGGTAATCCGGGTAAGCCGTCAGCGACATCCCGCCGTGGCGTACGAAAGCCAGCGCCCAAGCCCAGTCCGCGAGCGTCAGGTCGCGATAGGCCCAGGCGCTGCGGACTTCTTCGTACAAATCCTCAGGAATAAAGCCACCCCCCAATGCAATGCTGACCAGATGCTGTACCAGCACATCCAGCGGTTTGTGCGGCGACAGTCGCGGTTCGATCCGTCGCTGCGCCACCGCATCGCGGGCGGCAGCGGCTTCGATCAGTTCCAGACTGTGGGTTGGCACCAGGGTGACCCGCGATGCTCGACCGGGCGCATGGCCCGAGCGTCCGGCACGCTGCATCAGGCGCGCCACGCCTTTGGCTGAACCGATTTGCAGCACCCGCTCCACCGGTAGGAAGTCCACTCCAAGATCCAGGCTCGAAGTGCAGACCACCGCTTTGAGCTGGCCATTCTTCAACGCCTGCTCGACCCAGTCCCGGGTCTCGCGGGACAGCGAACTGTGGTGCAAGGCAATCAACCCGGCCCAGTCCGGTCGTGCTTCCAGCAAGGCCTGATACCAGATTTCCGACTGCGCCCGAGTATTGGTGAACACCAGACTGCTGGCGCAGACATCCAGTTCGGCGACCACCTGCGGCAACATCTTCAGACCGATATGCCCGGCCCAGGGAAAACGCTCGATCTGCGGTGGGAGCAGGGTATCGACACGCAGCGTTTTATCGCTTTGACCCTGAACACTTACGCCGCCGCCCTGTGGGATCAACACCTGTTCGGCGTGGGATTGATTGCCAAGCGTTGCTGAAACACCCCAGACAATCAGTCCCGGATGCCAGCGCCGCAGGCGGGCGAGGGCCAGTTGCAATTGCACGCCACGCTTGTTGCCGAGCAATTCGTGCCATTCATCGACCACGACCATGCGCAAGGTCGACAGCGCCGTTTGTGCGTCGGCGCGGGCGAGCATCAGGGTCAGGCTTTCCGGGGTGGTGATCAGCGCGGTCGGCAAGCGCCGGTTCTGCCGGGCGCGTTCGCTGCTGCCGGTGTCACCGGTGCGCAGGCCGACGCTCCAGGGGATTTGCAGATCGTCCAGCGGCGTTTGCAGGGCACGCGCGGTGTCGGTGGCCAGCGCCCGCATCGGCGTGATCCACAGGACGGTCAGCGGTTCGGCGGGCGGTGGGCGTTTGCGGGTGGTCTCACCAGCAGGCCTGGAGCGGGCAAATCGATTAAGCGCGGCAAACCACACCGCGTAGGTTTTACCTGCACCGGTGCTGGCGTGCAGCAGCCCCGACTCGCCTCGCTTGACCGCCGCCCACACCTGCTTCTGAAAGGCGAACGGCTTCCAGCCTCGGGCGCTGAACCAGTGTCTGGCGAAGTCGGTGGAAGTGCCCATGCCGGCGACGTGTGCTCTGAAGGTGTTCCTTCAGTGACCGCGCCGGCCGGGCAATAGTTTTACTTGAGATTGCCGCTGAGGAATTGCTTCAGGCGTTCGCTTTTCGGATTGCCCAGCACGTCTTCCGGCGCGCCTTCTTCTTCCACCAGCCCTTGGTGCAGAAACAGCACCTGGCTCGACACCTTGCGCGCAAAACTCATTTCGTGGGTGACCATGATCATGGTCCGGCCTTCCTCGGCCAGGCCCTGGATCACCTTGAGCACTTCGCCGACCAGTTCCGGGTCCAGTGCCGAAGTCGGTTCGTCGAACAGCATGACTTCCGGCTCCATGGCCAGGGCCCGGGCGATGGCCACCCGTTGTTGCTGGCCACCGGAAAGGAACGCCGGGTACTGATCGGCGACCCGGGCCGGCAGGCCGACCTTGTCCAGATAACGCCGGGCGCGATCATCGGCTTCGGCCTTGCTGCAACCCAGCACCCGGCGCGGGGCCATGGTGATGTTTTCCAGCACGGTCATGTGGCTCCACAGGTTGAAATGCTGGAACACCATGGCGAGGCGGGTGCGCAGGCGTTGCAGTTCCTCGGCGTCGGCGACGTGCATGCCGTGGCGGTCGGTGACCATGCGGATCGCCTGGCCGTCGAGGCTCATCGCGCCGTCGTTGGGTTGTTCGAGGAAGTTGATGCAGCGCAAAAAGGTGCTTTTGCCCGAGCCGCTGGCGCCGATCAGGCTGATCACGTCACCGGTTTTGGCTTTGAGCGAAACGCCTTTGAGCACCTGATGGTCGCCATAGCTTTTGTGCAGGCCTTCTACGGTCAGTTTGTACATGGGACAGGCATCCTCAAGGCGAAAGTAAGTAGCCGCTGCGATAGGCTTCGGCGCCCGCGACGTGGGCGATCACCATGCCGGCCGTGGCCATGCGCCGCAGCGAGCGGGCATAGAGCAGACCGGAAGCGGTGCAATGGACTGGCGTGACCCGATCGTTGATCGGGTCGATGATTTCGGCGATTTGCTGCCCGGCTTCCAGATGCTGCCCGGGCGTGGCGGTGTACACCAGCAGGCCGCCGACCGGCGTGGTGACAGGTTCGACGCCTGCCAGCGGAGTGGCCGGGAATGGCAACTCCGGCAGCGGTTTCGAGGCGCCTGCGATGGCGCCGAAGTGAGTCAGGTAATCGAGCAGCGCCTGGCAGTCACGACTGGCCAACGGATGGCTGACGTCGCCCTGGCCGCGCAGCTCGACCGTCACCGAGAAACTGCCGAGGGGGATCTCGAAGCGCTCGCCGAAGCGCTCCTTCAATTGCCACCACAACAGGGTGAAGCATTCGTCGAACGACTGGCCGCCGGAGTCGGTGGCCAGCAGGCTCGCCTTCGATTCGATGTAGCGCGCCAGCGGCTCGACCTGGGGCCAGGCCTCGGGCGTGGTGTAGAGATGGACCACGGATTCGAAATCGCAGTGCAGGTCCAGCACCATGTCCGCATCGCAGGCCAGCCGTTGCAGGGTCAGGCGCTGGGATTGCAGCTGAGTCGTGGCGGTATGGCGGGCGAGGGCGCTGCGCAGGCTGGTGCGAATCAGTTCGAGGTTGCGCTGCGGGTCGTCGCACAGTTGCGATTCGATTTCGTTGCCGATCTCTTCGCTGAGGTCGACGAACCAGCGGTTGAAATTCTGCCCGCTCTCCAGCTCGTAGCGGCCCAGCGGCACGTCCATCAGCACTTGTTCGAGGCCGACCGGGTTGGCCACCGGCACCAGCACGATTTCGCTGATCAGGCGCCCGGCGGCTTCCAGCTCCGCCAGGCGCTGCTTGAGGTGCCAGGCCACCAGCATGCCGGGCAGTTCGTCGGCATGCAGCGAGGACTGGATATAGATTTTGCCTTTGGCCTTTTCCGGGCCGAAGTGAAAGCTGTGGATCTGTCGTGCGGTCCCCGGCAGCGGGGCCAGCAGGTCATGTATCTGGTGGCGCATTGCAGAGAGGTCCTAGTGAGTCGGCCCGAGGAAGGCCAGCCATCGGCGTTCGGCAAGACGGAACAGGCCGACCAGCGCAAAGGTGATGGTCAGGTAGATCAGCGCGGCAATGCCGAACGACTGGAAGGTCAGGTAGGTCGCCGAGTTGGCGTCCCGCGCGACTTTCAGGATGTCGGGGATGGTCGCGGTGAAGGCCACGGTGGTCGAGTGCAGCATCAGGATCACTTCGTTGCTGTAATACGGCAGCGAACGACGCAGCGCCGACGGCATGATCACGTAGGCATACAGCTTCCAGCCGGTCAGGCCGTAGGCCTTGGCCGCTTCGACTTCGCCGTGGTTCATGCTGCGGATCGCCCCGGCGAAGATCTCCGTGGTGTAGGCGCAGGTGTTGAGGGCAAAGGCGAGGATCGTGCAGTTCATCGCATCGCGAAAGAATGCATCGAGCATCGGCTGGGCGCGCACGGCGGCCAGGCTGTAGATCCCGGTGTAGCAGATCAGCAGCTGGATATAGAGCGGCGTGCCCCGGAACAGGTAGGTGTAGAACTGCACCGGCCAGCGAATGTAGAAGTGCGGGGAAACCCGGGCAATCGACAGCGGGATCGACACGATGAAACCGATGAAGATCGAGGCACTGAGCAACCACAGGGTCATGGCCAGCCCGGTGATGTTGTTGCCGTCGGTATAAAGGAAGGGTTTCCAGTATTCCTGCAGGAGTTCGATCATCGTACGGCCTCCCGGGCACCGGCGGCGTAGCGACGTTCGAGCCAGCGCAGGATGACGTTCGAGGCACTGGTGATCAGCAGATAGATCAAGGCGGCGAGTACCAGGAAGTAGAACAGTTGATAGGAGCTTTTGCCGGCGTCCTGGGCGGCCTTGACCAGATCCGCCAGGCCGATGATCGACACCAGCGCGGTGGCCTTGAGCATCACCATCCAGTTGTTGCCGATGCCCGGCAGGGCGAAGCGCATCATTTGCGGAAACACCACGAAGCGAAAGCGCTGGCCGCGTTTGAGGCCGTAGGCCGTGGCGGCTTCAACCTGACCCCTTGGCACCGCGAGGATCGCGCCGCGGAAGGTTTCGGTGAAATACGCGCCATAAATGAAGCCCAGAGTGATCACGCCGGCGGTGAAGGAGTCGATTTCAATGTAATCCCACTCCATGACGTCGGTCAGCGCGGTCAGCCAGGTTTGCAGGCTGTAGAAGATCAACAGCATCAGCACCAGGTCCGGCACCCCGCGAATCAGCGTGGTGTAGAGCTGGGCGGGCAGGCGCAGCAGTTTTGATTTGGACAGTTTGGCACTGGCGCCCAGCAGGCCGAGCAATACGGCCACCAGCAGCGACAACGCCGACAATTTGATGGTCATCCAGGTGCCTTCCAACAGCAACGGACCGAAGCCCTTGAGGCTGAAGGCGGAGAGCCCCAGATTTTGTAAGAGGTTTTCGAACATAAATCAGCAACCTGAGCGGATGAAAAAGGCGCCCATCGAAGGATGGGCGCCGGTGCATTATTTGCCGCTGTACAGATTCAGATCGCCAAAGTGTTTCTTTTGAATCTCGGCGTATTTGCCATCGTCGTGTAACGCTTTGATACCTTTATCTAAAAGCGCCTTCAGCTCTTTGTTACCTTTCTTAATACCGACAGCGGTTTTGGCTGGCAGCAATTCGCTGTCAACCGGCTTGCTGACTTCGTACGCGGCACCGTCCGGCGACTTCAAAAAGCCCAGTTCGGCTTGCAGCATGTCCTGGATCGAGGCGTCGAGGCGGCCGTTTTTCAGGTCGGCGTAGACCTGGTCCTGGTTGGCGTAGGCCTGGATTTTCACCCCGGCCTTCTCCAGCACGGCCTTGGCGTAGGCTTCCTGGATGGTGCCTTGCTCGTAACCGACGGATTTGCCCTTCAGCGAAGCAACGTCATCGGTCAGGCCGGAACCCTTCTTGAATACGTAGGCCGTTGGGCCGGAGAACAGCTCGCTGGAGAAGTCGATGGCCTTTTCACGGGCCGGTGTTACCGTCATCGACGAGATCACACCGTCGAATTTATTGGCGTTGAGGCCCGGAATCATGCCGTCGAAGTCGCTTTCGACCCACTTGCACTTGACCTTCAGCTCGGCGCAGATCGCGTTGCCCAGATCGATGTCAAAGCCCACCAGGCTGCCGTCGGCCGCTTTCGACTCGAACGGTGCGTAGGAAGGATCGACGCCAAAACGCAGCTCTTTGTATTCCTTGGCCAGCGCGGAGCCGGCGGCCATGCACAACGCCAGTGCAGAAAGGGTCAGCAATGCTTTTTTCATTATTCAATCCCTAAGAACCAATATGAGCGCTTGTGGCGCAGAATTATTGTTACTGGAACGCTTACGACTTATAGAAAGTAGCAATTTCCGAACCAGAGTCCCGAACAAGTGTTTTAAAAGGTGCAGGAAGGGAGGGTGCAGCGGGAGGAATGCCCGAAAACGGGCACGGAAAATCTGGTGCACTCTTTCAGCGCAGGAAGGGCTTTTCCGGGGCAGGGATCAGACCAGCAGATTCTGCAACGTCGCCAGGTTGTCGGCTTCTTCCACGGTCTTGTCCTGGCGCCAGCGCAGCATGCGCGGGAAGCGCACGGCGATGCCGCTCTTGTGCCGGCGCGACAGGGCGATGCCTTCGAAACCCAGTTCGAACACCAGGCTCGGTGTCACGCTGCTGACCGGGCCAAATTTTTCCACTGTGGTCTTGCGCACGATGCTGTCCACCTCGCGCATTTCCTCGTCGGTCAGGCCGGAATAGGCCTTGGCAAATGGCACGAGGGCGCGGGCGCTGGAACCGGGCGGCCCGTCCCACACCGCGAAGGTGTAATCGCTGTATAGACTGGCGCGCCGGCCATGGCCGCGCTGGGCGTAAATCAGCACGGCGTCGACACTGAACGGATCGACCTTCCATTTCCACCACACGCCCATGTCCTTGGTGCGGCCGACGCCGTACATCGCGTCGCGGGCCTTGAGCATCATGCCTTCGACCCCAAGTCGCCGGGAGGCTTCGCGCTGACGGGCGAGGTCGAACCAGTCGCTGCCGGTCAGCACCGGGGAGGGCAACAGCACCGGGTTGTTGCACCGGGAGATGACCTGTTCCAGTTGTTCGCGCCGTTTGATCTGCGGCTGGTTGCGCCAGTCTTCGCCCTGCCATTCCAGCAGGTCATAGGCGAGGACCACCACCGGTACGTCTTCAAGGATCTTCCTGTCCAGGGTCTTGCGACCGATCCGTTGCTGGAGCAGGGCGAAAGGTTGCACCGCCGGTGGCGCCGTCGAATCCGGATCAAAGGCTTCGGCGTCAGGCCGGGTGTTTTTCCAGACCACGATTTCGCCGTCGATCACCGTGCCGTCAGGCAAGCCCTCAACCAGCGAGTCGAGTTCGGGAAAGCGTTCGGTCACCAGTTCCTCGCCCCGGGACCAGATCCATAGCCGCCCGTCACGCTTGACCACCTGCGCGCGGATGCCGTCCCACTTCCACTCCACCTGCCAGTTGCTGGCCGGGCCGAGCAAGTCTTCGAACTGCTCGACCGGTTGCGACAGGCCGTGGGCGAGAAAGAACGGATACGGCTGGCCGCCACGCTGGGCGTGTTCGTCACTGGACTCGGGGGCTATCAGTTTCAGGTAACTGGCGGCGTCCGGCCGGTTGGACAAGTCGGTGTAACCCACCAGCCGTTGCGCCACGCGTTTGCTGTCCAGCTCGGCCATGGAGGCCAGGGCCCGGGTCACCAGCAGTTTGGAGACACCGACGCGGAAACTGCCGGTGATCAGCTTGATGCACAGCATCAGGCTCGGACGATCCAGTTGCGCCCACAGCGCAGGCAGCTGACGAGCAAGGTATTCCGGGGTTTCACCGCGCAGCGGCAGCAGTTTGTGCTCGATCCATTCGGCGAGGCCGGCTTCGGAGGTGTGCGGGTTTTCCGGGAGCACCAGCGAAATGGTTTCCGCCAGATCACCGACCGCTTGATAGCTTTCCTCGAACAGCCATGGTGTGAGTCCGGACACTTCGACGGCGAGTTCGCGCAGGATCCGTACCGGCACCAGTTGTCGTGGTCGTCCACCGGACAGAAAGTACACCGCCCACGCCGCATCTTGCGGTTCCGCCTGGGCGAAGTAGGCCTGCATGGCTGCAAGTTTGGCGTTGCTGGAGGTGGTGGCGTCGAGTTCGGCGTACAACCCGGCGAAGTCCTTCATGGTTGCACCTCGGCGACGACGGGCTCGGCGGCGAGGTTGTCCTGTTCATCATCGCCGTATTCGGTGTTGAAGCCTTGGGCATCCAGGCCTTGTTCGCGCAGGTGGCGGACCAGTACACCGATCGAGCCGTGGGTAACCATCACCCGTTCGGCGCCGGTCTGCTCGATGGCCCACAACAGGCCGGGCCAGTCGGCGTGATCGGAGAGCACGAAACCGCGATCCACGCCGCGCCGCCGACGGGTGCCGCGCAAGCGCATCCAGCCGCTGGCGAAGCTGTCGCTGTAGTCGCCGAAACGCCGCATCCAGCTGCTGCCACCGGCCGAAGGCGGGGCGATGACCAGCGCCTGACGCATCAGCGGATCGTTTTTCTTCACGTCGCCGGCGTAGATCGTCGGTGGTAGATACACGCCGGCCTCGCGATAGACCCGGTTCAGCGGTTCCACCGCGCCGTGGCTGAGGATCGGGCCGAGGGTTTCGTCGATGCCGTGGAGGATGCGCTGGGCCTTGCCGAAGGAATAGCAGAACAGCACGCTGGTTTTGCCGGCCTCGATATTGGCCTGCCACCACTGATTGATCTCGCCAAACACCTGCGCCTGCGGCTGCCAGCGGTAGATCGGCAGGCCGAAGGTCGATTCGGTGATGAAGGTGTGGCAGCGCACCGGTTCGAACGGCGCGCAGGTGCCGTCGGGTTCAATCTTGTAGTCGCCGGAGGCGACCCAGACCTCACCGCCGTATTCCAGCCGCACCTGAGCCGAGCCCAGAACGTGTCCGGCAGGGTGAAAACTCAAGGTGACACCGTGGTGGGTCAGGCGCCGGCCGTACTCAAGTGATTGCAGGTTGATGTCCTGACCCAGACGCGCACGCAGAATGCCTTCGCCGGCGCTGGCCGCCAGATAGTGTGCGTTGCCGGTGCGGGCGTGATCGCCGTGGGCGTGGGTGATCACCGCGCGCTCGACAGGGCGCCAAGGATCGATGTAGAAGTCCCCGGCGGGGCAGTACAGGCCTTCGGGGCGGGCGATAACAAGGTCCATGGCGTTACCGGAATGGAGGGACTTGTTAGCTATGAGGTTTGCGCGAAGTCAGAAGTTCGATTGATTTTGCGGGAGTAGGACGGAAGAAATTTGTTGGCGGGGAGATCCAGCCCTCACCCCAGCCCTCTCCCGGGGGGAGAGGGGGCCGACCGAGGTGTCTGGCGAAGGTACATCGACCTGTAAGATCTAATCGACTATGGATTCGCTGAGATCTTTCACGTCGGTGTACTTCTCAAATATCCCCCAATCGGTCCCCTCTCCCTCCGGGAGAGGGTTAGGGTGAGGGGCTCTTGATCTTTAATCCTATTTCCCGGGAGTCAGCGTCAACCGCGTCTTCCCATACACCCGCTCAAAGTTCTGCGGCTGCATCGGCAAGCCGATGTACTGGCCCTTGAGCCAGGGATCGATGCCGTTGAGGTAGTTCGGGCTGGCCGGGTTACCCGATTGCCCCGTGCCGTTCTGGCCCATCAGCGGTTCGCTCTGGCTGAAGTCGACGATGAAACGCATCGACGGCGCCCGGGTGGTGTTGAAGTCCTGGCCCCAGGCAAATGCCGCGGTGTTCAGGGTGGTGTGGTCACCGCCTGCTGCGACTGGACCGCGAACGGTCTGGCCGTTGGCATTTTTCCATTCGTAGCGGTGCAGTTTGCCCCACTGCCAGGCTTTGTGATCGCCACCCAGTTGACTGTCGCCGGCGCTGATCGCCGCTGCCAGGCTGCGGGCGAGGATGGTCGGTTTGTCTTCTTTCTGCGGCGTGCGGGCGTCGTCCCAGAACGGGCTGTCCTCGCGGCCCAGCAAGTGATCGGCCTGCGCCGAGTAGGACAAGTCACCGTTGGTGATAAACGCTTTCCACGCCGGGCTGCTTTGCGGGCCGAGTTCGTCGAGGAAGATCTGCTTCATGCTTTCCTGCAGGAACAACTCGTAGATCGCCGCGTCAGCGGAGGTCGGACTGAGTTTGCCGTCGAACGCCATCAAGCGGGTGTAGGCCTCGCGGGCCTTGCTGCGGTCGGCTTCCGGCAGGGCCTCGATCGCCTGTTTCAGCGGCTGCGCCATGCCCGGGGCTTCGAACATCTTCTTCAGCTTGGCGGCGAAGGTGGTGGTCTGGTCGTACTGCATGGCGATCATGCTGCGGCCGTCCTGTTTACCGCTGCCGGCCAGTTCCGCCAGGCGCTCGCCACGCTCCGGCGCGGCCCAGGAATTGGACAACTGCATACCGTAACCGTGAGGGATGACGCGCTGGTTGGCGGTGCCGAGCCAGCCTTGCGCCGGATCCTGATCGTACGGGTGCAGCATCGGGTCGGCGTAACCGTCCCAGTCGTAGCGACCGTCCCAGCCCGGCGACGGCAGCAGGCCTTCGCCTTCGCGGCGGTTCGGGAAACGTCCGGTGACCTGCCAGCCGATGTTACTGGCGTCGGCAAACACCAGGTTCAGCGCGATGGCACGGATTTCCCGGCTGGCGTCCGAAGCGCGTTCAGCGGTTTGCGCGCGGCTCAGATCGAAAAACGCATCGAGGGATTTGTCGTCGGTGAAGCTCGGCGTCTGCAAGGCCAGGCCGAAACCTACGCCCTGGGCGCCAGCCTGAGCACTGTTGAGCAGCGCGCCGTGGCGGGTTTCGTACACCGCTTCACGAATCGGCCGCTGGCCTTTGACGAAATAGGTTTCGTTGCGCACGCCCAGTGGTTGCCATTTGCCGTTGACCTCATAGGTCAGGCTGCTGCCCTGGCGTCGGATTTTTTCCAGGAACAGGTCCTGGTTGTCGCCGAAGACGCTAGTCGCGCTCCACGCCACTTTGCCGTTGAAACCACCGAGGACCATCGGCAGACCGGCCACGGTCACCCCGGCGGCCTGGTATTTCGGCGCGTGAATCTGCACGAAACTCCACAGCGACGGCGCGGCCAGCGGGCCATGGCTGTCGCTGGCCAGCAGGCTCTTGCCGCTGCGGCTGCGTTGCGGGGCAATCGCCCAGTTGTTCGAAGTGCTGGCGCCGAGCAGGTTCATCGCTGCCAGTTGTTCGCTGGCGTTGCTCAGTTCGCTCAAGCCGGGAATCTGCCCGTTGAGCTTGATGCCTTGCAGCTTGTCGGCTTCGGCCACCGGCAGGTTTTCGTCGGGGGCGGACGGGGTCAGCCAGGCGAGTTTGTCGGTGGTGACGGTCTGCGCCAGTACCAGCGAAGCGATTTCTTCCGGCAGGTTGGCCGACTGGCTGAAATTCAGCAGGCAGAAAATCAGCGCCGAATCTTCCGGCTTCCAGTATTCAGGCTTGTAGCCGCTGGAGGCCAGATCCCCCGGCAACTTGTCGGCGTAGCGGAACAGGTAGGCGTTGACGCCCCGCGCATAGACTTCGAAGAAGCGCTTGAGCCGTGGCGACGAGGCCTTGTACAGCTCGCCGGCGCTTTTCTTCAGATTGACGGCGCGCATGTAGCGGTCGGCGTCGAGCATCGACGCGCCGGACATTTCCGCCAGACGGCCCTGGGCCAGCAGGCGCAGGGTGACCATCTGATTGATGCGGTCGCTGGCGTGCACATAACCGAGGGCGAACAAGGCGTCGTGGAAGCTGTTGCTTTCGATCAGCGGCATGCCCATGGCATTACGGCGTACCGAAACGTTCTGCGCCAGGCCCTTGAGCGGCTGTACACCGGAGGTCGGCGGGAGGGAGTCCTGAGCGTTCCAGGTCTGGCAACCGGAGAGGCTCAAGACACCGGTCACTGCTGCGGCAACGCCGAACCGGGGAAGAAAATGTGAAAGGGCTGGCGAGGCCATGGCAAAGCTCCTGCGGGGGTGTAGAGGCTGGGGGCGCAATAAAGCCGCTACGTTAGTGAGCAGGAGGGGGCCGCGCAAGCGGGGCAAGCGGTTATTTCTTCCCGTTGATCGTTCCCGCGCACGGGAACGATCGGGCCAAGTGACTCAAGCTTTCGGCGGATTGATCTTCTGCACCAGCGCGTAGGCCTTCACGGTCGCCGGGCGATCCTTGATGTGGTTGAACCAGCGCAGCACATTCGGGAAGTCTTCGAGGTTCTGGCTCTGCCATTTGTGCGAGACGATCCACGGGTAGATCGCCATGTCGGCGATGCTGTATTCGCTGCCGGCGACGAACTCATGGTTGGCCAGCTGCTTGTCCAGAACGCCGTACAAACGTGCGGTTTCCTCGATATAGCGCTTGATCGCGTAGGGGATTTTTTCCGGGGCGAACTGGCTGAAATGATGGTTCTGCCCGGCCATCGGCCCGAGCCCGCCCATCTGCCAGAACAGCCATTGCAGCGCCACCTGACGGCCACGCAGATCCTTGGGCAGGAACTTCCCGGTCTTTTCCGCGAGGTACAACAGAATCGCCCCGGACTCGAACAGCGACAACGGCTCGCCGCCATCGGCCGGCTCATGATCGACGATGGCCGGAATGCGATTGTTCGGCGCGATCTTCAGGAAGTGCGGCTGGAACTGCTCGCCCTGGCTGATGTTGATCGGGTGCACGTTGTAGCGCAGGCCGGCCTCTTCGAGGAACAGGGAAATCTTGTGGCCGTTGGGCGTGGTCCAGTAATACAGGTCGATCATGGAAAGCTCCAAGTCAGGAAAGGTACGGACAGCAAACGCCGGCTTCAGGTTGTCCTGTGTGCGTTCGATAGCTTGCTTAGTGACAGGAGGTGATGCTCAAGTACGGGAAATTCAATGACCGCGCGTGAGAAAAATCGCCATGGAGCTTCAGGCCAACGCTGCACTGATCATCGTCGACCAGCAAAAGGGCATTCTGGAGCCGCGTCTGGGGCGACGGAATAATCCGTTGGCCGAAGAACGGATCCTCGAACTGCTGACTTTTTGGCGGCGCAGCGGGCGGCCGGTGATTCACGTACAACATCTGTCGCGCTCACCGGATTCGGTGTTCTGGCCCGAGCAGTCAGGTGTGGCGTTTCAGGAAAGGTTTTTGCCGCAGGACGGCGAATGGCTGATCCAGAAACAGGTGCCGGACGCATTTTGTGCGACGGGGCTTGAAGTGAAATTGCGTGAGGCGGGGGTCGGGCAATTGGTCATTGTCGGCGTGGCAACGAACAATTCGGTGGAGTCCACGGCGCGCACGGCGGGCAACCTGGGGTTCGAGACGTGGGTGGCGGAGGATGCGTGCTTTACCTTCGACAAGGCCGATTATTTCGGTACGTTGCGTACGGCTGAAGAGGTGCATGCCATGTCGCTGGGGAATCTGCATGGGGAGTATGCGACGGTGGTCGGGGTTGAGCAGATTCTGGCAGCAGGCTGAAAGCTGCGGAGGAGGGTGCTATCGCGAGCTGGCCCGCGATAGCGATCTATCGGGCGAAACGAAAGTCCGCCCGAAACATCAAGCGCCGTGGCACTTCTTGAATTTCTTGCCGTTGCCGCACGGGCAAGGGTCGTTGCGGCCGACGTCTTTCAGGGCGTTGCGCACCGGTTCCTGGTGGGCGTGGCCGCAGTTCGGGCCGTGGACATGGCCATGGTCGTGATCATGGTGATGGTCATGGTCGTGGTTGCAGTCAGGGCCATGGACATGAGGTTGCTGGGTCATCGGGGTCACTCCGTAATCAAATCGGCGGGGATTATCACGCCATTGCGCTCCAGGTGCACGTAGTGGGCGATGAATAAACCGGTTTCCATCTCGCCTTGCAGCCGGTAGGGAACCTGCTGGTGCGGATTCTTCAGCATTTTCACCACGTCCTTGACCTTCGGCCACAGGTTGGTGCGGATCGGCACCTTATAGAAAGCACTGCTTTTGGCACCGACGGTGATCCAGTGCTCATGCTCGCCCTCGGCCAGCAGCATGTCCGCCAGATGTACGCGGTATTCCAGGCCGCGCACGGTCAGCTCGCTGTCGTTGGGGTTGTCGATGCGAAAGTGCAGGATGAATTTCTGTTCGAGCAACTTGGCGCGCACCACTTCGACTTTTACCAGGTGCACGGCGGGGTCGAGGGTGTCGTCGGCGAACCATGAGGCACAGCCGCCGAGCCCGAGAAACAGCAGCAGCGTGAAGGCTTTGAATGTGTGCCATTGACCGACCATCGCAGAACTCCCTTTTGCGCCCAGTCTAGTCGTCACTCACCTCACGCGCCGAAATAGCCCGCGCAACACTTCTTGAACTTCTGCCCGCTGGCGCAAGGGCAGCTGTCGTTGCGCCCGAGCTTGAGCTGCACGGTCGGGTCGATGAAGTACCAGCGCCCGCCGTTCTGTACGAACGAGGAGCGCTCGCGGTGACTGTGCTCACCCTGACTGTCATGCCAGCGCGCAGTGAAGGTGACGAAGGCGTGTTCCGGCTGGCCGCCGAAGACTTCCGAACTTTCCACGTTGAGGCCAAGCCAGGTGCTCGATGCACTCCAGTTGCTGATCGACTGCCGATCCAGCCCGGCCTGCTGGGCGGGCAGGGTGGTCGCCACCAGATAATCGATCAGGCCCAGCACGTAGGCGCTGTAGCGCGAACGCATCAGGGCTTCGGCGCACGGTGCCGGATGGCCGGCGTGATAATGGCCGCAGCAGGCATCCAGCAGGTTGCCGCTGCCGCAGGGGCAAATGGCTGTACTCATTGCATTACCACCAGTATTTCCCGAAGTTTTCCGGATTGGCCCAGAACCGCGAATTGAGCCAGTCGGGGACTTGTTTGTAGTCAAGCAGATCATAGGTGAACAGGGTCAGCACCTGCTCATCCCGGGCGAAGCGTTCGCTGGCCTGCAGAGCCAGAGAATAGAAATCGGTTTCCTGCCAGCCACTGGCCGGCAGGTCGGCCAGCACGGCGATGCGGCTGGCGTTAAGGTTGCGAATCCCGCCGAGCAGATTCAGGCCATCGCGCTTGGGCAAATGCTCCAGGCAATCGACCACCAGCGCCAGGTCGAAGCGCTGTGCAGCGAGGTCTGCGGGCAAGGCGCCGGGCGCGGCGTGAGCAACGCAAGTGTCCGGATGTGCGTCCTTGAAAGCGGCCAGCGCCGGAAATTCGCTGGCGCCGATCAGCAGCAGACGTGCCGGGGCGTAGCGGTCGAGCAGAGCGGCCAGTGCCTGCTGTGGCGTGCGGGAAGAAATCGCGACGTTCATCGAAGCTCCTCAATCAGATCGCCAAGACTAGCCTGCCCGAGCGTCGAGGCCTAGATCTCTGTTCTGCGGGTTTGCGGCAAATGCCTCGAAGTCCTGTGAACACGCTCGCAAACAGCAGTGGCCTATTGCTGGCGGAGATTAAAACTCCGGTCTTTACTCCCTGAATCGGTTCTAAGCCGATCCCTCAGGAGAAAACTAGATGAGCATAGTTCGGACAGCATTACCCTTGGTTCTGCTAACCAGTGTGTTGACTGGTTGCGCAGGTTTGCAGAAAACCGACTGGCCGACCTGTGCGGCAGTCGGCGGTGTCGTCGGTGCGGGTCTTGGCGCGACGGAAAGCTCTGCATGGGCAGGCTATGGCGCATTACTCGTTGGCGGTACGGCGGCAGCCTATTGCTGGGTGCACGGTGACGGCGATGAAGACGGCGACGGTGTGCCGGACAGTCGCGACAAGTGCCCGCACACGCCTCGCGGCACCAAGGTCGACGCAGACGGCTGCCCATTCCCGGCCCCTGCACCCGTGGTTGAAGAAGCTGTAGTGGTCAAGGAAGAAACCATCGTCATCCGCGATGTGCACTTCCAGTTCGACAAGGCCACCCTGACGCCTTCCGACAAGCTGGTGCTCGACAAGGTCGCCACGCGCCTGAAACAGGAATCGAGCACGGCGCGGCTGACCGTGACCGGTCATACCGACAGCGTGGGCAGTGATGCCTACAACAAGAAACTGTCGGATCGTCGGGCGCACTCGGTGGTGGAATATCTGATCCATGATGGTGTGCCACGTTCAAGCTTCGTTTCGGTGACCGGTGCCGGTGAAAGCCAGCCAGTGGCGGACAACAAAACCGCCGATGGCCGCGCGCTGAACCGTCGCACGGAAATCAAAATCGAGCGTTGATGCCCTCGCATCCGCGGCTTGTGCAGTCGCGGATGCAGGTCTTTACTCCTGTGTAACCGGTATGGGCCGGTGACACAGGAGCTTTCATATGAGTGTTCTCTCACGGTCCGTCTTACCGGTGCTGCTGGCAGGCAGCCTGTTAACCGGCTGCGCTACCCACAGCGATGGCACTGCCCCCCTCAATCAACGTACCTGGCCGATCTGCAGCGTCATTGGCGGACTGGTCGGCGGCGGTCTCGGCGCCATTGAAAACGGTGGCTGGGCCGCAGGCGGTGCGGCACTGGGGATCCTCACCGGCGGGCTGATCTGTTATGCCCAGGATGGCGACGAAGACGGCGATGGCGTGTTCGACCGCCGCGACCGTTGCCCTGACACTCCACCGAACACACCGGTCGATCATCGCGGCTGTCCGCTGCCGCAATACCCGGTCACCGAGAAACCGGCCGAGCCGGCCCCGCAATCCGAAGTCATCACCCTGAGCGATGCCGGCAACGTGCTGTTCGCGTTCGACAAGTCCGACCTGACCCCGGCCGCGAAGAGCCAGCTCGATGCGCTGATGGACAAGTTGCGCAATGCCGACGTGGTGAGCATCAAGGTGATCGGCCACACCGACAGCAAGGGCACCGATGCCTACAACCAGGCTTTGTCGGAACGTCGCGCGAGCAGTGTGGCGGCCTATCTGCTGAGCCAGGGGCTGGCGCCGGAAAAACTCACCAGTGAAGGGCGTGGCGAGCGTGAACCGGTCGCCGACAACGAGACCGAAGAAGGGCGCGCGCAAAATCGTCGCGTGGAACTGCACATCAATCGCTAGGAATCTTCTGTAGTCCGCAGGCTAGAGCTGTCGGTCGACGATCATCGTCGAACCGGCAGCCATCCGACGAGTGCCCGGAACTTTTTTATTTGCCCCTCTGGCTTATCCCGTACGGAAGCCGTTACTGTGCGCCCAAAGAATAATTCGCAACACGGGGGAGCGTATGAAGGTGTTCTGTGGGCTGGGGCGATTGTTGACCCTGGTGTTCTGCTGCGTGGTACTGGCCAATCAGCTGGTGCCGTTTGTTCATCCGTTGCATCTGCTGGTCAATCTGGCTGGCATCCTGCTGCTGGCCATCCATCTTCTTGAAGTGCTGTTGTGCAACACCAGCCTCAAGGGGCGGCCGCACCCATGGCGTGATCGTGGCCGTGTCCTGCTGTTCGGCGTTTTCCACCTGCAAACCATCCCGGCCCCGGCCGCTCCGGAGGCTTCCCATGCGTAAACTCTGCCTGCTCGCTGCATTCATCAGTCCCCTGGCCTGCGCCCAGGTGGTCAGTGTCGAAGCCAACTCCCTGATGCGTCTGCCCAACACGGCCAGCACGTTGCAGCTGGAAAAACTGGTGGTCGCCGATTACGGCACTTTGCTGGTGCCCTCGAACGTGACCGAGCTGAGCGTCGGCGAATTGCAGTTGGGCCACGAGGCGCGCATTGCCATCGTGCCGGGCGAACAGGCGCTGGACATGAAAGTCATCCGCGCCCGGTTTGCCGACGGGAGCCGCATCACGGCCCACGGCGCGCCGGGCACTTATGAAAAAGCGGCTCGCGCCGGGCGTAACCTGAACCTGCAATTCAAGACGCTGGAGGCTCCACGGCTGATCGTCGATGCCCGTGGCGGCACCGGTGCGCCGGGTTTCGTCGGCCTCGACGGGGCCAACGGTCAGGAACCGGGCTGCACCTGGGGCCAGGCCGGGCACGGCTTCGACGGCAGTGATGGCAGCAACGGCCAGCCTGGTGCGCCGGGCGCGCTGGTGCGGCTGGAAGTGCCACGGGAGTTTCCGGCGGAGCTGATCAAGGTCGATGTGGCCGGTGGTGCCGGCGGGGCGGCAGGGCCGGGTGGCAAACCGGGCGCCGGTGGCAAGTCCAAGGGCTGCCTGGTGTATCGCGCCGATGGCGGCAAGAGCGGCAAGCCGGGGGCTGACGGTCAGCCGGGGCCGGCAGGTGCGGCGGGTTCGGTTACGGTTCAGCGCCTGTAAGCCATTCCCTGTCTGATCGTTCCCACTGAGTGGGAACGATCAGCATGACTTCAGAACGACGGCCGCGCCGCGGCAATCGCTACCAGCAATACCCCGACCAACAGATTGAACCCCACCACTTTGCGAATCCGCCCCAGCACCGCCGCACCCGCCGGCCAGTCCTTCGCTTCAACCGCCGTGCGCAATTCCGGCAGCATCAGCCCCTGAACCCGGATGAACAGCGCGGTCATCACCACGTACAACCCCATCATCACCTGCACGTACTTCGGCGCAGTCTCGAAGCCGATGTGCTGCAGATGCAACATGCCGACCCCGGTCACCGGCAGCAGAATCACCGCACCCCACACCCAGCGGAAAAAACCTTGAAACACTTCCACCCACAGGGTCAGCCGTCCGGGACCGTCCAGAGCCTTCACAGCCGCGGGGCGCAGCACCATCCAGGCGAAAAACATGCCGCCGACCCACACCAGGGCGGCGAGGACATGCAGGGGGTAAACGAGGCTAAAAGGTGTCATTGGGGTACTCCGTTCTGCGCGGGACTGATTAGCGGGGTATGATAGCCGCCGAACCGAACCACTGAAAATTTATCCAGCGTTTTTGCGCCCGACACTCAATGATCAGCACTGAACTCAAAACCACGATCCAGGGCGCCTACTCGCGTTTTCTAGAGGCCAAGAGCCTCAAGCCGCGTTACGGCCAGCGCCTGATGATCGCTGAAGTCGCCAAAGTCCTCGGGGATATCGACACCGACGACGAAGGCCGGCGCAGTGGCGACCCCGCGATTGTCGCGGTGGAAGCCGGCACCGGTACCGGCAAGACTGTGGCCTACAGCCTGGCGGCGATCCCGACGGCGAAACTCGCCGGCAAGCGCCTGGTGATCGCCACCGCCACCGTCGCCCTGCAGGAGCAGATCGTCTACAAGGACTTGCCCGACCTGATGCGCAACAGCGGGCTGAACTTCAGCTTCGCCCTGGCCAAGGGCCGTGGCCGCTACATGTGCCTGTCCAAGCTCGATATGCTGCTGCAGGAAGGCCACGCGCAAACCGCCACGGCCCAGCTGTTCGAAGAAGAAGGCTTCAAGATCGAGGTCGACGAGGCCAGTCAGAAACTGTTCACCAGCATGATCGAGAAGCTCGCCGGCAATAAATGGGACGGCGACCGCGACAGTTGGCCCAACGCGCTGGAAGACGCCGACTGGGCGCGCCTGACCACCGATCACAGCCAGTGCACCAATCGTCATTGCCCGAACTTCGGCCAGTGCGCCTTCTACAAGGCCCGCGAAGGCATGGGCAAGGTCGACGTGATCGTCACCAACCACGACATGGTGCTGGCCGACCTGGCGCTGGGCGGCGGGGCAGTGTTGCCCGATCCGCGCGACACCATTTATGTGTTCGACGAAGGCCATCACCTGCCGGACAAGGCCATCGGCCACTTCGCCCATTACACGCGCCTGCGCTCCACCGCCGACTGGCTGGAAACCACCGCCAAGAACCTCACCAAACTGCTGGCCCAGCATCCGTTGCCGGGGGACCTCGGCAAACTGATCGAGCAGGTGCCGGAGCTGGCGCGGGAGATCAAGACCCAGCAGCAATTCATGTTCACTGCGTGTGAACAGATCGCCGATTTCAAACCCGGTGAAGATGTCGAAGGCCGCGAACGCCCGCGTCATCGTTTCATCGGCGGGGTGATTCCCGAGCACATGCGCGAGATGGGCATCGAGCTGAAAAAAGGCTACTCACGTCTCAATGACCTGTTCACCCGCCTGACCGACCTGCTCAAGGAAGGCATGGACGGCGAGGTCAACATCGGCATCGCCAGCAACCAGGCCGAAGAATGGTATCCACTGTTCGGCAGCCTGTTGTCCCGTGCCTCCGGCAACTGGGAGCTGTGGACCGCGTTCACCGCCGAAGACCCGGAAGAGAGCCCGCCGATGGCCCGCTGGCTGACCCTGGCCGAAAGCGGTTCGCTGTTCGACATCGAGGTCAACGCCAGCCCGATCCTGGCCGCCGAAACCTTGCGCCGCAGTCTGTGGAACGTGGCCTATGGCTGTCTGGTGACCTCGGCGACATTGACCGCCCTCGGCACGTTCGACCGTTTCCGCATGCGCGCCGGCCTGCCGAAAAAAGCCGTCACCGCCGTGGTGCCGAGCCCGTTCCATCACGCCGATGCCGGTGTGTTGCGGGTGCCGGACCTGAAAGCCGACCCGCGTGATGCCGCCGCCCACACCGCCGCGATCATCCGCGATCTGCCGGAGCTGGTCGAAGGCTCGCGCGGCAGTCTGGTGCTGTTCTCTTCGCGCAAACAGATGCAGGACGTGTTCGACGGTCTCGACCGCGACTGGCGCAAACAAGTGTTCATTCAAGGCAACCTGTCGAAACAGGAAACCCTGAACAAGCACAAGGCGCGGGTCGATGGCGGTGATTCCAGCGTGTTGTTCGGTCTGGCCAGTTTCGCTGAAGGGGTGGACTTGCCGGGGGCCTATTGTGAGCACGTGGTGATTGCCAAGATTCCGTTCTCGGTGCCGGACGATCCGGTCGAGGCTGCGCTGTCGGAATGGATCGAAGCCCGGGGCGGCAATCCGTTCATGGAAATCTCGGTGCCCGACGCCTCGCTGAAGCTGGTTCAGGCCTGCGGCCGCCTGCTGCGTACCGAAGAAGACCGCGGCACCATCACCTTGCTGGATCGGCGACTGGTCACCCAGCGCTACGGCAAGGCGATCCTCAATGCGTTGCCTCCTTTCCGTCGTGAAATATCCTGAGACATCGGTGGGCAGTTTTGCCCGCCGCGTTGTCTATCTCTACGCCATCGCTTTTCCATTGGCCATTGCTGGTCGTTAGGGAGAAATCCGTTCTCATGATTCGTCGTTCGTTGCCTGCCCTTTTTGCCCTGGTTTTCGCTGCGCCTTTGCTGGCGGCACCTGCCGGGCAGCAGACCTTGTTCAACTTTGTCCGACCCGCCGACGTGGTGAAAGTGGCGACCGAAAACGCCGACCTGCCACAAGCCAACGCCGAACAGACGCCCGAGGGCGAAGTGCTGCGCCGGGTGACTTTCAACCCGGTGGCGCGTCCGACCCTGCGCCTGACGCCGCAGACCGGTGCCTGGGACTGGTCGCAGTCCGGGATGATGAGCCTGCGCATCCAGAGCGCGATGAACTGGGCGGTGACCGTTTACGTACAGATCCAGAGCAACGACGGCAAGACCCTGGTCAGCCGCGTCGATCTGCCGGCCGGACCGGCGCAGACCTTGCTCGTGCCGTTGACCGCCACTTCGCCGCTGAGCCAGGGCATGAAGGCCGGGCCGTTGATGCCGATGACCATCGACGGGCAGCGCATCCTGCTGGCCAGCAGTTCCGGCGAGCTGGATCGCAGCCAGGTGGTATCCGTCAGCCTGTCGATGGATCAACCGAAAGCCGCGCAAAGTCTGTTGCTGGAGCGCTTTGGCGTGCAAGACGAGGGCGAGGTGATCAAAGCCGCCTACGGCAATCTGGTGGATGCCTACGGTCAGTCGACCCGCAGCAAATGGCCGGAGAAAGTCGCCAATGACGAACAACTGAAATCCGCCGCCGCCAGGGAACAGCAACAGCTGAAAACCTGGCTGGCCGAGCGCGAGAAGTCGTCGCTGGACAAGTTCGGCGGCTTGAACAAAGGCCCGACGTTCAAGGCCAGCGGCTTCTTCCGCACCGAAAAACTCGACGGTCGCTGGTATCTGGTGACGCCGGAGGGGCATCCGTTCTATTCCCTGGGCGTGAACACCGTCAGCCCCGAGGTCAACCAGACCTACGTGGCTGGTCGCGAATACATGTTCGAGTCCCTGCCGAAACCCGACGAGCCACTGGCCATTCACTTCGGTGAAGGCGACAACCGTGGTGGCAACGGGGCCGATCAGGGCCGTGGCTACGGCAACGGACGCTGGTATGACTTCTATGGTGCCAATCTGCAGCGCCTGTACGGCGAACCTTGCGCGACTCCGGCGGCCTCCGAGAAAGCGCCCACTGCGCCGTGCAAGGCCGCCATTGACGAACAGAAGTGGGCCAGCCACACCCTCGACCGCCTGCAGGCGTGGGGCTTCAACACCGTCGGCAACTGGAGCGCACCGCAATTGGGCGACGCCGAGCGCGTGCCGTACACCTTGCCGCTGTCGATCGTCGGCGATTACACCAGCATCAGCACCGGCAACGACTGGTGGGGCGGCATGCCTGACCCGTTCGATCCGCGTTTCGCCATGGCCACCGAGCGCGCCGTGGCGATTGCCGCCCGGGATCACCGTGACGATCCGTGGCTGATCGGCTACTTCGCCGACAACGAACTGGCCTGGGCCGGTCCCGGTGATGATCCGAAGTCGCGTTACGCGCTGGCCTACGGCACGTTGAAAATGACCACCGACGTCCCGGCCAAGCGTGCGTTCCTCAAGCAGTTGCGCGACAAGTATCGCAATCAGGCGGGGCTGTCGAAGGCCTGGGGTATCGATCTGCCGGCGTGGGAGTTGATGGAAGACCCGGGTTTCGAGGCGCCGCTGCCGAATCCGGAGCACCCGGAAATCGAGGCTGACTTCAAATACTTCCAGAAGGTCTTCGCCGACACCTACTTCAAGACCATTTCCGATTCGCTGAAATGGCATGCGCCGAACCAGTTGCTGCTGGGCGGTCGCTTCGCCATCAGCACCCCGGAAGCCGTGGCCTCCTGCGCGCAGTATTGCGACGTGCTGAGCTTCAACATGTACACCCTGAAACCGCAGGACGGTTATGACTTCGCCGCGCTGCGCAGCCTCGACAAACCGGTGCTGATCACCGAGTTCAACTTCGGTTCGACCGATCGTGGCCCGTTCTGGGGCGGCGTGACGCCGTTGAACAAGGAAGAGGATCGTGGCCCGGCTTATGCCAATTTCCTCAAGCAGGCGCTGAGTGAACCGTCGATTGTCGGCGTGCACTGGTTCCAGTACCTCGATCAACCGGTGACCGGACGTCTGCTCGATGGCGAAAACGGTCACTTCGGTCTGGTTGGCGTGACTGACTTGCCGTATCAGGGTTTCGTCGAAACGGTGCGCAAGAGCAATCTGGCGACCCTTGATCAGCTCGGCAAAGAAGCCGGGAAAGCCGCTGCGGCGGCGGACAAGGCCGGTCACGAGACCGAAGGCGGCCGCAAGGGCGAGGCCGGCAAAGGCCCGGGGCAGGGCGCCGGCCATACCGGCGGGCATTCCGGCAACGGCCATTAAGGCAGGACCGCCCGGCCCGCCGCTGTTCCCAAAACCCTCAAGGGCTGGAACAATGCGGGCCACTTTGTAGAGCGTTTTCGCGGGGGAGTTGCGGGTGCAGATTCAGGGACATTACGAGCTTCAATTCGAAGCGGTGCGCGAAGCCTTCGCGGCACTGTTCGACGATCCCCAGGAACGTGGCGCCGCGTTGTGCATCCGGGTCGGCGGGGAAACCGTCCTCGACCTCTGGGCCGGCACCGCCGACAAGGACGGCAGCGAAGCCTGGCACAGCGACACCATCGCCAACCTGTTCTCCTGCACCAAGACCTTCACCGCCGTCACCGCGCTGCAACTGGTGGCAGAAGGCAAGTTGCAACTCGATGCGCCGGTCGCCCGTTACTGGCCGGAATTCGCCGCTGCCGGCAAGGAATCCGTGACCCTGCGCCAACTGCTTTGCCATCAGGCCGGGCTGCCGGCCCTGCGCGAATTGCTGGCCCCCGAAGCCCTGTATGACTGGCAGACCATGGTCGACGCCCTCGCGGCGGAAGCCCCGTGGTGGACGCCGGGCACCGGTCACGGTTATGCCGCGATCACCTACGGCTGGCTGATCGGCGAGTTGCTGCGGCGGGCCGACGGTCGCGGCCCGGGTGAATCCATCGTGGCCCGAGTCGCCAAACCTCTAGGGCTGGATTTCCATGTCGGCCTGGCCGACGAAGAGTTTTACCGCGTCGCGCATATCGCCCGTGGCAAAGGCAATGTCGGCGATGCCGCCGCCCAGCGCCTGCTGCAAGTGACCATGCGTGAGCCGACCGCCATGACCACCCGTGCCTTCACCAATCCGCCGTCGGTGCTCACCAGCACCAACAAACCGGAATGGCGGCGCATGCAGCAACCGGCGGCCAACGGCCACGGCAATGCGCGCAGCCTCGCCGGGTTCTACGCCGGTCTGCTCGACGGCAGCCTGCTGGAAAGCGAAATGCTCGACGAACTGACCCGGGAACACAGCCTCGGCGAGGACAAGACCTTGCTGACGCGAACCCGTTTCGGTCTCGGTTGCATGCTCGATCAGCCTGACGTGCCGAACGCCACCTATGGCCTGGGCCCAAGGGCGTTCGGGCATCCGGGGGCGGGCGGTTCCATCGGTTTTGCTGATCCGGAGCACGATGTGGCCTTCGGATTTGTGACAAATACCCTGGGGCCGTACGTCTTGATGGATCCGCGCGCGCAGAAGCTGGCGCGGGTACTTGCCACTTGTCTGTAAAACGTTACTGGAGGTTCCAGGGCCGGAACCTCATTCGGCTTTTCGATTCAAAGCGTCTGTTTATCCGGGCGAAAGTCCTCTGATAGTCCATTACTAATTTTTGTGGGTTTCCAATGTCGTCCAAACAAACTCTCGCTCTGGCCCTGTGTTTCGCGATCACCGGTTGCGCTCAGACTCCCAAGAATGACGCCGATGGCGGCAGTTGGTGGCCGTTCGGTTCCTCCGACAAGGTTGCGGCCAAGGAGCCGGCTCCAGCGCCAGCACCGGTGAAACCCGCCGCTACCGCCCCTGTCGCCAAGACCGAGAGCAGCAGCCACTGGTACTGGCCGTTCGGCTCCGACGATTCGGCAGACAAGGCCAAGGCCGACGTGAAGCCCGAAGTCAAACCGCAAGCCGCGCCTGCCGTTGTCGCCAAGGCTGATGCCGATACCGGCAGCAAGTGGTGGTGGCCGTTCGGCGGCAAGTCCCAGGACACCGCCAAAGCCGTGCCAATGCCCGACCCGAAAGTGACCCAGGCCTGGCTCGACGACTACGAGCCGCGCCTGCGTGAGGCGATCAAGGGCAGCAACCTGCAATTCGAGCGCCGTGAAAACGTCCTCGTGGTAACCGCGCCGGTTGAAGGTTCGTTCAACCCGAAACGCCCGGCCATGCTGTTGCCGGTAACCCTGAGCCCGTTCACCAATATCGCCAAGATCCTCGAAGCCGACCCGAAAACCGCGGTCCTGGTGCTGGGCCACAGCGACAACGCCGGTGTCGCGGCAGACAACACCAAACTGAGCCAGGAACGTGCCCAGTCGGTGGCGGCAATCTTCCGCCTCAGCGGCTTGCAGCGTGATCGCCTGATGTTGCGCGGCATGGGCGCCGATGCCCCGCGTGCGGCCAACGACAGCGTTGAAGGTCGTGCCCTGAACCGTCGCGTCGAACTGCTGGTGACCCCGCAAAACACCATGGTCGCGCTTCTGAGCAAGTACAACATGCCGGCACCGAAGCCGGTGACCATGGTCGCGGCCCAAGACGTCAAGCCAGTCGCCAAGCCTGTGACTCCGGCACCTGCGGCGAAGAAAGCCGCTGTTCCGGCCAGCAAAAAGGCACCGGCCAAGAAGGCCGCAGCCAAGGCTCCAGTGAAGAAGGCCCCGGCGAAGAAAACCGCTCCAGCCAAAGCCGCCGCCAGCGACAAGAAAGTCGCGGCGACCGACGCGGCAAAACAGTGATCCGCTAACGAAAAGGAATGCGCCATGACCCAGGCTCTGGCAGATATGCGTCGTGATTACACCCGGGACGGCCTGACCGAGGCGCAAGCCCCGGCCGAGCCTTTTGCGCTGTTCCACCAGTGGTTCGCCGACGCGGTGAAAACCGAGCAGGCGCCCGTGGAGGCCAACGCCATGACCTTGGCCACGGTCGATGCGGACGGGCGTCCGCACTGCCGCATTCTGCTGCTCAAGGGCCTGGACGAGCAGGGCTTCACCTTCTTCACCAACTACGAAAGCGCCAAGGGCCAGCATCTGGCCGCGAATCCGTTCGCGGCCATGACGTTCTTCTGGCCGACCCTGGAGCGTCAGGTGCGCATCGAAGGGCGAGTGGTGAAGGTCACGCCGCAGGAGTCCAACGCCTATTATCAGGTGCGTCCGCTGGGTAGTCGTCTGGGCGCCTGGGCTTCACCGCAGAGCCGGGTGATCAACGGCCGGGGTGAACTGGAAGATTTGCTCAAGGCCACCGAGCAGCGTTTCACCGACACCCAGCCTGACTGCCCGGAACACTGGGGCGGTTACCGTTTGCTGCCGGAGCGCATCGAGTTCTGGCAGGGGCGCGCCAGCCGTCTGCACGATCGCCTCAACTACCGTTTGCAGGGCGCCGACTGGATTCTTGAACGTCTGGCACCTTAAGCAGTCTACCGAGCGGGATAGCCTGCCGCAGCGGCCTCAAGCCACTTCGGCAGGTCCCGACGCCTGATCTTCTGTGATCGGGCTTGCGCCAGCCGTTCGAGCATGTAGGCGCGTTTGCCTTCATCCTTGCCGGCCAGCGACAATGCCAGATCGCGGTCCATCCAGCGTTTGATCCGCACGTACAACCACCAGTGGAAGTACAAACCGGCGACGGTTGTGACGACAATGATGAAGTAATCCATGAAAATCCTTGGGGTCGGCGGCGCAAGCTTTGTATTTTGGCGCTACTGTTGGGTGAGTTCGTGGAGGCCCTGTACCGGGCCTGAATGAAACCAAATTTATCCGGGCGGCGCCGTGACAGGCGTCAAGCTGCGGAGTTTAATGAATACCTGTCCTTTGGAGTTGATCCTATGCGTAAGTCTGTTCTGCTGGTTGCTTCCTTTTCCACGATGGCGATGTTGCTTGCCGGCTGCCAATCGAGCCTGACCGGTGACTCCTACTCCCGTGACGAAGCGCGTCGCGTGCAGACGATTCGCATGGGCACCATCGAATCCCTGCGTCCGGTGAAAATCGAAGGCACCAAGACCCCGATCGGCGGCGCAGCCGGTGCAGTGGTCGGCGGTGTCGGCGGCAGCGCCATCGGCGGCGGTAAAGGCAGCATCGTTGCAGCCGTTATCGGTGCAGTGGCCGGCGGCCTGATCGGTTCTGCCACCGAAGAAGGCCTGACCCGTACCCAGGGTGTTGAAATCACCGTGCGCGAAGACGACGGCAGCATGCGCGCCTACGTGCAGCAAGTGCAGGAGAATGAAGTGTTCCGCGTCGGTGAGCGCGTGCGGATTTCGACTGTCGGCGGGACCAGCCGCGTTTCGCACTAAGCGGGAACGAGCGGTAAAGGAAAACCCCGATCAGGTGACTGGTCGGGGTTTTTTATTTGCCTTCGAATTGACGATCAATATTCGGCACGGGTGCCCACAAAGTATTCCAAATCCTTTGGGAGCCTGACGTTTAAAAGGTTCTCTAGAGCGGTTATCTGATCTTGATTCAACAACAACTCGCCTGGCTCAACCTCGCTAAGAGGTTTGGATTCTGAGAGCTGGGCAACTTTTTCATTCATCTCACTACCCGTGATATCCAGCTCGAATTGCAAAGAGTCGTCTTGAACTTCATCAGGGAAGAAGCCGGTGATCGAAAGGTAGCGCATTAAGGTCAATCAGCCTGTCTGTCGGTATTAACTGTAGTCAAACGAAATTTGATAGTCGTTGATACTCAGAGCGATTTGATGTTGAAAGTACGGCTGAATGGTCGCAACCCACTTTTCGACGACGTTGAAGCTGCCATTATTGATGTTGCCCTCCACAGGAATGCCTAAGGCATTCAGTACTGATTCATCATCCCCCAGATCTTTCGACGACTCCTCGCCTTGGAATTGCTGGGTTGCTGTGTTGTACCACTCCAGTCTTAGTTCCAGTCCCATTTCTTCCTCACAGATATCTTTTTTTGATGCTTCTTTCTTTTATAGGCCCTTCGCGTTGCTCACCTGTGTAGGGATCGAAGGCTCCCAGGTGAGTTCCATCGCTTCGGTACATTTCTAACTCTCCATGTCTTGAGTCCCATTCGTAAATTTTCTTTCCCTTAGCATCAGTCCAGCGCTTGCGAAGTCCTCCTCCACCCTGAACCGGATTCATGTCTTTAACTTTTTTCAGGTCTGGAAATGCGGTGATTTGGTCTGTCTTCGGCGGTTTATGGTAGCTATGGCCTGCAGGTGCCAAGCCTTTGCGTGATGTGTTCAGTACAACGTATAAAGGTTTTACTCCCGAGCCTGCCGGAAACACCAATATGAAATCCCGATACTCCGGCGGATAAACCGGGTTCACCAGAATCCCGTCCGCCGCTTTCGTCGGTGGGTACACCCAGATATGCGGTGCCTGCGGAGCGGCTTCCAGCGCAGGGATGCCGAGGATGTCGGAGCCGTCCACGGCGGGTGTCCAGATCAGTTCGATGCCTTCGCCAAGGTCTGCGACAAACCGGTTATCGCGTGCAGTGAACTGCACGACATCGACCATTTCCCAGTCGCGGTTCTTGCCGGTGTAGAAGCCGTAACCCTTGAGGCTGCCGTCGGCCTGCTGTTCGACGTGCAAGCGCACGCGGGTTCGAGCCTGTTTGAGGGCGCGCAACTGGTCTTCGGTGTAGAGGGCGCTGTCGCCGAGGGTTGGCGTCCAGAGCGCAGCGACCAGGCCCGAGAGTAAGGCAGCTCCGCCCGCCCCGAGTGCCGTGATCGTTGGAAGCGCGAGTGCCGGTGCCCTGAGTGCAAGTCTGCCGATTTCGAGTGAAACCGTGCTGCCGCTGATGGTTTCAAGATTCAGCAGGCCTGCATCGTCAACTTCACGAGCACCGAGCCAGACGACCTCGCCGTAATCCTTCAGGCTGTCCGTCGGCACCATCCCCGAAGGATTCGCGTAATCGATGATCGCGTCCGGCAACTTGCAGGACTTGGCGAATGTGCAGCCGGCGCGTACCGGTTCAGGCTTGTTCGCCGCGACCTCTCGGCTGCGTTCGAAAGCATCCTGTCTCGCCAGCATGGCGTCGTACTTGTGTTGTCGCTCGTCCTGATCGGCCAGCTCGGTGGCTGTCAGGTAGCGGTAGGTGACGTGATGCCCGTCGCCTGCCGGTGGGTTGGGAACCCGGGGAATGTCCTTTTGACCAGCCACTGATTGTCCTTTCGTTCATGCATCGGCAGCCCCTCGAAAGGGGCTGCACGACGTTAACGAAGCAGGAAAAGCGTGGCTGTAGGACGCGTCTCTAAAGACGTGGGGATTGTTCGCTACGGCATCAGGAAGGTAGCGCGGTGTTCTTTCTGCTCGCCGCCAGGGTCACCGCATAACCGATCAATGCGGCGAACACCGAGCCGGTGAGAATGCCCATCCGGTCCATTCCGGCGTATTCGCTGGCACCCGGCACGAAGGCCAGCGAGCCGACAAACAGGCTCATGGTGAAGCCGATCCCGCAGAGTATCGCCACGCCCAGCACCTGACCCCAATTGGCGTTCTGGGGCAGGGCGGCGATGCCGGTTTTCACGGCGAGCCAGGTCAGGCCGAACACGCCGATGGTCTTGCCCAGCAACAGGCCGACGGCGATGCCCATCGGTACGTGGTGGGTGAAGCTTTCGGCGGTCACACCGGTCAGCGACAAACCGGCGTTGGCGAAGGCGAACAGCGGCAGGATGCCGTAGGCCACCCATGGGTGCAGCGCATGTTCCAGGGTCAGCAGCGGCGAAGGTTCGGCGTTTTTCGTGCGCAGCGGAATGCAGAACGCCAGGGTCACGCCGGCCAGCGTCGCGTGGACACCGCTCTTGAGCACGCAGACCCACAGGATCAACCCGATGATCATGTACGGCCCGAGCTTGACTACCCCGAGCCGGTTCATCGCCACCAGCGCCGCAATGCACGCCGCCGCCAGACCCAGCGACAGGGTCGAGAGTTCGCCGGAATAGAAGATCGCGATGATCACGATGGCGCCAAGGTCGTCGATGATCGCCAGGGTCATCAGGAACAGCTTCAGCGACACTGGCACTCGCTTGCCGAGCAAGGCCAGCACGCCGAGGGCGAAGGCGATGTCGGTGGCGGTGGGAATCGCCCAGCCGTCGAGGGCGGCCGGGTTGTCGCGGTTGAGGAACCAGTAGATCAGCGCCGGCACCAGCATGCCGCCGATGGCCGCTGCGCCGGGCAGGACGATCTGCGACGGTTTCGACAGCTGGCCGTCGAGCACTTCGCGCTTCACTTCCAGGCCGATGAGCAGGAAGAACAGCGCCATCAGGCCGTCGTTGATCCACAACAGCAGGGGTTTGGCGATTTTCAATGCGCCGATCTGCGCGACCACCGGGGTGTCGAGCAGGCCGGTGTACAGCCACGACAGTGGCGAGTTGTTGATGATTAGAGCCAGGATGGCCGCGGCGATCAGTAACAGACCGCTGGCAGCTTCCAACTGAAAGAAACGCGTGAAAGTGCTACGCAGAGGCAAGGTCGCTCTCCATCGATAAAGTCAAAAGGTGGGACACCCTAACCCGTACTGTTAGTTGTTAAAACAAAAGTTATATTCTTTTTTGTTATATATGGTTACAAGGCGCATGCCAGACCTGCAGCAGAGCCTAGCAGTTGCCGACGGTATTGAAGTTCAGCTGTATCTGTCAGTGCGGTGGGATTTTTCCTAAGCTTGGGGGCTAAGCCTGTGAAGGCACTTCTGCCCGATTCAACGAGAACAACAGCCATGAGCGACAACCGACAGTGGGCCCGCGAAGCCATCCGGATCATCGAAGCGGACTTCCAGCGCAGCGCCGACACCCACCTGATCCCCTTGCCGCTGCCGGGGTTTCCGGGCATCGAGTTGTACTTCAAGGACGAATCCAGCCATCCCACCGGCAGCCTCAAGCATCGTCTGGCCCGTTCGCTGTTTCTCTATGCCTTGTGTAACGGCTGGCTCAAGCCCGGCGCGCCGGTGATCGAGGCCTCCAGCGGTTCGACGGCGATTTCCGAAGCGTACTTCGCGCGGATGCTCGGGTTGCCGTTCATTGCGGTAATGCCGGCGACCACCTCCAAGGAAAAGATCGCCCAGATCGCCTTCTATGGCGGCAAAAGTCATCTGGTGGACGATCCGACGCAGATCTACGCCGAATCCGAACGCCTGGCCCGGGAACACGACGGCCACTTCATCGACCAGTTCACCTACGCCGAACGCGCCACCGACTGGCGGGCGAACAACAACATCGCCGAGTCGATCTTCCAGCAGATGCGTTACGAGCAGCACCCGTGCCCGGCGTGGCTGATTTCCAGCCCCGGCACCGGCGGCACCACCGCGACCCTCGGTCGTTACGTGCGTTATCGCCAGCACTGCACCCGCGTGCTGTGCGCCGATGCCGAGCGTTCGGTGTTCTTCGACTTTTACCAGACCGGTGATGCCAGCCTGCGTCTGGACCACGGTTCGCGGATCGAAGGCATCGGCCGGCCACGGGTGGAAGCTTCGTTCCTGCCGAAGGTAATCGATGCGATGGTCAAGGTGCCGGATGCCTTGTCGCTGGCGGCCATGCATTACCTGGCGCAGCGTCTGGGGCGGCATGTTGGCGGGTCGAGCGGCACCAACCTGATCGGCGCGCTGATGGCGGCGCAGCAGATGAAAGCGGCGGGGGAGTCGGGGTCGATCGTGGCGATCCTGTGCGATGGCGGCGAACGCTACGCAGACACCTATTACGATCAGGCGTGGCTCAAGGCGCAGGGCTACGAACTGGAGGGATTGATGGCGGCCGTGGCGGCGAGTGCCGAGAAGGGAGAGGCGTTGCCGGCCTCGGTGCTGCGCGCCAATATCTAAAGCAAAACGCTGAAATCAATGTGGGAGCGAGCCTGCTCGCGATGGCGGTAGACCAGTCAACATTTCTGTTGAAGGTCAAACCGCTATCGCGAGCAGGCTAGCTCCCACAGGTTTTTGCATTGCTTCAGGTATGGCGTATCAGGCCTCGAGGCCCAGGATGTCACGCGCCACCGCTTCGGCAATCCGGATCCCGTCAACGCCCGCCGACAGAATCCCGCCCGCATAACCCGCGCCTTCACCGGCCGGGAACAGACCTTTGACGTTCATGCTCTGCAGCGACTCGTTGCGCGTGATCCGCAGCGGCGACGAAGTCCGCGTCTCGATCCCGGTCAGCACCGCATCGTGCAGCGAATAACCGCGAATCTGCTTCTCGAACGCCGGCAACGCCTCACGGATCGCTTCAATGGCGAAGTCCGGCAAGGCCAGGGCCAGATCCCCTAGCGCCACGCCCGGCTTGTACGAAGGCTCAACCTCGCCCAGCTCGGTAGACGGCGTGCCGTTGATGAAGTCGCCGACCAGTTGCGCCGGCGCCTTGTAATCGCTGCCGCCGAGGATGAAAGCGTGGGATTCCAGACGCTCCTGCAACTCGATCCCGGCCAGCGGGCCGCCCGGATAATCGACTTCCGGGGTGATGCCGACGACGATGCCGGAGTTGGCGTTGCGCTCGTTACGCGAGTACTGGCTCATGCCGTTGGTGACCACGCGGTTCGGCTCGGAAGTCGCCGCCACCACCGTGCCGCCCGGGCACATGCAGAAGCTGTAGACCGAACGGCCGTTCTTGGCGTGGTGCACCAGTTTGTAGTCGGCAGCGCCGAGTTTCGGGTGACCGGCGTATTTGCCCAGTCGCGCGCGGTCGATCAGCGATTGCGGGTGCTCGATGCGGAAACCCACCGAGAACGGCTTGGCTTCCATGAACACGCCACGGCTGTGGAGCATGCGGAAGGTGTCGCGGGCACTGTGGCCCAGCGCCAGAATCACGTGTTTCGAATGCAGGGTTTCGCCGCTGGCCAGCTCGACGCCGACCAGTTGGCCGTCTTCGATCAGCACGTCGGTGACGCGCTCCTGGAAGCGAACTTCGCCACCCAGCGCACGAATCTCTTCACGCATGGTTTCGACCATGCCGGTCAGACGGAACGTACCGATGTGCGGCTTGCTGACGTAGAGGATTTCTTCCGGCGCGCCGGCCTTGACGAACTCGTGCAGGACTTTACGGCCGAGGAATTTCGGATCCTTGATCTGGCTGTACAGCTTGCCGTCGGAGAACGTGCCCGCGCCGCCTTCGCCGAACTGCACGTTGGACTCGGGGTTGAGCACGCTTTTGCGCCACAGGCCCCAGGTGTCCTTGGTGCGCTGGCGCACTTCGGTGCCGCGTTCGAGGATGATCGGCTTGAAGCCCATCTGCGCCAGCAGCAGGCCGGCGAAGATCCCGCACGGGCCGAAACCGACCACGATCGGGCGCTGGCTCAGGTCGCTTGGCGCCTGGCCGACGAATTTGTAGCTGACATCCGGCGCCACGTTGACGTTGCGGTCATCGGCGAACTTGCCCAGCACCTTGGCTTCGTCGCGCACCTCGAGGTCGATGGTGTAGATGAAGCACAGTTCGGAAGACTTTTTGCGCGCATCGTAGCTGCGCTTGAACAAGGTGAAATCGAGCAGGTCATCGCTGGCGATGCCCAGGCGTTGCACGATGGCGGCGCGCAGGTCTTCGTCGGGATGGTCGATCGGCAGCTTGAGTTCAGTGATTCGTAACATGACAGGATCCGGTTCGCGGGGCGCACAACTGCGCCAGGGCGTTTGAAGGCGGCGATTATAAGCCGCAACGGCCGGATCCCGTGAGGGTAAAACGATCAGTCGTTGCGCGAACCGCCGAAATACCCGCAACCGCGCTGCACCTTGCCGTCGATGCGCAGCTCGGCACTCATGTGCTGCACGCTGCCGGTGTTGCTGTCGACGCAGCGTTGCGGCGCCACCCACAGCTCGATGCGCTGGTTGTTGGCTTCGCTGCTGAGGTTGAAACGACCGTCGCCCAATTGCTCTTCGACGTAAGGCACGGCGAGCGGTGGCTGGCCTTCGCGATCGATGACCATGCCTTTGCCGCTGACCTTGACGTTCCATTCCGGGCCATGGCCGGCGGCGCGCAGGATCAGCTGCTTGAAGTTGGGGTCGTCACAGGCAGTGCCGGAACGTTCGACGCGGTACAACTGGGTCAGGTCGAGACGGTCACCGGCGATCTTCCCGCGCACGTCGGCGAACAGCTTGCCCTGCTGATCGGCCAGGGTGGCGGCCTCTTGCAGAATGCTGGTGCCGCCGATGTCGTTGACCACGTACTGGCGCTGCTCGCCGCACGACTGAAACACCAGTTTGCCGTCGGCAGCGGTCAGTTGCCCCTGCATCCGCGTCTGGCCGACGTGGGAGGCGCTGGTCCGCGCACCGTCGAACAACTGGCACGCGGCAAACAGAGGGAGCAGGGCAACAACGATCAAGGAACGGGCAACACGCATCTTCGGCTCTCCAGACAAGTGCCGCCACGTTACGCAGGCTGACCGTTCATCACAAGGGTTTAGCCCACGTGAAATGTCTGACCTGTCTGCAGGCCTTCGACACTTTTGGCGTAGGCCAATGCCACATCCGCCGCAGGAACCGGCTTGTAGCCGCGGAAGTACGGGGCGTAGCTGCCCATGGCTTCCACCAGCACGGTCGGGCTGATCGAGTTCACGCGCAGGCCACGTGGCAGTTCGATGGCGGCGGCTCGGACGAAGCTGTCCAGTGCGCCGTTGACCAGTGCCGCCGAAGCACCGCTGCGGATCGGGTCGTGACTGAGGACGCCGGTGGTGAAGGTGAACGATGCGCCGTCGTTGGCGAATTCACGGCCGATCAGCAGCAGATTGACCTGGCCCATCAGTTTGTCTTTGAGGCCGAGGGCGAAGCTGTCTTCATTCATGTCACCCAGCGGGGCGAAGGTCACGTTGCCGGCGGCGCAGACCAGGGCGTCGAACTTGCCGGTCTTTTCGAACAGCTTGCGAATCGACGCGCTGTCGCTGATATCCACCTGGAAATCGCCGCTGCTGCGACCGATGCGAATGACTTCGTGACGCTGCGACAGTTCTTTATCCACGGCCGAACCGATGGTGCCGCCGGCACCGATCAACAGAATTTTCATCGTGCTTGCCTCAAGTGATTGAACGAGCTTTCAGTCTAGAGTGGTTTTTTCCACTGATAAGCGCGCTAATGGGCAACCTTTGGTTTTCAAATGGAAACAATCCATGAGCGAGATGGATGATCTGGCGGCGTTCGCGGTGTTGATCGAGGCCGGCAGTTTTACCCTGGCGGCGCAGCAACTGGGGTGCAGCAAGGGGCAACTGTCCAAGCGCATCAGTCAGCTGGAAGCACAGTTTTCCGTGGTGCTGCTGCAACGCACCACCCGTCGGCTCAGCCTGACGGCGGCCGGTGCGGCGCTGTTGCCACAGGCCCAGGCGCTTGTCGTCCAGGTGGAGCGAGCGCGTCAGGCATTGGCGCGTTTGAAGGACGACATGGCAGGCCCGGTGCGTATGACGGTGCCGGTGTCGCTGGGGGAAACCTTCTTCGACGGACTGGTGCTGGAGTTTTCGCAGAAATACCCTGAAGTGCAGATCGAGCTGGAGCTGAACAACAGCTACCGCGATCTCTCCCGCGATGGCTTTGATCTGGCGATCCGTACCGACGTCGCCAACGACGAGCGTCTGGTGGCCAAGCCTTTGCTGGCCTGGCAGGAAATGACCTGCGCCAGTCCGGCCTACCTTGAGCGTTTCGGCGAACCGCTGACACCCCAGGCGCTGGCCGAACATCGTTGCCTGCTCAACAGTCACTACGGCGGTCGCGAGGAGTGGCTCTATCACCAACAGCATGAGTTATTGCGGGTGCGGGTATCGGGGCCGTTCGCCAGTAATCACTACAGTTTGCTGAAAAAGGCTGCACTCGCTGGCGCCGGCATCGCCCGCCTGCCGTCCTATCTGCTGCAGACGGAATTGGCTGACGGCCGATTGCGCTGGCTCCTGCGGGATTTTCAGACCCGGCGCATGCCGATGTACCTGGTGCATCCGTATCAGGGCGGGCTGCCGAAGCGCACTCAAGTGCTGGCGGATTATCTGATCGACTGGTTCAAGCGCAGCGGTGAGGCCCTGGATCGGCTTCAGCGGTAACGTCGGGCGATCAGATGATCGATCGACAGTTTGCCCGGGCCAGTGGCCATCAGGTACAGCAACACTGCAGCCCAGGTGCCGTGGGTCGGGTAGGCATCGGGATACACGAACAGCTCGATGACCAGCGTCATGCCGAGCAGCGCCAGCGCCGAGAATCGCGTAGCGAAGCCGACGAGGATCAGGATCGGGAAAAAGTGCTCGGCGAACGCCGCCATGTGCGCGGCGATTTCCGGTGACAGCAGCGGCACGTGGTATTCGCTCTGGAACAGCGGAATCGTCGAGTCCGCCAGATGTGGCCAGCCAATCTGGAATGTGCCGTCGATCAGGTCGATGGCCAGTCCCTCGACCTTGGTCTGCCCGGATTTCCAGAACACCGCCGCAATGGAGAAACGCGCGATGAAGGCGATCAGGCTGTGCGGGATTTTTTCCAGCAGCGCGATGGCGCGGGCAATGAGGTTGTTCATGGCGAAACCTTGTGATGTAAGTGAGTGATGGCGTGGCGACTGATCAACAGGGCGAGGGTCTGGCTGAGATCGAAGGCTTCTGCGGATTCCAGCGCCTCGGTCAGTGACAGGCCGGCCTTGAGCTGGCGAATGAACGGGTTGACGCCGGGATCCACGGCGAACACCTCGACCTCCAGGCCGTTGCGCAGGATCAGCGCGTGCTGGGCCTGATTCAGTTCGATGCCGGCCAAAGTGGCGTCTTGCTGGTGCGCGGCCCAGATATCCACCACGGCAAAGGCTGAATCGAGCACATGCAGCGAAGGATGCAGACCGATTCGCAGATTGCTCAGAGCCTCTTGATCGGCGAAGGCAGCAATCTGTTCCTGGCTCAACGGCAATGCATCGGCGGCGTGATAGGCCAGCGTGCGCAAGCGCTCCAGCCGCGCGACATCGGCCAGATAAGGCACGCTCGACGCTGGCTCGAATCCGCTGATGAAGTCCGCCAGATCACTGCCGTAGTCGCTCATCAACGGGCTTCGTGGTGGGTGGTTTTGAATGAAAACGCCGACCATGGCGCGGAAGAACTCCTCTCCCACCAACTGCCTCACCACGGGATAACTGTCGGCCAGTGCATTGCTCAACGAGCCTTGCACGTTGTTGCGGTACACCGCGAATCGACTGGCCGGATCGGCCCCGTTGGCGCTGCACAATCCGTCGGGGCAGGGCAGGCCGACATCGAGCAGTGCGGCGCTGAACACGGCTTGGTTGCTCATGGCCGACCTCCTGCGCAAAGCAGAAGCGCGTCGGCCTGTTGCGCCTCGGCCATCAGTACGTCGAAGGCCGGCACCTGATTGTCCCGTTCGATCAGCGTCGCCACCGGGCCGACGCGCTCCAGCGCCTGGCGATATAACGACCAGACGTCCTGATCGATCGGTGCACCGTGATCGTCGATCAGCAAGCGATCACCGAGGCTGTCGGAATCTTCGGCAAACCCCGCCAGATGGATCTCGCCCACCGCGTGCAAGGGCAGTGCGTCGAGGTAAGCCAGAGGGTCGCGTTGATGGTTGATGCACGAGACGTAGACATTGTTCACGTCCAGCAACAGACCGCAGCCGCTGCGCCGGATGACTTCACGGATGAAATCCGCTTCGTCGATCGTCGAGCGCTCGAACGCCAGATAGGTCGCCGGGTTTTCCAGCAGCATCGGACGCTTGAGGGTGTTCTGCACCTGGTCGATGTGATCGCAAACGCGATTCAGCGTCGGCGTGTCGTAGGCCAGGGGCAACAGGTCATTGAGAAACACCGGGCCGTGAGTCGACCAGGCCAGGTGTTCGGAAAAGGAGTGGGGTTGATAACGCTCGATCAGCGCGCTCAGGCGTTTGAGGTGTTGCACATCCAGCGGGCCTTCGGCACCGATGGACAGGCCGACACCATGCAACGACAACGGATACGCCTCGCGGATCAAACCCAGAAAGTGATGAAACGGGCCGCCGGCCACCATGTAGTTTTCGGCGTGGACTTCGAAGAAACCGATGTCCGGTAGAGAGCCGAGCACTTCACGAAAGTGCCCGGTCTTGAGCCCCAGCCCGGCACGGGGCGGGAGCCCGGTGAGGGCTGCCCGAGTGCGGGGGGAGGCATGGTCGCAGGAAGTGATCATGATCGTCACTCGGGCAGGCCGTGGATCAGGACTTGGCCTTGAAGGCTTCCATCTGACCGAAACCGGTCGGCGAAGTCTTGCTTTCGGTGGTGGTGCAGGTGCCTTTCGGAACGAACTTCCAGGAATTGGCCTGGTAATCCATTTTCGCCGTGCCTGCGCAGGTGGTGCCGGCGCCGGCGGCGCAGTCGTTATGACCTTTCATGGCCACGCCGAAGCATTTTTCCATGTTGCTGTTGTCGGCAGCCTGGGCGGTCGAAACGGCGGCCATGCTCAGAGCAGAACCAAGGGCCAGAACCAGGGCGGTGGCGGACAGGGTGCGGGTGGTAGCAGTCATGATGTTTCTCCGGTTTCAACTTGGGTTGGAACAAGCGATGTGCGCTTGCTTACCCCTCTAGAGAAACGACCTGACGATGCGTTACAGCGATCGCAAAATAATTTTCAAAGCGTAAAAAAAAACGGCCCGAAGGCCGTTTTCTGTTTAACGCAATTGATCAACCGCCGAGGTACGCCTCGCGCACTTTCGGGTCGGTCAGCAGCGCTTCACCGGTGCCTTGCATCACCACCCGGCCGTTCTCCAGAACGTACGCACGGTCGGCGATTTTCAGCGCCTGGTTGGCGTTCTGCTCGACCAGGAACACCGTAACACCGTCCTTGCGCAGTTGTTCGATGATGTCGAAGATCTGCTGGATGATGATCGGTGCCAGGCCCAGCGACGGCTCGTCGAGCAGCAGCAGCTTCGGCTTGCTCATCAGCGCCCGGCCGATGGCGAGCATTTGCTGTTCGCCGCCGGACATGGTGCCGCCACGCTGGTTGAAGCGTTCTTTCAGGCGCGGGAAAAGTCCGAGAACCTTGTCCATCTGTTCCTGATAGTCGCCCTTGTCGGTGAAGAAGCCGCCCATGGACAGGTTCTCTTCGACGGTCAGTCGGGCAAACACCCGACGGCCTTCCGGCACCACGGCAATGCTCTTGCGCATGATCTGCGATGAGTCCTGGCCGACCAGTTCCTCACCCATGTAGCGGATGCTGCCGCTGTGGGCCTGCGGTGAACCGCAGAGCGTCATCAGCAGCGTGGACTTGCCGGCACCGTTGGCACCGATCAGCGTCACGATCTCGCCCTGGCGGACTTCGACGTTGACGCTGTGCAGGGCCTGGATCTTGCCGTAGAAGGTGGAAACGTTTTCGAACTGCAGCATTTACGCTTCCCCCAGGTAGGCTTTGATCACTTCAGGATTGTCGCGAATCTGTTCCGGTGTGCCGTCGGCCAGAGGCGTGCCCTGGTTGATCACGACGATGTGGTCGGAAATGCTCATGACCAGTTTCATGTCGTGTTCGATCAGCAGCACGGTCACGTTGTGCTCTTCACGCAGCACGCTGATCAGCGCCTTCAGGTCTTCGGTTTCCTTCGGGTTCAGACCGGCGGCCGGTTCGTCGAGCATGAGGATCCGTGGACGGGTCATCATGCAGCGGGCGATTTCCAGACGACGCTGCTGACCGTAGGCCAGGGTGCCGGCCGGACGGTTGGCGAACTCCTTGAGGTTGACCTTGTCCAGCCAGTACTCGGCGTACTCCATGGCCTCGCGCTCGCTTTTGCGAAACGCCGGGGTCTTGAACAGGCCGGCCAGGAAGTTGGTGTTCAGGTGACGGTGCTGGGCGATCAACAGGTTCTCGACCGCCGTCATGTCCTTGAACAACCGCACGTTCTGGAAGGTACGCACCACGCCCTTGAGGGCGATCTTGTGGCCTGGCAGGCCTTCGATCGGCTCGCCATCGAGCTTGATGCTGCCGCCGCTCGGCTTGTAGAAACCGGTCAGGCAGTTGAACACGGTGGTCTTGCCCGCGCCGTTAGGCCCGATCAGCGCCACCACTTGTTTCTCTTTCACGGTCAGGGCCACGCCGTTGACCGCCAGCAGGCCGCCGAAGCGCATGCTCAGATTTTCGACTTTCAGGATCTCGCGGCTCATTTGCGCAGCTCCATGTGAGGACGTTGCATGGGCAGCAGACCTTGAGGTCGCCAAATCATCATCAGCACCATCAGGGCGCCGAACATCAGCATGCGGTACTCACTGAACTCACGCATCATTTCCGGCAACAGGATCATCACGACCGCCGCCAGTACCACGCCCAGCTGCGAGCCCATGCCGCCCAGCACCACGATGGCGAGAATGGTCGCCGACTCGATGAAGGTGAAGGACTCCGGCGTCACCAGACCCTGACGGGCGGCGAAGAAGCTGCCGGCGAAACCGGCGAAGCAGGCGCCCAGGGTGAACGCCGAGAGCTTGATGATCGTCGGGTTCAGACCCAGCGCGCGGCAGGCGATCTCGTCCTCGCGCAACGCTTCCCAGGCACGGCCCAGGGGCATGCGCAGCAAGCGGTTGATGACGAACAGCGCGAACAGCGACAGCAACACCGCGATCAGGTAAAGGAAGATCACCTTGTTCACCGGGTTGTAGGTCAGGCCGAAGTACTCGTGGAAGGTCTGCATCCCCTCTGCGGCCGTCTTGTCGAAGGTCAATCCGAAAAGCGACGGCTTGGGAATGTTGCTGATGCCGTTCGGGCCGCCGGTGATGTCGGTGAGGTTACGCAGGAACAGACGGATGATTTCACCGAAGCCCAGCGTCACGATCGCCAGATAGTCACCGCGCAGGCGCAGTACCGGGAAACCGAGCAGGAAGCCGAAGGTGGCCGCCATCAGTCCGGCGATCGGCAGGCAGATCCAGAAGCTCAGGCCGTAGTAGTGCGACAGCAGCGCATAACTGTAGGCACCGACGGCATAGAAGCCGACGTAACCGAGGTCGAGCAGGCCTGCCAGGCCGACCACGATGTTCAGGCCCAGGCCGAGCATCACGTAGATCAGCACCAGCGTCGCGATATCCACCGCGCCGCGAGAACCGAAGAACGGCCAGACCAGTGCACCGATGATCAACGCAATGATGATCCAGCGTTGGGTGGTCGGCAGGGTCAGGAAGCTGCTGGCCTTGGCCGGCATCTTCGGCAGGCTCGGCGAGGACTTCCACGCCGCACCGATCTGCTGGTCGAACAACACGCGCAGGAACATCAACACCGAGCAGACGGCGATGGTGATCAGTGTCGAGGTACTGGTGCCATGCACTTCGAGGTTGATGCCGACGATGGTCAGCTTCAGACCGAGTACCGGGTAGGCCACCGCCCACACCAGCAGGGCGCTGAACAGCGCCTGTTTAAGATTCCTAGTCATACTTTCTCAACCTCCGGACGACCCAACAGGCCGGTTGGCCGGAACAACAGCACCAGAACCAGCAGGCCGAACGCCACGACGTCCTTGTACTGGTCGCCGAAGATATCGGCACCAAAGGCTTCCGCCACACCGAGCACCAGTCCGCCGAGCATGGCGCCGGGGATGCTGCCGATGCCGCCCAGTACCGCGGCGGTGAAGGCCTTGAGGCCGACGAGGAAACCGGCGTTCGGATTGATCACGCCGTATTGCATGCTCAGCAGCACGGCCGCGACGGCCGCCAGCGCAGCACCGATGACGAAGGTCAGGGCGATGATGTTGTTGGTGTTGATGCCCAGCAGGTTGGCCATCTTGATGTCTTCGGCACAGGCGCGGCAGGCGCGGCCCAGGCGAGAGCGGGAGATGAACAGCGTCAGGCCGAGCATGGCGACCAGGGTCACCACGAACACCACGATTTGCATGTAGGAAATCAGCACTTCATGTGCGCCACCTGGCCCGATGGAGAAGTTGCCGGGGATCAGGTTGGGGATGGATTTGTCCTTGGAGTCTTGCGCCAGCAGAACCGTGTTCTGCAGGAAGATCGACATACCGATGGCGGAGATCAGCGGGATCAGACGGTTGCTGCCGCGCAAGGGGCGGTAGGCGACCCGTTCGATGCTGTAACCGTAGGCACTGGTCACGACGATGGTTGCGAGAAAAGCGGCGGTCATCAACAGCGGAACGCTGTCGAGTCCCATCATGGACAGCCCGGCGATGGCGATGAATGCCACGTAGGAGCCGATCATGTACACCTCGCCATGGGCGAAGTTGATCATTCCAATGATGCCGTAGACCATCGTATAGCCGATGGCGATCAGGGCATACGTGCTGCCAATGGTCATGCCATTAACCAGCTGTTGGAAGAAGTGATAGATGTCAGGCATTACAGCGCTCCTAAAAACCTGATACGCATTTCACTGGTGGAGTCATTTTCCCGCCCGGCCCCGTGGATCTTTATCCACTTCGAATCCGGGTTTTGCCAGCGAACCGCTGATGACGGTTTTGAGATTTTCAGGTGGGGAGACTGGCGGATCACGCCAGCGCGGCCCAATACATTCGTAAAACAAAGCCCACGGCACGCCGTGGGCTTTATTGGCAGTCAGTCAGGCAGCGCCTTACTGAGGCGAAACTTCGGTTTTAGGTTTGCCGAAGTGCCACTCGTAGACCACGAATTTGAAGTCCTTCAGGTCGCCCTTGGCGTCGAAGCTCAGGTCGCCGGTAGGGGTCTTGAAGGTGCCTGCGTGAATGGCGGCGGCCACTTTGGCAGGGTCTTCGGATTTGGCAGCGGTGATACCCTGGGCAATCACTTCAACCGCCGAGTAGGACGGGAACACGAACGGGCCGCTCGGGTCTTCTTTCTTCGCCTTGAAGTCTTCAGCCAGCTTCTGGTTGGCCGGATCCTGGTCGAAGGACTTCGGCAGGGTCACCAGCAGGCCTTCGGATGCGTCCTTGGCGATCTGCGAGATGGAGTCGTTACCCACGCCTTCCGGACCCATGAACTTGGCTTTCAGGCCTTTTTCCTGGGACTGACGCAGGATCAGGCCCAGCTCCGGGTGGTAGCCGCCGTAGTAGACGAAGTCGACGTTGGCTTGCTTGAGCTTGGAGATCATCGAGGAGAAGTCTTTGTCGCCGGCGTTCACGCCTTCGAACACAGCAACCTTGACGCCTTTGCCTTCCAGGGTTTTCTTCACGGCGGTGGCGATGCCTTCGCCGTATTGCTGTTTGTCGTGCAGGACAGCAACGATTTTCGGTTTCACATGATCGGCAATGTAGTTACCGGCGGCAGGGCCCTGGGCGCTGTCCAGACCGATGGTGCGGAACACCATTTTGTAACCACGGCTGGTGATGTCCGGGCTGGTGGCAGCCGGGGTGATCATGATCACGCCTTCGTCTTCGTAAACGTCCGAAGCAGGCTGGGTGGAGCTGGAGCACAGGTGACCGACCACGAACTTGACGCCGTCGTTGACGACCTTGTTCGCAACGGCTACCGCTTGTTTCGGGTCGCAAGCGTCATCGTATTCAACGGCTTCGAGCTTCTTGCCGTCGACGCCGCCCTTGGCGTTGATCTGTTCGATGGCCATTTTGGCGCCACTGAACTGCATGTCGCCGTACTGGGCTACCGGGCCGGTTTTAGGGCCGGCGATACCGATCTTGATGGTGTCAGCTGCGAACGAATGGCTGGCAACCCCGGCCAGTACCATAGCGGCAAACAGTTTGGAAATCTGCTTAGTAGCCTTAGTCATAGTGCTCCACTCTTACTGTTGTATTTTTTTAGAGTCCTGACGCCGTAGCAGCAGAACCGGGCTGGGTATCTTCGCGATACCGTCCGGAAATGCCCCCGGCAACTGTACCGGTACAGTGTAGAGCGCCGGTTGTTGGCCTGGGAAGCTGGCGCCCAGGGGCAAATTCTGGAGATGTCGCTTTAATGAAAGAAAAAGACAGAATTGCGGCGGGGCTTTCAGAGGGCTTATGCCCCAATCATCAGCATTCCTTGGCTTTCCTGCGCTTTTCGTTCGGTACAGCCTTTTGCTACCGGGTTTTTCTGCCGGACCACCGACGTTATCATTCGCGCCGATTTCTTTTCCGGACAGTCCCATGAATCAAGAACCTAGCACCCTCTATGCCAAGCTGCTTGGTGAAACCGCATCTATTACCTGGAAAGAGCTGGAGCGCTTCTACGCCCAGGGTGCCCTATTGTGGGTCGACGCTGACCTGGATTTGATCGCCGTGGCCGAGGCCGTGGCATCGGATCAGGGCGAGAAAGTCGCTGCCTGGCTGGCCGAAGACAAGGTCGCCAAGCTGTCTGAAACGCGGGCGCTGGATATTTTCGAACGTGATCCGCAAATGTGGGCGGTGGTGGTGCGGCCGTGGATTCTGGTCCAGGAAAGGGCGTCGGCCTGAGGGGTTGCACCTCGTTGGTGCGCATGATGGCCGAGGAAAAGTGTGTAGCCGAGTAGCGTGATGGCACGTTGCCGTAGAGAAATGCCACAAGCGCGGGTGGCATAACGGTGACGTAAACGTAACGGGCACAGTTTATTGAGCAGCCTTCGGGCTGCTTAATTGTTTCTGGATGTTGGAAAGGCTGAGTTGCGTGGCGTTTTCACGGGCCCCATCGCGAGCAAGCTCGCTCCCACAGTGTTCGTGTCGAGCACAAAACCTGTGGGAGCGAGCTTGCTCGCGAATAGCTGCGACGCGGTCTTCGATCAGACCGAGTAAGTCTTGCCGGTATGGTTATTCAGCGAAATAACCTTGGTCTTGCCGATCCGGTGGCGATAAATCTCGCGCAGGTACTTGATCGACTTCTTCACACAATCACGCGACAGGCGAATGTCGTTGATCGAGACAAACTTCTCCTTGTCGTTGATCAGCTCGCGGTACTTCTTCTCGTACATCGGCTTGATCGCGTACCAGTTGGTATCGAGGATCTTCGCCGGGTTCTCGAATTCGTTGAGCAGGTCATCGATACGTTCTTCGTCGAATTCTTCATTGATGATGAAGTCGAGGATCGAGTTGTCGAGGGTCTCGTCGAAACGGTACGGGGTCTTCGCGAAGCAACGCTTGATGAACGCCACGATCAGGGTCAGGAAGTCGTCCGACAGGCACGGGCTCTTGGCGATCAGGGTGGTCAGCGACAGGTTGGCCGAAGCACCGATCACCAGCGCGTAGCGCTTGAGCGTGGTGTTGGGGAACAGGCTGTTGAGGTGGGTCTTCAACCGGTTCAGGTCCATGTACGACAGCTTGTAGTCTTTCGGCAGCGAAACGATCGAGACCACCGACGAGCAGTTCTTGAAGAAGTGCAGGTCGTGTAGCGCCGCGGCGTCGTAGCCGGAATTCTTGTACTGCTCAAGCGACGCGCGGTAGCGTTTGGATTCGATCGGCAGCAGGCTGATACCTTCGATGGCCTGGGTCACCTTATTGAAGTGCGGCAGGTCGATCGAGCGGAAGAACAGGTCGTCGATGTTCAGGCGCTGCGGCTCTTTGTCGAACACCTTGAACTTGTCGCTGCTCGGCGGCGGCGTTTCCGGCACCACCGATTCGGCGTAGGCAATCGCCACCGGGCCGGCCAGACTCATGAACAGATCGTTGGCGTCCAGGCGAATGGTCTCGCCGATGTCGATGCCGGCGCGACGGAAATAGTTCTGGTCGTAGTCGGTGGTGACGGCCTGGGCCGTCAGAATGTTGAAGATCTGCTGCGAGATGTACTGGTTGGCGTGCTTCTCCATCGCATTGACATCAATGTTCTGGATGTTGCCGTCGTCGCTCTCTTCGGCGTAACGCATGATGTCGTTGGAGATCAGCATCATCGCGTTCCATGGGCGGATACGGCCCATGACGCTGGCTTCGCTGCTGTCTTCGTTGGCGAAGTTGTACGAGAAATCCCATTCTTCCGAGAGGTATTTGCACAGCAGGCGACCGGCGTTGATGTGCAGCGCCTCGGACATTTCGCTGCGGTGGTCGGAAATGTTCGGCAGCACGCAGATGCCGCTGGTGAAGATCGGCTCGAACACGAACGAATGACCGCTCTTGCCGTCATGTTCGTCCATCGGCTTGGTGTCGAACGTCTTGTTCATGTACGAGTGCTGCTGGGCCAGGCCGAATTCCGAGGCCATGCCCGAACCGGTACCGCCGCCGGCACTGAAGATCGAGAAGTACAGGCGCGACTGGTTGGCCTTGATGCCGCAGCTGTCGATCAGGTACGAGTGGATCATTTTCCAGTCGGGGCTGGAGAAACGCTGGGTGTCCTTGTTCAGGATGATCTTCGCCAGGTACTGGCCGAGGATCGGCGCGTTACCGGCGCCACCGGCGTGGACTTCGGACAAGTCCATGATCTTCATTTTGCTGTAGTCGCGCAGGAAGCCGCTTTTCTCGCCCTTGCGCGAGAAACGGATACGCCCGGCAATGTCTTTATCCAGGTCGCCGAGCATTACCAGCGGCTCGACCAGAAACACCGGTTTGGTCGACTTGTTCGGGCCGATCCGCAGGTTCTGCTTGATCCACTGGGCCGGGCTGTAGCCTTTGTCGGAGGCCAGGCGACGGTCAGCCACGCGGTCTTCGTTGTTGAATTCGTTGAGGTAGAACTTGCGCGCGTTGTACACCAGCTCCGCCACGTCGAGGGCGATGTTGGAGCCGCAGCGACCGAGGCCGATCAGGCACACCGACGGGAATTCCTGGTCGTTGTGCTGCTCGTTGTCGCCTTCCAGATGCGGCGGGCGCGGGAACACCAGGTCACGCAGGCCGTCGAGGTTATCGAGGATGCGGTCAGTGTTGGTTTCGGTGAAGTACAGGTATTGCTGGGTGCCCAGAGGGCGCGAAGGAGGCAATGGCTTCATCGGGGCAGGGCTGTTCGCCGCAGGGCTCAGGGTCAGATCGGATACCGCAGTGGCCGGATTGTTTTTAGAAGTCATTGTGCGCCATTTACCTGGACTGGTTGGCTCGGCGACCACTGTCGTCAAGCCTCACGGAATGGGAATCTCGCGTCTTTTTGCTGCGCGTATTTGGCCCGTGCGTCAGGGTCTTTGCCTGTGTGTCGCACGGGGGAATCCTTTCCTGATTGATGATGGATCGGCCATTATTCGGCGATCTTTAATCAAAAGGAGGCTAAATGATGTCAACGCTACCTTCGTTGGGGTTTGCCGGAATCGGCCTGATGGGGCTGCCGATGTGCCGGCGTCTGCTGGCGGCGGGTTATCCGCTGACCGTGTGGAACCGCAACCCGGACAAGTGCGCACCACTGGTCGAGGCGGGTGCCCGGCAAGTCGCGACCCCGGCCGAACTGTGCGGGCAGGCCGACGTGGTGATGCTCTGCCTGGCCGATACCGCGGTGGTCCGCGAGGTGGTGTTTGGCTCGGCCGGTGTTGCTGAAGGCGCAAAGAACGGTCAGTTGCTGGTGGACTTTTCCAGCCTTGAACCGACGGCGACTCGCGAGATGGCAGCAGAACTGGTGCAAAAGACCGGCATGGCCTGGCTCGACTCACCGGTGTCCGGCGGTGTCGTTGGCGCGGAGGCCGGCAGCCTGGCGATCATGGTCGGTGGTGATGCCGCAGATCTTGATCGTGTTCGCCCGGTGCTGCTCGCCCTTGGTCAGCGCGTCACGCACATGGGCGGTATCGGTGCTGGCCAGGTGACCAAGGCCTGCAACCAGATGATCGTTGCCTGCAATGCGCTGGTGATCGCCGAAGTGGTCGCGCTGGCCGAGCAGTCCGGGGTCGACGCCAGCCTGATTACCGAGGCGCTGGCCGGTGGTTTTGCCGATTCGAAGCCGCTGCAGATCCTCGCCCCGCAAATGGCCGAAAGCTGTTTCGAACCGGTGAAATGGCATGTGCGCACGCTGCTCAAGGATCTCGATACGGCGGTGAAGTTTTCCCGTGAAGTCGGCTCGGCCACGCCGATCAGCGGATTGGCCGCACAACTGATGCGCCTGCATGGGGCGCAGGGCTTTTTGGAGAGAGATCCATCGACACTGGTGAAAATGTACCGCGAGCCAGCGTCAGCGGATTGACCGAGTGGGCGTGTTTGCGCTGATTGATCTCTTCGAGGACCGGGCGCAGTTCGTGCAGCGGCACCGGACGGCTGAGCAGGTAACCCTGAATGAAGTCGCAGCCGGAACGCTCGAGGAATTCGTATTGCTCCAGGCTTTCCACGCCTTCGGTGACGACCTGCAAGTGCAGGGTGTGGGCCATGACGATGATCGCCTGGACGATTTCCATGTCGGCGGTGGCCTTGGGAATGTCGAGGATGAAGGAGCGGTCGACCTTCAAGGTGTTGAGCGGCAGACGCTTGAGGTAGGCCAGGGACGAATAACCGGTGCCGAAGTCATCGATTGACAGCGATACGCCCAGGGCACGGATCTGCCGCAGCAGCACCAGCGTATTGGCGATGTTGCCCATCAGGGCGTTTTCGGTCACCTCCAGCTCAAGGCGTTCAGGGGCGACGCCGGCGCTGCGCAAGGCGCGTTCGATTTCATTGGCCAGTTCTTCCCGCGCCAGATTCAGGGGTGAGCAGTTCCAGGCGATCTTCAGGTCATCGCAGCCGTGGCGCGACAATTCACCCAGGTCTTCGCAGGCCTTGCGCAGCACCCAGTTGTCGAGCTCGGCGATCAGGCCATTGTTTTCGGCGATGGCGATAAAACGATCCGGGGTCAGCAGGCCATGCACCGGATGCTGCCAGCGAATCAGCGCTTCGAGCTTGGTGACCTTGCCGGTCTTCAGTTCGAAGATCGGCTGGTAATACAGCATCAACCCGTTCTCTTCGCGCAGGGCATGGCGCAGTTCCTCCTCCAGTTGCAGTTCCAGGCTGGCGCGGTTTTTCAGGTTGGAATCGAAAAAATGCACGCCGTTGCGCCCGGCGCCCTTGGATTGATACAGCGCCAGGTCCGCGTGCTTGAGCAGTTCATCGCAGGTGGTGCCGTCTTCGGGAAACAGGCTGATGCCGATGCTGGTGGTCATCACCATGCGCCGCCCGGCCAGTTCGATCGGCTCCTTCATTTTGAGCATGATGCGCTGGGCCAGGTTGCGGGCCTCCTCGCGGTCGCGCAGACCGATGAGGATGCAGAATTCATCACCGCCGAAACGCGCGACCACGTCTTCATGGCCACGTACCGAACCCTTGATGTGCTGGGCGATGACCTTGAGCAACTCGTCGCCGGCATCATGGCCGAGGCTGTCGTTGATGCGCTTGAAGTGGTCGATGTCGAGAAACATCACCGCGAGCATGCCGCCCTCGGTGGATTTCTGGCTGAGCTTTTCGGCAAAGAGCTGGTTGAAGCCGCGACGGTTGATCAGGTTGGTCAGGGCGTCGTAATTGGCGGCCTGTTGCAGCGACATCCGCGCCTGATCGAGCTGGCTGAGCAGCATGTTGACCCGGCGCAGGTCTTGCTCCTTGTTCTGCAGTTTCTTGTCGGCGAGTGCGGCGCTGATGGCGCTGCCGAGGATCAGCAGGGTGATGAAGGCGACGGTGAGCCCCAGCTGCAGATGACTGGTGTCGGCCCTCAGTGTGGGAATGCTTCCCTCCGGCAGGACCAGATGCAACGCCGCCATGCCGGTGAAGTGCATGCTGATGATGCCGGCCCCGAGAATCAGGGTGGCCACGTATTTGAGCATCTGGTTGTGCAGGCCGCTGCCTTCACGCAAGTTCCCGGCCACCCACAGCGCGGCGAAACTGGCACCGATGGCAATCAGGATCGACAGTGCGAACAGGGTCGGCTCGTAGTAGGCGGTGGCGGCGGACTGCATGGCGGCCATGCCGACGTAATGCATGCCGGCAATGCCCAGGCCGATGACGATGGCGGTCTTGAAGTATTGCAGCAGACTGGGCTGCGGTTCGCTGAGGGTGTGCATCGCCAGCCAGGAGGCCAGCACGGCGATCACCAGGGAAAACAGGGTAATGGCCAGGTCGTACTGGATGTCGATCGGTGTCTGGAACGCCAGCATGCTGATGAAATGCATGGCCCAGATGCCGCCGGCCAGGCAAGTGGCGCCGATCCAGCGCCAGAGCCTGCGCGATCCGGGGTCTTCGGCATGGCCGACGCGTTCCGCCATGTCGAGGGTGGCGAAACTCGCGGCACACGCCACCAGATAGGCGACCAGCACCAGCAAGGGGTTGTGTGTGCAATTGAGGATGACCTGCCCGCTCTCCGGCAGCTCGGCAACAAACTGCAAACCAAGCCACTCCATAGCATGCCCCGTCTCTGAGTGCTTCCTTACTGCGTCATCAACGCAGGCGAATGAATGCAGTATAGAGGCCGATTTCGGGGCGCAAGCCGTGGTGGCACATTGGTTCTAATGATTTTGGCATGAGCGCCATAGCGATTGGCGCTAAGGCTCAGGCGACCTCGTTCCAGTGTGGTTGCAGCGGCGGCAGGCCGAAGCGGGCACGGGCCTTGTCACAGTCAATATTCTGTTCACCGTTTTCCCACGATGCCTCGAATTCTCGGCAGGGGCTGGAGCGCTTGTCGTAGATCGTGCAACTCACGGCCTTTCCGACCTCGCCTTCCAGCGCGGTGCAGCGCGGCGCCTTGCGGTCGGTACCGATCATGGCGACCCGGCTGGGCGTGATCTGAGTGACCAGTTCATCAGGCACGGTTCCGCCGGAGGATGCGCATTCACCCCAGAAAAATGACACACGAAAATGGGAACAGCAGGCACCGCAATTCAGACACGGACTGACATCGGACATGGGAGGGGCATCAAAGGGATTGATCGGCTGGATCCGGACGGATCCGGCGGCCATTCTAGGCTTTGCCACGGCGTTGGGAAGGGGGGCGCGAAAGTATTTTTTCATTGCCGGATTTTTCCGCAAAACCCCCGGTTTTCGGGGGATACGAGCCTTTTCAAGGGCTTACGTTTCGTTACAGTGCCATGGGTCAACATCAGCCTGACGAATGATGACAGACAGGTCCTACCTGCCTGACTAGATTGCAGGTTCCGGGCTCGGATGCGTCGGCAGTGAAGCCCTATAACAATAAAAGAGACGGACCCATGCAGAACTCGACCCAAGCGGCGAATGCCTGGCGCATTCTGTTCCTGTTGTTCCTCGCCAACCTGTTCAATTTCTTCGATCGCACCATCCCGGCGATCATCATCGAGCCGATCCGCATGGAATGGCACCTTAGCGACTTTCAGCTGGGGATCGTCGGCACCGCGTTCACCATCGTCTACGCCATTGCCGGTCTGCCATTGGGGCGCATGGCCGACACCGGCTCGCGCAGCAAACTGATGGGCTGGGGCCTGGCGACCTGGAGCGCGCTGACCGCAGTCAACGGCCTGGTCGGCAGTTTCTGGAGCTTTCTGCTGGTACGCATGGGCATCGGCATCGGCGAGGCCAGTTACGCGCCCGCCGCCAACTCGCTGATCGGTGACCTGTTCCCCGCCCACCGTCGGGCGCGGGCCATGGGCATCTTCATGTTGGGCCTGCCGTTGGGGCTGCTGCTGGCGTTCTTCACCATCGGTGCGATGGTCAAGGCGTTCGACAGCTGGCGTGCGCCGTTCTTCATCGCTGCCGTGCCGGGGTTGCTGCTGGCGGTGTTCATGTTCTTCATCAAGGAGCCCAAGCGCGGCGCAGCAGAAACCGTGCAGGTGTCGCAAGAGAAAGTCGACAAGCCGATCCGTCGGGTGCTGGCGGTGCCGACGTTCCTGTGGCTGGTGCTGGCCGGGCTGTGCTTCAACTTTGCGACGTATGCCTGCAACTCGTTTCTGGTGCCGATGCTGCAGCGCTATTTCCTGATGCCGTTGCAGGAGGCGGCGGTGGCCACCGGGATGATTGTCGGGGTGACCGGATTGATCGGCCTGACCCTGGGCGGCTGGATCGCCGACAAGATTCACCAGCGCGTGGCCAGCGGCCGGCTGTTGTTTGCGGCGTTCAGTCTGATCATCTCGACGGTGTGCACCGCCTGGGCGCTGCATGCCGGACGGATCGAGATCGGTGTGTTTGTCGCGCTGTTCAGCGTCGGCTGGCTGTTTGCCTATAACTTCTACACCTGCGTCTACACGGCGATTCAGGACGTGGTCGAACCGCGCCTGCGGGCCACGGCGATGGCGCTGTTCTTTGCCGGGTTGTACTTGCTGGGCGGAGGCTTGGGGCCGGTGGTGGTCGGTGGCTTGTCCGATCACTTCGCCAAGTCGGCCATGATTTCGGCGGGTGCCGAACAGATGACCGAGGCGTTCAAGGCTGTCGGCCTGCATGACGCGATGTACCTGATCCCGGTGGCGCTGTTCTTTACGATGGTGTTTCTGTTTCTGGCATCGCGGTGTTTTGTGCGGGATGCGAAGCGGATGAAGGAGGGGTTGTCGGCAGTGGTGGAGCCGGATGGCGCAGCGGTGACTGCGTAACCTCAGACAAACAAAAAGGCCCGCATCGCTGCGGGCCTTTTCGTTTCTGGCGATGGAGCAGGGCGGTTTAGCCTGCGACCAGCACCCGGATTGCTTCCAGTCGCAGCGCAGCCTTGTCGAGCATGGCCAGGCCTTGCTCGCGCTGTTTGCGCAGGGCCACCAGCTCGCTGTCGCGCACGGTCGGGTTGACCGCCTGCAACGCGGTCAGGCGCGCCAGTTCTTCATCGGTATCGGCCGCCAGACGGCGGCGGGCCTCGGCTACGCGCTCGGCGTGACGCGGGGTGACTTTGTCTTCACCGGCGTTGATCCGTGGCGTCAGCTGATCGCGCTGGGCCTGGATGAACTTGTTGGCGCTGGCGCGCGGCACGCTTTCCAGCTGATCGTTCAGGGTTTCGAACGCCACACGGGCGGACAGGTCGTTGCCGTTGGCATCGAGCAGGCAGCGCAGGGCGGCCGGCGGCAGGTAACGGCCCAGTTGCAGCGAGCGCGGCGCCACCACTTCGCTGACGTAGAGCAGTTCCAGCAGTACGGTGCCCGGCTTCAACGCCTTGTTCTTGATCAGCGCGACGGCGGTGTTGCCCATCGAACCGGACAGCACCAGATCCATGCCGCCCTGCACCATCGGGTGTTCCCAGGTGATGAACTGCATGTCTTCGCGCGACAGCGCCTGATTGCGGTCGTAAGTGATGGTCACGCCTTCGTCGTCGCCCAGCGGGAAGCTGGCGTCAAGCATCTTCTCGCTCGGCTTGAGGATCAGGGCGTTTTCCGAATGGTCTTCGCTGTCGATGCCGAACGCGTCGAACAGGGTTTCCATGTAGATCGGCAGGGCGAACTGATCGTCTTGCTCGAGGATGTCCTCGACCAGCGCGTCACCTTCGCCAGCGCCGCCGGAGTTCAGTTCCAGCAGGCGGTCGCGACCGGTGTGCAGCTCGGCTTCCAGGCGCTCGCGTTCGGTGCGCGCTTCGTCGATCAGCGTCTGCCACTCGCCGTCGTCGGCCTCTTCCAGCAGCGGCAGCAGGCGCGGGCCGAACTGGTGCTGCAAGGCGTTGCCGGTCGGGCAGGTGTTGAGGAACGCGTTCAACGCTTCGTGATACCACTGGAACAGGCGCTCTTGCGGGCTGGTTTCCAGGTACGGCACATGCAGTTCGATGATGTGTTTCTGGCCGATCCGGTCCAGACGACCGATCCGCTGCTCCAGCAGGTCCGGGTGCGACGGCAGATCGAACAGCACCAGGTGGTGGGCGAACTGGAAGTTGCGACCTTCACTGCCGATTTCCGAGCAGATCAGCACCTGTGCGCCGAACTCTTCGTCGGCGAAGTAGGCGGCGGCGCGGTCGCGCTCGAGGATGTTCATGCCTTCATGGAACACCGTGGCCGGGATGCCGGAACGCACGCGCAGGGCGTCTTCCAGGTCCATCGCGGTTTCGGCGTGGGCGCAGATCACCAGCACTTTGGTGCGCTTGAGCATTTTCAGCTGATCGATCAGCCACTCGACGCGCGGGTCGAATTTCCACCAGCGTTCTTCTTCGCTGGCATCCGGCTGGGCCTGGAAGCTGACTTCCGGATACAGTTCGGCGTGATCGCCCAGCGGCAGTTCGAGGTATTCGTCCGGGCACGGCAGCGGGTACGGATGCAGTTTGCGCTCCGGGAAACCCTGCACGGCGGCGCGGGTGTTACGGAACAGCACGCGGCCGGTGCCGTGGCGGTCGAGCAGTTCGCGCACGAGGCGGGCGCTGGCTTCGCTGTCGCCATCGTTGACGGCGGTCAGCAGGGCTTCGCCTTCGTTGCCGAGGAAACCGTGAATGGTCTTGTGCGCTTCGGCCGAGAGGCGGCCCTTGTCCAGCAACTCCTGAACGGCTTCGGCCACCGGGCGATAGTTCTCGCTTTCGGCGCGGAAGGCGGCCAGGTCATGGAAGCGGTTCGGGTCGAGCAGGCGCAGACGGGCGAAGTGGCTGTCCTGGCCGAGTTGTTCCGGGGTGGCGGTGAGCAGCAGCACGCCCGGGATCGTCTCGGCAAGCTGCTCGACCAAGGAGTATTCCGGGCTGACCTTGTCTTCGTGCCACACCAGGTGGTGCGCTTCGTCGACCACCATCAGGTCCCAGCCGGCGGCGAACAGCGCATCCTGGGCCTTTTCGTCTTCCACCAGCCACTCCAGGGCCACCAGGGCCAGCTGGGTGTCTTCGAACGGGTTGGAGGCATCGCTTTCGATGAAGCGTTCTTCGTCGAACAGCGCGACCTGCAGGTTGAAGCGGCGGCGCATTTCCACCAGCCATTGGTGCTGGAGGTTTTCCGGCACCAGGATCAGCACGCGATTGGCGCGGCCGGAGAGCAACTGGCGATGAATCACCAGACCGGCTTCGATGGTCTTGCCCAGACCCACTTCGTCCGCCAGCAATACCCGTGGCGCGATGCGGTCGGCGACTTCACGGGCAATGTGCAACTGGTGCGCGATCGGCTGCGCACGTACGCCGCCCAGGCCCCACAGGGAGGACTGCAACTGGCGGCTGGTGTGTTCCAGGGTGTGGTAGCGCAGGGAGAACCACGACAGCGGGTCGATCTGCCCGGCGAACAGGCGGTCGCTGGCCAGACGGAACTGGATGAAGTTCGACAGCTGGGTTTCCGGCAGGGTGACGGCTTCGTTCTCGGCGTTCAGACCGTGATAGACGAGCAGGCCATCGGCATCCTCGACTTCGCGCACGGTCATTTTCCAGCCTTCGAAGTGAGTGATGGAGTCGCCCGGCGAGAATCGCACGCGGGTCAAAGGCGCATTCCTTAGCGCGTACTGGCGGGTTTCGCCAGTGGCCGGGTAAAGCACGGTCAACAAGCGGCCGTCCTGTGCCAGAACGGTGCCTAAACCAAGCTCTGCTTCGCTGTCACTGATCCAGCGTTGCCCCGGTTGATACTGCTGCGCCATGCTGCCTGACTCCCACCTTGAAAAAGCGGGCTATCTTAACGGAATGAGGCCCTGAGGCCAAAGGATTAGGCGTCGCGTACGGCTATTAAATGCCGACGGCCGACTGAGGGAAGATTAGGTCATGCGTCGGTTTCAGGAGCGCTGGCGGCACGATTGAGTGCCAACCCGGTCACAAGTTTTCGACCGATGGCTCAAGGCCCCGATGCCGCAGCCGATAGCCTGCTGACAGGAGACCCTTCATATGCTGCCACCGATGCTCCCCTTGAGCGCCGTGCCGATCACTTCCCAGCAGGACCCGATCCGCCAGCGGCCGGACATTCCCCCGGTGGTGCCGGTGCAGGAAAGCTCCAACGAAAGCACCATCGACCTGCAAAAGCGCGATCCGGAAGAGGATGGTTATCTGCTGCGCGAAGAGCAGCGCCGCCAGCAGGAGCGTGAGCGTCGCAAGCGCGAAGCCGACGAAGATCCGGAAGAACACCTCGCCGTACCGGGCACCGAACTCAATGCCGACAACACCGTGCCGGTGGTGCCGCTGATGGAAGACCAGCCACGTCAGGGCCTGTGGGTCGACATCGAGATCTGAGGCTGCCCGACCACCGCGTCTTGAATACACGATTTGTTGTACGTCGATGGCTGGTCAGCGCCGGCGTGAGGCCGCATTATTGGCGCAGTCCTGTCGGCGATCCGGCAGTTGTGATTCAGTCCAAGCGATGCATCGAACGCCATGAGCCAAGACGACAAACTGATCGACCTCAGCACCGAACGCGCCAAGCGGGTTCACGACCTCAACGAAAAACGCCTGAATGAAGTGCGCAAGGCCTTCGAACAGGCCATGCCGTTGGGAAAACCGAAGAAAAAGTCGAAAAACAAACCGAAAAAGCGTTGATCTCCCCCTGTATCCGTTGATGCAGGTCAGTTATTTCCCTTCCTTTGCTCCGCACCTTGACCGGTATTGATCCCGGTCAATTCCTGCGCCTGCCTGATTGGTTAACTTAGCTCCATCGCAGCAAAGCAGGGGCCAGGAGGCCAGTCATGTTTTTCGATAACGTGGTGTTTGCCGGGGTTCTGACGGTGGGGCTCATGGTTCTGTTTTTTGCAGGGTTTGGATTTTTTATCTGGAAGGATGCGAATAAGCGCAAGAAGCCTTAGTTCTTCCGGGTTTGATGAGCACGCAAGGCATTTTGGGCAACTTCGGTTGCCCTTTTTTTTGTGTCTTGGCGGCCTTTGGGCCGACCATGCTCTGGGTGTTTTGGGTGAATATCCGTTGCTTCGGGTGTTGCGGATGGCGGTTTCGCCCTTACGGCGAGTCCCTTTGGCAAACGCCCCAAAGGAACCAAAAGGCTGGGCCCCTGCGTTCGGCGCCTCGCTGAGGCTCGGCGTTCCTTCGTTCCGGGATTCATCCGGGGGCATCGCCTCCGGTTTGCTTCGCTGCACCTCCTCTCGATGTGTTCGACTTCGTCGAACGGCGCTGCGCGCCCACCCCCGGATAAATCCCTCCACTCAGCCTTCCGATGGGGCCGGCACGTCAAAAGCGGTACTCGAGCTAACGCTCATTGTGTTGAGTGGTGAGAAGTGAAAGTGCGCTTTGATCGTTCCCACGCTCCGCGTGGGAACGCAGCCCGGGACGCTCCGCGTTCCATTTCTGCGGCCAACAAAAAAGGCGTGATCCTCTCGAATCACGCCTCTTTCATTACCACGATCTATCAGCTGCCCAGCGCCTTCGACGCCAGCCAGAACAAGCCGGCCGACAGGGCCACGGTGGCCGGCAGGGTCAGGACCCAGGCCAGCAGGATGGTTTTCACCGTGCCGCCTTGCAGGCCGCTTTTGTTGGCGACCATGGTGCCGGCCACGCCCGAGGACAGGACGTGGGTGGTGGACACCGGAAGGCTGAAGATGTTGGCCAGGCCGATCATGCTCGCTGCGGTGATCTGTGCCGACATGCCCTGGGCATAGGTCATGCCTTGTTTGCCGATTTTCTCGCCGATGGTCAGGACCACGCGTTTCCAGCCGATCATGGTGCCGAGGCCCAGGGCCAGGGCGACCGCCAGAATTACCCAGAACGGGGCGTATTCGGTGGTGGTGGTCAGGTCTTTGCGCAGTTTGTCCAGGTCGGCTTTTTCACGAGCTTCGAGGCCCGGGAGTTTGGCGACTTTCTTCGCGGTATCGTCCAGGCAGAGCAGGTAGCGGCGCACTTCGATGCGGCTTTCCGCCGGCAGCGAGTGGTAGTCCGATACACCTTTGAGGGTGTGGAGCAGGGCGGAAATGGTCGGTTCGGTCTGCTGCGGGTTGCAGCGGAATTTCTCCGGCAGGTCGCCTTCTACGCTTTTGCCCAGGGCCAGGAATTCGCCAAGGGTGGCGGCGTTGCGCTGGTAGAACTGGCTCAGGTGCAGGGTTGCGTCGCGAGTGCGTTCGATCTGATAGGTGGTGCTGTTCAGGTCGAGCACGAACTGCGCAGGCACGATACCGATCAGGACCAGCATGATCAGGCCGATGCCTTTCTGACCATCGTTGGAGCCGTGCACGAAGCTCATGGCCATGGCCGACATCACCAGGACCAGGCGATTCCAGAACGGTGGATGCTTCTTGTCGTCGATCTTGCGGCGCTGTTCCGGGGTCTTGTGCATTTTCGACAGCGGGCGCCACCACTTCAGGCCGATCAGCACCAGTGCGGCCACGAGGAAGCCAGCCATCGGCGAGAACACCAGCGAAGCACCGATATCGATCGCTTTCTGCCAGTTCACGCCATCACCCAGAGGAATGTCGTTGATCAGGGCGTTGGCCAGGCCGACACCGAGGATCGAACCGATCAGGGTGTGGGAACTGGAGGCCGGGATACCGAAGTACCAGGTGCCCAGGTTCCAGGCGATGGCGGCGGCGAGCAGCGAGAACACCATTGCCAGACCATGGCCGGTGTTCACGTTGATCAACAGTTCTACCGGCAGCAGGTGGACGATGGCATACGCCACGCCGACGCCGCCCAGCAATACGCCGAGGAAGTTGAACACGCCCGAGAAGAACACCGCCAGGTGAGGCGGCATCGCTTTGGTGTAGATAACAGTGGCTACCGCGTTAGCGGTGTCATGAAATCCATTGATGAACTCGAAGGCGAGGACAAATGTCAGGGCGAGCAGGAGGCTCACAAGCACCCAGGCATCCAGTCCGCTGAATAAATCGATCATGAAGGTTTTCTGACCCGGTCATAAGGGGGCGCGATTATGCCAGAAAAGACTGGAAATCGATCCCCTACCTGCTCATCGGTAACCTTCTTCGCCAAATTAATTTGTATCAAGGTGCATTGCCCGAGCTTTTTGCAGGGTTTTGCAAGCTATTGATTAGGTTGATAAAAATACAATAAGACGGCTTGTTGGCCGGTGTGCGGGAGGGTACAGCGGCTTGTATGAAATATCTGAGAAACGTGTCTGACATGCTCCAGACCTGTGCAATACAGGGGAGTTGGCCGCTGCCCGCGGGTAGCGGGCGCGCAAGGCATCGTCAGTCCACCGTGCTTGTAACCCGGTGAGTACGCTTACCCTCGAAAGTCTCAAAGGAAGGCATCAAGGCTCTTCGGCTTTGAGTTCCTCTTCCATTTTTTTCAGTTCTTGCTGGAAGACCTGATCCTGAACGGTGGGGCGTTTACGCCAGGCTTTGCGTTCCGGTTCCGGCTGAGCGGCGTAGGTGGTGACTTCCCCGCCGTAAACTTCCTTGTAACGTTGTTCCTGGCGCTCAAGTTCCGCGCGCAGTTCGTCTTTCGTCACAGTGCTACCTGTATGAGTTGAGATAAATGTCTGGTGAAACGCACTGCAACGAATCAATTGAACCGGTTCGCCAACAAGACGCGGCCTGAACAGGCAGCGGTGTTGTCGGCAGGGCGGTCAAGACTTCCATGTTACAGGCGGCTACGGCACCAGATTAAAACTGACGCAGCATCAGTTTCCTGTTTCAGCGAGCGCGCTGGCGGTGCATGGGTGATGATCATCAGGCGCTGGCCGGGGCTGAAGGCAATGGACATTACCTCAGCGAATGACGTCGACGGCCAATAAAAGTGCGACGCCATTGAGGTGCATTATAGCGGCCGATTCGGGATTGACTATCTTTGCCAAGTTAAAAACGGTTCCGGATGTGTGATTGTTTTGTGACTCACAACTTTTACCTGTAGTTGCGTCGTTGTTGCCGAGTGTTGTGTTTCTGGCGTCATTTAGTCGATCAACTAAGGGGTCGGGCGCATGAGTGATATCGCGTTGGAAACTTTACAGAGTCGTTTCATCCGGGTCGGAGGGCGCGTTTGCGATTATCGGTCGACGGCTCGATAATCGCCCGGTGTTGGCGATCTGGCGCTTGTGCATCTGTCTGCGAGCCGCTTGTATAGCCGTTGATCCGAACAAGAAAAAAAGGACCTGACATGAACGATCAAATGCGCAACTCCTTCACCTCGGTAGCGCCGCCGATCGTCGCCTCGCCGGCCAAACGCATCCAGGCCCTGACCGGCGATCCGGACTTCATGACGTCCCTGGCCCGAGGCCTGGCCGTGGTCCAGGCGTTTCAGGAGCGCAAGCGCCACCTGACCATCGCCCAGATCAGCCACCGTACGGAAATCCCCCGCGCCGCCGTGCGACGTTGCCTGCATACGCTGATCAAACTCGGCTACGCCACTACCGACGGCCGTACTTATTCGTTGCTGCCCAAAGTGCTGACCCTCGGTCACGCCTATCTGTCTTCGACGCCGCTGGCAGTCTCCGCCCAGCCGTACCTCGACCGCATGAGCGAACAACTGCACGAAGCCTGCAACATGGCCACCCTGGAAGGCGACGACATTCTTTACATCGCTCGTTCGGCCACCACCCAGCGCCTGATTTCGGTGGACCTGTCGGTGGGCGGGCGGCTGCCGGCGTATTGCACATCCATGGGCCGGATTCTGCTGGCGGCGCTGGACGACACGTCGTTGCGCGAGTACCTCGATCACGCTGAACTGGTGGCCAAGACCAGTCGCACACTGCACACCCCCGAGTCCTTGCTCGAATGTCTGCAGGAAGTGCGGCAGCAGGGCTGGTGCATCGTCGATCAGGAACTGGAACAAGGCCTGCGTTCGATTGCGGTGCCGGTGTATGACGCTTCCGGCCAGGTGGTGGCCGCGCTCAACGTCAGCACACACGCCGGTCGCGTCAGCCGTACCGAACTGGAACAGCGCTTTCTGCCGGGCCTGCTGAGCGCCAGTCGCGACCTCAGCGCGCAGTTGTTCGCCTGATGAAGCTGTTCGATAAACGCACAGAGTTGCGTTTATCGAATTGACGCTAAAACCCCCGGATCATTAATGTCGCGGCAGCGTCATCCGGCGCTGTTGTGAATGAGCCCGCCGGATCGTCGACTCCCATAATAATGACAAGAGGCAACTTCCCATGCGCACGTTCCCCGACTGTCGCCGCTCCCGTTCCTGTTGCCGGTTTTAGCGCAACGCCCGATTCCCTCCTTATATGCTTGTGTCCGTGCCAGTCTTTGGCCGGTCGCCGTTCGACTGCGTTTTTTACGTGGAATAAAAATAATGAACCAGCCTCAGTCCGCTGTGGGTCACTGCCTCGACGTGCAGTCCTTCATCAACGCCCAACCGATCTCGCGCTATCAGTGGCGGGTGGTGATTCTGTGTTTCCTGATTGTGTTCCTCGATGGCCTCGACACGGCGGCCATGGGTTTCATCGCGCCGGCCTTGTCACAGGACTGGGGCATCGACCGCGCCAGCCTCGGCCCGGTGATGAGCGCCGCACTGATCGGCATGGTCTTCGGCGCCCTGGGTTCCGGGCCGCTGGCTGACCGCTTCGGGCGAAAAGTCGTACTGGTCGGCGCGGTATTTCTGTTCGGCGCTTTCAGCCTGGCGTCGGCCTACGCCACCAACGTCGAGCAATTGCTGGTGCTGCGCTTCCTCACTGGTTTGGGGCTGGGCGCCGGCATGCCGAACGCCACCACGCTGCTGTCGGAATACACCCCTGAGCGCAAGAAGTCGCTGCTGGTGACCAGCATGTTCTGCGGCTTCAACCTTGGCATGGCCGGTGGCGGATTCATCTCGGCCAAGCTGATTCCGGCCTTCGGCTGGCACAGCCTGTTGCTGATCGGCGGGATTCTGCCGCTGATCCTCGCCGTGGTGTTACTGCTCTGGCTGCCGGAATCGGCGCGTTATCTGGTGGTGCGTAATCGCGGCACTGACAAGGTACGCAAGACTCTTGCCCCCATAGATCCTGCCACCGTCGCCCAGGCAGCAAGTTTCAGCGTGCCGGAGCAGAAAACCGTAAAAGCCCGCAATGTGTTCGCGGTGATTTTCTCGGGCACCTACAGCGTCGGCACGTTGCTGCTGTGGCTGACCTACTTCATGGGCCTGGTAATCGTGTACCTGCTGACCAGCTGGCTGCCGACCCTGATGCGCGACAGCGGCGCGAGCATGGAGCAGGCGGCCTTCATCGGCGCGTTGTTCCAGTTCGGCGGGGTGTTGAGCGCGGTCGGCGTAGGCTGGGCGATGGACCGGTTCAATCCGCACAAGGTCATCGGCATTTTCTACCTGCTGGCCGGGGTATTTGCCTACGCGGTCGGGCAGAGCCTGGGCAACATCACGTTGCTGGCGACGCTGGTGCTGGTGGCGGGCATGTGCGTCAACGGCGCGCAATCGGCGATGCCGTCACTGGCAGCGCGGTTTTATCCGACTCAGGGCCGGGCGACGGGGGTGTCGTGGATGCTCGGGATCGGCCGCTTCGGCGCGATTCTCGGCGCATGGATGGGCGCGACCCTGCTGGGCCTGGGCTGGAATTTCGAACAGGTGCTGACAGCGCTGGTGATCCCGGCGGGGCTGGCCACCGCAGCGGTGGTGATCAAGGGCCTGGTCAGTCACGCGGACGCGACCTGATATCGGGAATGATCGCCCCGAACTCGGGGCGATCATTAGGTTGATAACAATCTGTTCGATAAACGAACACTCAGTCGATTATCGGATTGTTTGGCGAAAATCAGCGGCTTAATCTTCAGTGACTCCGGCGCACAACCTCGCGCCTTTTTATCACTGACGATCCACTACAAAAACGGGAGCCCGCTCCATGGCTGAGATCCTTTCGCTGCACGACGCGGTGAAGCAATTCGTCAATGACGGCGACACCGTCGCGCTCGAAGGCTTCACTCACCTGATCCCTACGGCGGCGGGTCATGAAATCATTCGTCAGGGCAAGAAAGATCTGACTCTGGTGCGGATGACGCCTGACCTGATCTACGACCAACTGATCGGCGCCGGCTGTGCACGCAAGCTGATCTTCTCCTGGGGTGGCAACCCGGGTGTGGGTTCGCTGCACCGTCTGCGCGACGCGGTCGAGAAACAATGGCCACACGCCCTGGAAATCGAAGAACACAGCCACGCCGACCTGGCCAATGCCTACGTCGCCGGCGCCTCCGGCCTGCCATTCGCTGTACTGCGGGCCTACGCCGGTTCCGACCTGCCGAAGGTCAACCCGCTGATCAAATCCGTGACTTGCCCGTTCACTGGTGAAGTGCTGGCGGCGGTGCCGTCGGTGCGCCCGGACGTGACCGTGATCCACGCCCAGAAAGCCGACCGTCAGGGCAACGTGCTGCTGTGGGGCATCCTCGGTGTGCAGAAAGAAGCCGCACTGGCCGCCAAGCGCTGCATCGTCACCGTCGAAGAAATTGTCGACAACCTCAATGCGCCGATGAACGCCTGCGTGCTGCCGACCTGGGCCTTGAGCGCGGTGTGCCATGTGCCCGGTGGCGCGCATCCGTCCTATGCCCACGGTTACACCGAGCGTGACAATCGTTTCTACCAGGCGTGGGACCCGATCGCCCGCGACCGTGAGACGTTTACCGCGTGGATCAACGAATACATCCATGGCTGCGCTGACTTCAGCGAGTTCCAGGCCAAGTTGGCCGCTGCTTCGGAGGCCAAGTAATGACTTACACCACCAATGAAATGATGACCGTTGCAGCGGCCCGTCGCCTGAAGAACGGTTCGGTGTGCTTCGTCGGCATCGGCCTGCCGTCAAAAGCCGCCAACCTGGCGCGGCTGACCTCTTCGCCGGACGTCGTGCTGATCTACGAGTCGGGCCCGATTGGCGCGAAGCCCAGCGTATTGCCATTGTCGATCGGTGACGGCGAACTGGCGGAAACCGCCGACACCGTCGTCCCGACCGGTGAGATTTTTCGCTACTGGCTGCAGGGCGGGCGCATCGACGTCGGTTTCCTCGGTGCGGCGCAGGTCGACCGTTTCGGCAACATCAACACCACGGTGGTCGGCGATTACCATCAGCCGAAAGTTCGACTGCCTGGTGCCGGTGGCGCGCCGGAGATCGCCGGTTCCGCGAAAAGTGTGCTGATCATCCTCAAGCAGTCGGCGCGTTCGTTTGTCGACAAGCTCGATTTCATCACCTCGGTCGGTCATGGCGAGGGCGGTGATTCGCGCAAACGTCTGGGTCTGCCAGGTGCAGGTCCCGTCGGCATCATCACTGACCTGTGCATCATGGAACCGGAAGAGGGCACTCACGAATTCGTGGTCACCGCACTGCACCCGGGCGTGACCCGCGAGCAGGTGGTCGCCGCCACCGGCTGGGCCATCCGTTTTGCCGACAGCGTGGCCACCACCGCCGAACCGACCGAGGTCGAGCTGAGCGCTTTGCGCGATCTCGAAGCCCGTACCGCAGCGGCCCACGGCCAGGCACCGGGAGAAGCATGATGCGCGACGTTTATATCTGCGATGCGATTCGTACCCCCATCGGTCGTTTCGGTGGCGGTCTGGCGGCTGTTCGCGCCGACGACCTGGCCGCCGTGCCGATCAAGGCCCTGATGGAGCGCAACCCTTCGGTGGACTGGAGCGCGATCGACGAAGTGTTCCTCGGCTGCGCCAACCAGGCCGGCGAAGACAACCGCAACGTGGCGCGCATGGCGCTGTTGCTGGCCGGTCTGCCGGATAGCGTGCCCGGCGTCACCCTCAATCGCCTCTGCGCATCGGGCATGGACGCCATCGGCACGGCGTTCCGCGCCATCGCCAGCGGTGAAATGGAGCTGGCGATTGCCGGCGGCGTCGAGTCGATGTCCCGCGCGCCGTTCGTGATGGGCAAGGCTGATGCGGCGTTTTCGCGCAACATGAAGCTGGAAGACACCACCATCGGCTGGCGTTTCATCAATCCGTTGATGAAGGCGCAGTACGGCGTCGACGCAATGCCGCAGACCGCTGACAACGTCGCCGACGATTACGAAATTTCCCGCGAAGATCAGGACGCTTTCGCCCTGCGCAGTCAGCAACGGACGGCCGCCGCCCAGGCTGCCGGCTACTTCGCCGAGGAAATCGTCGAAGTGCGGATCGCCCACAAGAAAGGCGAAACCGTGGTCAGCCAGGACGAACATCCTCGGGCCGACACCACCCTTGAAGCCCTGACAAGACTGAAACCGGTCAATGGTCCGGACAAGACCGTCACCGCCGGCAACGCGTCGGGTGTGAATGACGGTGCCGCCGCGCTGATTCTGGCCTCGGCCGAAGCTGTAAAAAAACACGGTCTGACTGCCCGCGCCAAAGTGCTGGGCATGGCCAGCGCCGGGGTTGCGCCACGGGTGATGGGCATCGGCCCGGTGCCGGCGGTGCGCAAACTCACCGAACGCCTCGGCGTGGCGGTCAGCGATTTCGATGTGATCGAACTCAACGAAGCGTTTGCCAGCCAGGGTCTGGCGGTGCTGCGCGAGCTGGGGCTGGCGGATGACGCGGCCCAGGTCAACCCGAACGGCGGGGCGATTGCCCTCGGCCATCCGTTGGGCATGAGCGGCGCCCGTCTGGTGCTGACTGCCCTGCATCAACTGGAAAAGACCGGTGGCAAGAAAGGTCTGGCGACCATGTGCGTCGGTGTCGGCCAGGGTCTGGCATTGGCCATCGAACGCGTCTGACGCAAGCCGTGACGAACAAGAACAGAGGAAAGCGAAATGACTGACAAGCCTGGTTACCGCCGCCCACAGGAAGGCACCCAGCCGCCGTACCTGCACCCGAATTATCAATCCACCAATCTGCGCTCACCGTCCAAGCCGTTGGTGTTTCTGCCTCACTCGCTGTCGGAAATCACCGGCCCGACCATCGGTGCCGAGCGAGTGGCCGACACCGACAACGATCTGACCGCCCAACATCAGGGTGAACCCCTCGGCGAGCGGATCATCATCCACGGGCGTGTGCTCGACGAAGACGGTCTGCCGGTGCCGGGGATTCTGGTGGAGATCTGGCAGGCCAACGCCGCCGGCCGCTACAACCACGCCCGCGACCTGCACGATGCGCCGCTGGACCCGAATTTCACCGGCACCGGCCGCACCGTGACCGACGCCGACGGCTGGTATCAGTTCCAGACCATCAAGCCCGGCGCCTACCCATGGGGCAACCACCACAACGCCTGGCGCCCGGCCCACGTGCATTTCTCGCTGTTCGGGCCGAGCATCCTGACGCGTCTGGTCACGCAGATGTATTTTCCGGGCGACCCGCTGTTGCCCTACGACCCGATCTATAACTGCGTGCCGGACACTTCGGCCAAGGAACGCCTGATCGCCGCTTTCGATCTGGAAAAAACCATTCCGTCCTACGCCCTCGCTTATCGCTGGGACATCGTGCTGCGCGGCCGCGAAGCCACGCCGATGGAGAAATGAGATGACCCTGACTGCGACCACATCCCACACCGTCGGGCCGTATTACCACATTGGCCTGACCTGGCTGAATCGCGAGAACCTCGCCAACGAGTTGACCCTCGGCCAGCGCGTGGCGATCATCGGGCAAGTGGTGGACGGCAACGGCGATGTCGTCAACGACGCCATGCTCGAAGTCTGGCAGGCCAACGCCGCCGGCAAATACGATCACCCGGAAGACGAGCAGGCCAAACCGCTGGACCCGAATTTCGAAGGTTTCGGCCGGGTGCCGGTGGATGCCGAAGGGCGTTTCCGTTTCACCACGATCAAACCGGGCACGGTCGAAGGCCTGAAAGGCACGACCCAGGCGCCGCATCTGGTGGTGCTGGTGTTCGCGCGCGGTCTGGTGAAGCACTTGCTGACGCGGATTTATTTCGAGGGCGATCCGGCGAACGTCAATGATCCGCTGCTCGAATGTGTACCGGCCGAGCGCCGCAGCACATTGCTGGCGAAGCCGGATGCAGAGGGTGTCTATCAGTGGAATGTGATCCTGCAGGGCACTGACGCGGAAACCGTGTTCTTCGATTACTGAAGATCACCACACATCCCTTGTGGGAGCGGGCTTGCTCGCGAAGAGGGTGTGTCAGTCGCCATTGAGTTGGTTGACCCACCGCTTTCGCGGGCAAGCCCGCTCCCACAGGGATTTGCAGCGCTTGAGTATCTGTGGAACGGGACTGTTGCGAAGTGTGTCTAGACTCTCACTGTCCTTATCGAGTGAAAAACAATGACAACCACCACCTCTCATTACACCGGCGAAGAGCGCAGCAAGCGTATCTTCGCGATTGTCGGCGCCTCGTCCGGCAACCTCGTCGAATGGTTCGACTTCTATGTCTACGCCTTTTGCGCGATCTATTTCGCCCCGGCGTTTTTCCCTTCCGATAACCCCACGGTGCAGCTTGTAAACACGGCAGGCGTGTTCGCCGCCGGGTTCCTGATGCGACCGATCGGCGGCTGGATCTTCGGCCGGGTGGCGGACAAGCACGGGCGCAAGAATTCGATGCTGATCTCGATTCTGATGATGTGTTTCGGCTCGTTGCTCATCGCCTGTCTGCCGACCTACAACAGCATCGGCGTCTGGGCACCGGTGCTGTTGCTGTTCGCGCGTCTGCTGCAAGGCTTGTCGGTGGGCGGTGAGTACGGCGCCACGGCGACCTACATGAGCGAAGTCGCGCTCAAGGGCCAGCGCGGATTCTTCGCCTCGTTCCAGTACGTGACCCTGATCGGCGGGCAACTGCTGGCGGTGCTGGTGGTGGTGATCCTGCAGCAGTTTCTTTCTGAAGACGAACTGCGGGCCTACGGCTGGCGGATTCCGTTCGTGGTCGGGGCGGTGGCGGCGCTGATTTCGTTGTTCCTGCGTCGCACCCTGAAAGAAACCACCAACAAGGAAACCCGTGAACACAAGGACGCCGGCAGCATCGCTGCGCTGTTCCGCGATCACAAAGCCGCGTTTATCACCGTGCTGGGTTACACCGCCGGCGGCTCGCTGATTTTCTACACCTTCACCACGTACATGCAGAAGTACCTGGTGAACACCGCCGGCATGCACGCCAAGACCGCCAGCTTCATCATGACCGGCGCGCTCTTCTTATATATGTGCATGCAGCCACTGTTCGGCATGCTCGCCGACAAGATCGGCCGGCGTAATTCGATGCTCTGGTTCGGCGCCCTCGGTACGCTGTTCACCGTGCCGATCCTGCTGAGCCTGAAAAGCGTCAGCAGCCCGTTCCTGGCCTTTGTGCTGATCACCGTGGCGCTGGCGATCGTCAGTTTCTACACCTCGATCAGCGGCCTGGTGAAAGCCGAAATGTTCCCGCCGGAAGTGCGCGCCCTTGGCGTCGGCCTGGCCTATGCGGTGGCCAACGCGATCTTCGGCGGTTCGGCGGAATATGTGGCTCTGAGCCTCAAGGCCGGGGGCATGGAAAACGCCTTCTATTGGTACGTCACGGTGATGATGGCGGTGGCGTTCCTGTTCAGCCTGCGCCTGCCGAAACAGGCCGCGTATTTGCACCACGATCTCTAAACCGAAGTGCGCGGGCCGCGATGGCCCGCGCCGGCAAGGACTGTTTATGACTCAGCGACCGGGCAATCAATTGTTCGATGCCTACTTCACTGCCCGCGAAATGCGCGAGGTGTTCTGCGATCAGGGCCGGGTGCAGGCGATGCTCGACTTCGAAGCCGCGCTGGCTCGGGCCGAAGCGCGGGTCGGGGTAATTCCGGCGAGCGCTGTGGCATCCATCGAAAACGCCTGCCGCGCCGAGTTGTTTGATTTCGCAGCGTTGGGTGAAGTCATCGCCACGGCGGGCAATTCGGCGATTCCGCTGGTCAAGGCATTGGGCAAGCGGATCGCGGCATCCGATGCTGAAGCCGAACGCTATGTGCATCTGGGCGCCACCAGTCAGGACGTGATGGATTCCGGGCTGGTACTGCAATTGCGTCAGGCGTTGGTGCTGATCGAAGGGGAACTGGCGCAACTGGCCGACGCCCTCGCCACTCAGGCTCAGCGCCACGCCGCGACGCCGCTGGCCGGACGTACCTGGCTGCAACACGCAACGCCGGTCACTCTCGGTATGAAGATCGCCGGCTGGCTCGGCGCCGTGACCCGCAGCCGCCAACGTCTGCGCGAACTCAAGCCACGGCTGCTGGTGCTGCAATTCGGCGGTGCGTCCGGCACCCTGGCGGCGCTGGGCGAACAGGCGTTGCCGATTGCCCGTGCACTGGCCGAAGAACTGCAACTGACCCTGCCGGAACAACCCTGGCACACCCAGCGTGATCGCATCGTCGAATTCGGCGCGGTGCTCGGTCTGATCGCCGGCAGCCTCGGCAAACTCGGCCGCGACATCAGCCTGTTGATGCAGACCGAAGCGGCGGAAGTGTTCGAACCGTCGGCGCCGGGCAAGGGCGGCTCCTCGACTATGCCGCACAAGCGCAACCCGGTAGGTGCAGCGGTGCTGATCGGCGCGGCGACCCGTGTACCGGGTCTGGTCTCGACGCTGTTCAGCGCCATGCCTCAGGAACACGAACGCAGCCTCGGTTTGTGGCACGCCGAATGGGAAACCCTGCCGGACATCTGCTGCCTGGTGTCGGGCGCGCTGCAACAGGCGCGATTGCTGGCTGATGGTCTGGAAGTCGATGCCGCGCGCATGGCCCGCAACCTGGAACTGACTCAAGGTCTGGTGCTGGCCGAAGCAGTGAGCATCGTGCTCGCGCAACGGGTCGGCCGCGACGCCGCACATCATCTGCTCGAACAATGCTGCAAACGGGCGGTCGCCGAACAACGTCATCTGCGTGCGGTGCTCGGTGACGAGCCGCAAGTGACCGCCGAGCTCAGCGCAACCGAACTGGATCACCTGCTCGATCCCGCCCGTTACCTCGGTCAGGCGCGGGTCTGGGTCGAGCGGGCGCTGGCCGAACACAACGCATTGTCTGATTGAAAGGAGAGGGCTGTGGCTTTCGTTCAACTCGCCGATGGCGAACTGCATTACTCATTGGAAGGCCCGGTCGATGCGCCGGTGCTGGTGCTGTCCAACTCGCTGGGCACCGACCTGCACATGTGGGACGCCCAGATGCCGGCGTTCACCGAGCACTTTCGCGTGCTGCGTTTCGACACCCGTGGTCATGGCCAGTCGCTGGTGACGCCGGGCCCTTACAGCATCGAGCAACTGGGCCGCGACGTGCTGGCGCTGCTGGATGCGCTGCACATCGAGCGTGCGCATTTCTGCGGTCTGTCCATGGGCGGCTTGATCGGGCAGTGGCTGGGGATCAATGCCAGCCAGCGTCTGAACAAGCTGATCGTCTGCAATACCGCCGCGAAAATCGGCGACCCTTCGGTGTGGAATCCGCGCATCGAAACCGTTCTGCGCGACGGCCCGGCGGCGATGGTCGCGTTGCGCGATGCGTCGATTGCCCGCTGGTTTACGCCCGATTTTTCGGCGGCCAATCCGGCAGCGGCCAAGCAGATCACCGACATGCTCGCGGCCACTAATCCTGAAGGTTACGCCGCCAACTGCGCGGCGGTGCGCGATGCGGATTTCCGCGATCAACTGGCGTCGATCACGGCTCCGTTGCTGGTGATCGCCGGTACCGAAGATGCGGTGACGCCACCGTCCGGCGGGCATTTCATTCAGGAACATGTGCGCGGCGCCGAATACGCCGAGTTCCATGCCGCACACCTTTCCAACGTTCAGGCCGGTGACGCGTTCAGCGACCGCGTGCTGACATTCCTGCTGGCCGCTTGAGGGGATTTTTGTGGACGAGAAACAACGTTACGACGACGGCATGCAAGTGCGCCGCGCGGTGCTCGGCGATGCCCATGTCGACCGCAGCCTGACCACGCTGACCGAGTTCAATTCGGAGTTCCAGGAGATGATCACCCGGCACGCCTGGGGCGACATCTGGACCCGTCCGGGCCTGCCGCGCCACACCCGCAGCCTGATCACCATCGCCATGCTGATCGGCATGAACCGCGAGGGTGAACTCAAGTTGCACCTGCGGGCGGCGGCCAACAATGGCGTGAGCCGTGGCGAGATCAAGGAAGTGATCATGCAGAGCGCGATCTACTGCGGGATTCCCGCGGCGAATGCGACGTTTCATCTGGCCGAATCGGTGTGGGATGAGTTGGGTACCGAATCACGCGAGTGATCGCCGAATTCGAGGGATCGCAGCCTGTGGAAGGCTGCGATCCTTTGAGTTTCATATCCTGGCCACAATGAAAATCCGCTTGAACGGAAACAACGTATGCCCGTCGTCCTCCTGCGGATAATGCGCATGCACCCGCATCAGGTAGTGATAGATGAAGCGCGCCTGTTCCTCCGGCGTCAGTCCCTGCATCACCGGCCGCAGCGCCGACACTTTCACCCAGTCATAAACCGGCGACTTGCCGTCGACCACCTGCAATTGCTCGGTTTCCCAGATATCCAGCGACCGGGTCAGCGGTGCGAGCAAACGGTAGTAATCCTCCAGCGACAACAACGGCCGCGCGGCCATGCGCTGGCGCAGTTGCGGGCTGCCCAGCGGTTGGCCACCGGGGCCGGCATCCTCGAGGGTATCGAGCATCAGGCGATACCACAGCGCATCGCGCCAGTCGGGCATATGGGCGGCCAGGCATCCGCCGGGGTTGAGGTGGCGGAGCAATCCTGGCAACAGCGTTTGATGGTCATCGATGAAATGCAGCACGGCAGCGGCGAACAGCAGGTCGGCCGGCTTGCGGGGTTTCCAGTGTTGCAGCTCGGCGTGTTGCCAGCGCGCCTTGATCGGCAGACAGCGGGCGACCTGAAGCATGTCTTGCGAACTGTCGATGCCCTTGAGATCTGCCCGGGGCCAGCGATCTGCCAGAACCTTCGTGGCAATGCCGGTGCCGCAACCAAGGTCGTAGATGCGTTGAGGATTGTGCAGATCGACGCGGCCGAGCAGTTCATCGACCGGTTGTTGCCTGAGACGGGAAAACTGCTGATACGCCCGGGCATCCCAATCGGGAGCCGGTTTGACTCGAGTGATCATGAGGTGGTCCTCCGATGATCGGCAGTGTCTTCCGGTGACAGCCTGGCTCAAGTCCCGGGGGACCAACATCAACAGATAACGGAAGCGGGAAGGGTGGAGCGCCTGAGTCCTTCAGGTGCATCCACTGTACTCAACGATGGGTGACGATCCATGAATCCGGACGGATGGCGCAGCCCGCTAGAGCAGGTTGATCGGGTAGCTGACGATCACCCGGTTCTCGTCGAACTCGTTATTGCTGTAGTCACGGCGCATGGTCGAGTTGCGCCACCGCACATTCAGGTTCTTCAGCGTGCCGCTCTGCACGGTGTAACCCAGTTCCGATTCGCGGCCCCATTCCTTGCCGTCGGTGATGGTGCCGGTGTGCACGTTGTCGCCGCTGAGGTAGCGGTTCATCAGGGTCAGGCCGGGGATACCGAGGGCGGCGAAATTGTAGTCGTGGCGGATTTGCCAGGAGCGTTCCTGAGCGTTGTCATAGCTTGAGTTGTAGCTGTCGTTGGCCAAGGTCCCGCCGCTGGTACCGTTGACCCGCATCCAGTTGCTGTCACCGGTGAGTTTTTGCAGGCCGACGTAGAAGGTGTTGCCGCCGTAGCGCGCGGAGAACAGCCCCGACCAGGTCTTGTTGTCGAGCTTGCCGGCCCGGGCGCTGCCGTCGTCCTTGCCGTAGAAGAAGCCGAGGTTGGCGCCCAGGGTCCAGTCGCCGAGTGGCTGGCTGTGGATCAGGTTGACGTATTGCTGGCTGTAGATGTCCTTGAGCTCGGCGTTCCACAGGCCGATCTGCGTGCGCTTGCCGTTGAACGCGTATTCACCGCCCTGAAAGTTGAAGCGATCCGAAGTGAACGCCGCTTTGCCGAACATCGACATGTCGCTCATGCTGCTGTCGTCGCGCGGGCTGTTGGCGCGGAACTGGCCGCCATACAGGGTCAGGCCGTCGATGTCCTTCGAGGTGATCTGCCCGCCACGAAAGGTCTGCGGCAGCGAGCGACCGTCGTCCGAGCGCAGGATCGGCAGCACCGGCATCCACTCGCCGACCTTGATTTCGGTCTGCGACAGTCTGGCCTTGAACGCCACGTTGGTGCGGCCGAAATTGTCCGCCGGGCGACCGTCATGATCCAGCGGCAACAGTTGCGTGCCCCCCGTGCCTTTGCCGCCATCGAGTTTCACCGAGTACAACCCCAATACGTCCATGCCGAAACCGACCGTTCCCTGAGTGAAACCGGATTTGGCGTCGAGGATGAAGCTCTGCGTCCATTCCTGCGCCATGCCCTGGGCCTTGGTCGGGTTGGTGAAGTTGCGGTTGATGTAGAAGTTGCGCAGGTTCAGGTCAGCCTTGGCACCGTCGATGAAGCCTGCTTCTTCAGCGGTCGCGGGCAGGGCGGTGCCGAGCAGAGCCAGGGCAATCAGGCCGGGGAAGGCGTATGGCGCAGAGGGGTGGGTCATCGCAGGGTCTCTTTTTTATTTTTTTGAAGACGAACGGGATCCGTTGCAGCCGCTTCAGGGGCTGACACGAGGTTGCAACATCGGGAGATTTCGGCTGGTGTCAGCCGGACGGGGCAGGGCGCGGGTACATGGTGTCGAACCTGTTGTTATTGGTTTTGTGGCTCGAATGGTGCGGGGCGTGAGTGGCGCGGTTCAATCGCTGAAAGCGGGTTCCGGGCGATTATCGAACGCAAGATGAGCGGGCAACAAAAAGCCCGCCAGTGGGGCGGGCTTCTTGTGTTCACCGGATGATCAGAACAACTTCATCTTCGGCGCTTCTTCTTTCAGCGGCTCGTTCTGCGCGGTTTGCGCATTCCAGCCGCCACCCAGTGCCTTGTACAGGTTGACCGCACTGGTCAGCTGCGCGAGGCGGTCGGTGATCAGGGCCTGCTGGGCGCTGAACAGCTGACGCTGGGCATCGAGGAAGGTCAGGTTGCTGTCGACGCCGATGCGATAGCGACGCTCGGCCAGACGGTAGTAGTCCTGGTTCGCGGCGACGAAATCACGCTGCGCCTGCAACTGCTCGGTGTAGGTCTGGCGGGCGGCCAGGCCGTCGGCGACTTCCTGGAAGGCCGTTTGAATGGACTTCTCGTAATTCGCCACGCCGATGTCCTTCTGGATCTTGGCGTAGTCGAGGCTGGCGCGCAGGCTGCCGGCGTTGAAGATCGGCAGGTTGATCTGCGGCTGGAACAGCCACGTGCCCGAACCGCCCTTGAACAGGCCGGACAGGTCCGGGCTCAGGCTGCCCGCATTGGCGGTCAGGCTGATGCTCGGGAAGAACGCTGCACGGGCCGCGCCGATGTTGGCGTTGGCGGCCTTCAGGTTGTATTCGGCCTGAAGGATGTCCGGACGACGTTGCAGCAGATCCGACGGCAGACCGGCCGGCACATCGCTGAGCAGGTCATCCGACAGCGGTTTGGCCGCTTGCAGGTTGGCCGGCACGCCGGTGCCGAGCAGCAGGGTCAGGCTGTTTTCGTCCTGGGCCACCTGGCGGGTGTAACGCGCCAGTTGGGCACGGGCGTTCTCGACCGAGGTACGCGACTGCGCCAGGTCCAGCGCCGAGGCCACACCGACTTCGTTGCTGCGGCTGGTCAGCTTGTAGCTTTCCTCGAAGGCACCGAGGGTGTCTTGAGTCAGCTTCAGCAGTTCCTTGTCGGCCTGCCAGGTCAGGTAGGCGTTGGCCACGCTGGCCACCAGGCTGATCTGGGTGCTGCGGCGCGCTTCTTCGGTGGCGAAGTATTGTTGCAGCGCTTGTTCGCTCAGGCTGCGAACCCGACCGAACAGGTCGAGCTCGTAGGCGCTGATGCCGACGGTGGCGGTGTAGGAACTGGTGATGTTCGCTTCACCGGTCTGCGACGCACGGGCCGGAACCCGCTGACGGCTGCCGCTGGCATTGGCGGAAACCGCCGGGAACAGGTCGGCACGCTGGATGCGGTATTGAGCCGCGTAGGCGTCGATGTTCAGCGCCGCGACACGCAGGTCGCGGTTGTTTTCCAGGGCAACCTGGATCAGCTGTTGCAGGGCAGGGTCATGGAAAAACTGCTTCCAGCCCTGCTCGGCAGCGGCCTGCGCCGGTGCCTGGGCCGGCGAGTACGCAGGCCCTTGCGGGAATTGCGCGGCCACCGGTGCTTCAGGCTGCTGATAATCCGGTATCAGCGAGCAACCGCTCAGCACGAAGGCGGCGACTGCGATGGAGAGTAGCGACTTGCTCATTGGCCAGCCTCTTTAGGAGTTTCTTTGGTGTCATCCTCGCCAGCGATTTTGCGCTGACCCATGGACGACACAGTGACGAAGAACAGTGGGACCCAGAAGATCGCCAGGATCGTGGCCGTGATCATACCGCCAATCACCACGGTGCCGATTGCGTGCTGGCTACCCGAGCCTGCCCCGGTGGAAATCGCCAGAGGCACCACGCCGAGGATGAACGCCAGGGACGTCATGATGATCGGACGCAGACGCATGCGGCAAGCTTCGATGGCGGCATCGCGCAGGCTGCTGCCCTGTTCGTGCAGTTCCTTGGCGAATTCGACGATCAGAATGGCGTTTTTCGCCGCCAGACCGATGGTCGTCAACAGACCTACCAGGAAGTACACGTCGTTGGACAGACCGCGCAGGCTGGTCGCCAGCAATGCCCCGATGATCCCCAGCGGTACGACGAGCACGACGGCGATCGGAATCGACCAGCTCTCGTAGAGAGCCGCCAGGCACAGGAACACCATCAACAGCGACAGCGCGAACAGTGCTGGCGCTTGCGAGCCTGCCAGACGTTCTTCATACGACAGACCGGTCCAGGAAATACCGACACCCTTCGGCAGCTTGGCGGCAATCGCCTCGACCTCGGCCATGGCTTCACCGGTGGAGTAGCCAGGCGCAGGGGCGCCGAGGATCTCGATTGCTTCCACACCGTTGTAACGCGACAGCTTCGGCGAACCGTAGATCCACTCGCCCTTGGCAAACGCGGAGAACGGAACCATGGTGCCGGCGGCATTGCGTACGTACCACTTCTTCAGGTCCTCCGGGCTCATACGCGAGTCCGGCTGGCCCTGCACGTACACCTTCTTCACCCGACCGCGGTCGATGAAGTCGTTGACGTAGCTACTGCCCAACGCAATCGACAGGGTGTTGTTGATGTCGGCGATGGTAATGCCCAGGGCACTGGCCTTCTCGTCATCGATTTCCAGCTGGAACTGCGGCTCGTCGTTCAGACCGTTCGGACGCACCTGCGACAGCACCTTGCTCTGCGCCGCCATGCCAAGGAACTGGTTGCGCGCGGCCATCAGCTGATCGTGACCGATACCGGCACGGTCTTGCAGGAACACGTCGAAACCGGTGGCGTTGCCCAGCTCCAGTACCGCTGGCGGAGCGAAGGCAAACACCATCGCATCGCGGAAGGTAAAGAAGTGCTGCTGGGCGCGGGCGGCGAGTTTGAACACGCTGTTGTCGGCGTTCCGTTCGTGCCACGGCTTGAGCATGATGAACGCCATACCCGAGCTCTGGCCACGGCCGGCAAAGTTGAAGCCGGTTACGGTGAACACCGACGCTACGGCATCACCTTCACCGCCATCCTTGGTCGGACGCAGCAGGAACTCGCGCATTTCATCCACGACCACCTGAGTGCGCTGGGCACTGGAACCGGCCGGGGTCTGCACCTGGGCGAACAGTACGCCCTGGTCTTCTTCCGGCAGGAAGGAAGATGGAATACGCAGGAACAGCCAGATCATGCCGACGACGATGATCAGGTAAGCCAACAGGTACGGGGCCTTGTGACGCAGGATGTTGCCAACGCCACGCTCATAGCTTTTGACGCTGCGGTCGAAACCACGGTTGAACCAGCCAAAGAAACCTTTTTTCGGGGTGCCGTGTTCGCCGTGCGGAATCGCCTTGAGCATGGTGGCGCACAGCGCCGGGGTGAAAATCAGCGCAACCAGTACCGACAGCGCCATGGCCGACACGATGGTGATCGAGAACTGCTTGTAGATCACACCGGTGGAGCCGCCGAAAAACGCCATAGGCAGCAGCACCGCCGACAGCACCAGGGCGATACCGACCAGGGCGCCCTGGATTTGCCCCATGGACTTCTTGGTAGCTTCCTTGGGTGACAAGCCTTCTTCGCTCATTACCCGCTCGACGTTTTCCACCACGACGATGGCGTCGTCCACCAGCAAGCCGATGGCCAGCACCATGCCGAACATGGTCAGGGTGTTGATGCTGAAACCGGCGGCCGCGAGGATGCCGAACGTACCGAGCAATACCACCGGCACGGTCATCGTGGTGATGACAGTGGCGCGGAAGTTCTGCAGGAACAGGAACATCACCAGGAACACCAGCACGATCGCTTCGACCAGGGTTTCAACCACACCCTTGATCGACTCGGTCACCACCGGGGTGGTGTCGTACGGGAACACCACTTCCATCCCTTGCGGGAAGAATGGCTTGAGGCTGTCGATGGTGTTGCGCAGCGCTTTTGCAGTGTCGAGGGCGTTGGCGCCGTTGGCCAGTTTCACCGCCAGACCGGAAGCCGGGCTGCCGTTGAACTGGGCACTGATGGCGTAGTTTTCGCCACCGAGGCCGACGTCGGCGACGTCTTTCAAGCGAACCTGCGAGCCGTCCTTGTTGACCTTGAGCAGAATCTCTTTGAACTGCTCGGCGGTCTGCAGGCGGGTCTTGCCGATGATCGTGGCGTTCAGTTGCTGGCCCTGTACGGCTGGCAGGCCGCCGAGCTGACCGGACGAAACCTGGACGTTCTGCGCAGCGATCGCGGTTTTCACGTCGACCGGGGTCAGGTTGAAGTTGTTCAACTTGGCCGGGTCGAGCCAGATGCGCATCGCGTACTGGGCACCGAAGACCTGGAAGTCACCGACACCGGCGGTCCGCGAAATCGGGTCCTGCATGTTCGACACGATGTAGTTGGACAGGTCGTCCTTGCTCATGCTGCCGTCACGCGATACCACGCCGATCACCAGCAGGAAGTTCTTCACTGCCTTGGTCACGCGGATACCCTGTTGCTGCACTTCCTGCGGCAACAGCGGGGTGGCCAGGTTCAGCTTGTTCTGGACCTGGACCTGCGCGGTGTCGGAGTTGGTGCCTTGCTCGAAGGTCGCGGTGATGGTCATGCTGCCGTCGGAGTTACTTTCCGAGGACACATAACGCAGGTTGTCGATACCGTTGAGCTGTTGCTCGATCACCTGCACCACGGTGTCCTGGACCGTCTGTGCCGAAGCACCCGGATAGGTCACGGAGATCGCAATGGCCGGTGGCGCAATGCTCGGGTACTGGTTGATCGGCAGTTTCAGGATCGAAAGTGCCCCGACCAGCATGATCACCAGGGCAATTACCCAGGCGAAAATCGGACGGTCGATGAAAAATTTTGACATGGATTACTCCCCTTTGCCGCCGGCGGCTTTGTCAGCTGCCTGAGCGGGGGCCGGGTTCTTCTTGCCGACATTGGTCGCTTCGGTCGGTTTGACCTCAACACCCGGTTTGACGAATTGCAGCCCTTCGGTGATCAGACGATCGCCGGCTTTCAGACCGTCTTCGATCAGCCACTGGCTGCCGACGGTGCGGCTGGCCTTGAGCTGACGCAGTTCGACCTTGTTGTCCGGGCCGACGACCAGCGCGGTCGGGGTGCCTTTGAGGTCGCGGGTCACGCCTTGCTGCGGTGCGAGGATCGCGGCACTGTTCACACCGGCCTGCAACTGCGCGTGGACGAACATGCCCGGCAACAGGGTGTGATCCGGGTTCGGGAACACGGCGCGCAGGGTCACGGAACCGGTGGTCTGATCGACCGACACTTCGGAGAATTCCAGCTTACCGTCGAGCTTGTACTGGCTGCCGTCTTCCAGGGTCAGCTTGACCGCAGCGGCGTTGTCACCGGCCTTCTGCAGACGGCCGCTTTCCAGTTCACGGCGCAGTTCCAGCAGTTCGACCGAGGACTGCGTCACGTCGACGTAGATCGGGTCCAGTTGCTGGATGGTCGCCATCGCATCGGTCTGGCCGTTGCTGACCAGCGCGCCTTCGGTGACCGAAGAACGACCGATACGCCCGGAGATCGGCGCGTAGACCTTGGTATAGCGCACGTTGATCTGAGCGGTCTGCAACGATGCTTCCGATTGCAGGCGGTTGGCCACGGCGGTGTCGTATTCCTGACGGCTCACGGCCTGCTCGTCGACCAGTTGCTTGTAGCGGTCGGAGATCGACTTGGTCGAACGCAGGTTGGCTTCGGCGCTTTTCAGGGTCGCTTCATAGACCGACGGATCGATCTGATACAGCTGCTGGCCGGCTTTGACATCGCCGCCTTCCTTGAACAGACGTTTGAGAATGATGCCGTTGACCTGCGGACGGACTTCAGCGATGCGGAACGCACTGGTGCGGCCCGGAAGTTCCGACGTCAGGGTAAAGGCTTGTGGTTGCAGGGTGACGACGCCGACCTGAGGAGGTGGTGCGGCGGGAGCCGCCTCTTCCTTTTTACATCCGCTGAGCAGCGATGCCAGGGCGACGGCAGTGACCAGAGCGGTAACAGCTGGCTTGAATTGCATGAAGATCCTCGGGTCAGGCGCGCGAAAAGCGCACAAGAAGTGTGGAAGGGTAAAAAATGGGTGCCGGGTGGATAAGTAGCTTGCTAAGGAATATACTTACGTTCATGGTTGTTTGTAAACACCTTGGCTGCGTACCCAACCGGTTACAAAGGTCGTGGCAAGGTCTGAAATTGTAGGCCGGGGGAGTCGATCCGCGAGAGATCCACCCCTTTTTATTCAGCGGATATTCAGCCATCCCTGAAACATCCTGTTTGAGGTTTTACTGCCATGGTTCGTCGTACCAAAGAGGAAGCTCAGGAAACGCGAAGCCAGATTCTGGAAGCCGCCGAGAAAGCTTTCTATGAAAGGGGTGTGGCCCGTACGACGCTGTCCGACATTGCGAGCCTTGCGGGTGTAACGCGCGGAGCCATCTACTGGCACTTCAGCAACAAGGCCGATCTGTTGCAGGCGATGCTCGATACGCTGAAGGAACCGCTGGATGAACTGGCCAAGGCCAGCGAAAGCGAGGACGAACCCGATCCGCTGGGCTGCATGCGCAAGCTGTTGATTCATTTGTTTCATCAGATTGCGCTGGACCCTAAAACCCGGCGTATCAACGAAATTCTGTTTCATAAGTGCGAATTCACCGATGAAATGTGCGATCTGCGCCAGCAGCGCCGGACCGCCAGCCTCGATTGCAATGTGCATATCGCGCTGACATTGAGTAATGCGGTCAATCGTGGGCAACTGCCGGCGGACCTCGACACCGCCCGCGCTGCCATCAGCATTCACGCCTTTATCGATGGCATCCTGTATCAGTGGCTGCTGGCCCCGGACAGCTTCGAGCTGTACGCCGAAGCCGAGCGCTGGGTCGATACAGGGCTGGACATGCTGCGCTGGAGCCCCAGCCTGCGCAAATGAAACAAAATGCGTAATTGGATCAGGTTATGTCAATGAAGGAGGCGGATGAAGATCCCTGTTCGTTCGCCTCGCCGCAGTGGATTGCTTTTATATACCTCAACCCATCGAGTTGATACGTAGCGAACTACGTATTTTGTAGGGATTTTGTGTCAAACCTGTGAGCGAATCGCGAACCCCGCGCCCAGTAAAAAGCCCCCGGCTCTCACGAGTCGGGGGCTTTTTGCGTTTCTGCGGTGCGACTTACAGCGTCGGGTAGTCGAGGTAACCGACCGCGCCTTTGCCGTAGAAGGTTTCCGGGTGCGGTTGGTTCAGCGGCGCGTCGGCCTTCAAACGGGCCGGCAGGTCCGGGTTGGCAATGAACGGGATGCCGAACGCTACGGCGTCAGCCTTGCCTTCGGCCAGCCAGGCGTTGGCGCTGTCCTTGGTGAAGCGTTCGTTGGCGATGTAGGCGCCGCCGAAGGCTTCTTTCAGTTGAGGGCCGAGGCTGTCGGCGCCTTCTTTTTCGCGGGAGCAGATGAAGGCGATGCCACGCTTGCCCAGTTCGCGGGCAACGTAGGTGAAGGTTTCGGCCAGGTTGTCGTCGCCCATGTCATGGGAGTCGGCGCGTGGTGCCAGGTGTACGCCGACACGGCCGGCGCCCCAGACTTCGATGGCGGCGTCGGTCACTTCCAGCAGCAGGCGGGCACGGTTTTCCAGGGAACCGCCGTAGTTGTCGGTGCGCTGGTTGGTGCTGCTTTGCAGGAACTGGTCGAGCAGGTAGCCGTTGGCGCCGTGGATTTCCACGCCGTCAAAACCGGCGGCCTTGGCGTTTTCCGCACCGACACGGTAGGCGTCGACGATGTCGGCGATTTCAGCGGTTTCCAGGGCGCGTGGCGTCGGGAAGTCGGCCAGTGGGCGAACCAGGCTGACGTGGCCTTCAGGCTGGATGGCGCTTGGGGCGACCGGGGTTTCGCCGTTCAGGTACGACGGGTGGGAAATCCGGCCCACGTGCCACAGTTGCAGGACGATCTTGCCGCCGGCGGCGTGTACGGCCTTTGTCACGTTGGTCCAGCCACGCACCTGATCGTTGGACCAGATGCCCGGGGTGTCCGGGTAACCGACGCCCATCGGGGTCACCGAAGTGGCTTCGCTGAGGATCAGGCCGGCGGAGGCGCGTTGTACGTAGTACTCGGCCATCAGCGCGTTCGGTACGCGGCCTTCGTCGGCGCGGCAGCGGGTCAGCGGCGCCATGATGATGCGGTTGGACAGCTCGAGGTCGCCCAGTTTGATCGGATCGAAAATTGTTGCCATGAGATACAACCCTCGTGAAGTAAGTGAGTGAATCAGTTAGCGGTGGCCAGCTCGGGATTACCGTTCCGGCGGAATGTGATCAGGGTTACCAGCAGGGCCAGGATCGCCAGCGCGGCAGCGGCAAGGGGCACGCTGGTCAGGCCGTAGCCGTGGGCGATGACGCTGCCGCCGACCCAGGCACCCAGGGCGTTGCCGACGTTGAAGGCGCCGATGTTCAGCGTCGACACCAGGTTCGGTGCGGCCTGGCCGTAGGTCACGACGTTCACTTGCAGGGCGGGCACGGCGGCGAAACACGCGGTGGCCCAGAGGAACAGGGTGATTTCGGTGGGGATCAGCGCGACACTGGTCCAGGTCAGGACGGTGGAGGTCACGGCCATGGCGATGAATACGCCGATCAGCGTCGCGGCCAGGCCTTTGTCGGCCATCTTGCCGCCGATGATGTTGCCGACGGTCAGGCCCAGGCCGATCAACATCAGGGTCCAGGTCACGCCACGAGGCGAAACTCCGGTGACATCACCCAGCAGCGGCGCGACATAGGTGAACAGGGTGAATACCGACGCAGCGAACAGTGCAGTCATGCTCAGCGACAGCCAGATCCCGGCGCCCTTGAGCGCGGCGAGTTCGGCGCGCATGTCGAGTTTTTCTTCGTCACGCTTGGCCGGCAGGAAGCGGATCAGGCCGATCAGCGCTATCACACCGATCACCGTCACTGCCCAGAAGGTCGAGCGCCAGCCGGCTTCCTGACCGAGGGCGGTGCCCAGCGGTACGCCCAGCACGTTGGCCAGGGTCAGGCCGGTGAACATCAGGGCCACGGCCGAAGCACGTTTGTTCGGCGCCACCAGATTGGCCGCCACCACCGAGCCGATGCCGAAGAACGCACCGTGGCACAGGGCGGTGACCACTCGGGCGAACATCAGCACCTCGTAGTCAGTGGCGATAGCGCAGAGCAGGTTGCCGATAATGAAGATGCCCATCAACGCCACCAGTGCAGCCTTGCGCGGCAGTTTGGCGGTGGCCATCGCCATGAACGGTGCACCGATGGCCACGCCCAGAGCGTAACCGGTCACCAGCCAGCCGGCGCCGGGGATCGACACGCCGAGATCCGCCGCCACATCGGGCAACAGGCCCATGATGACGAATTCCGTGGTGCCGATGGCGAAGGCGCTCAGGGCGAGTATGAGGAGCGAGAGGGGCATCATTTAGTCCTTTTCGGCTGGCTGACGTTAAGGGTCAGAGCTCTTTACTGAGGGTGCTGAGGAACGCCTGGATCACGTCCTCGTTGCGTTTGAAAAAGTGCCACTGACCGGCCTTCTGGCTGCTGATCAGCCCGGCCCGTTGCAGGGTGGCCAGGTGGGCGGAGACGGTCGATTGCGACAGGCCGCAGCGTTGGTCGATCTGTCCGGCGCAGATGCCGTACTCGTGGTTGTGGATCTGTTCCGGAAACTGGGCTTTCGGGTCTTTCAGCCAGTTGAGGATGTCTCGCCGTACTGGGTGTGCCAGGGCTTTTATTATTTCGTCGAGGTCAATGTTCATGGCTGGTTGCTCGTGATGTGTGTAGCGCTATATCGCGATGAAGCGAACTTTAAATCGGTATTTCGCGATATACCAATATGAATTCGATCTGACGACCGCATAAATCGGTATATCGGGTTATAACGATATGTGAGGTGTAAACAAACTCGGGCGCGGTGCTAAGCTGCGCCCATGAACTATCTCGCACATTTGCACCTCGGTGGCCAGCGCCCCGGTCAACTGCTCGGCAGTCTGTATGGCGATTTCGTCAAAGGGCGGCTGCAAGGGCAGTTCGATCCGGAGATCGAAGCGGCGATTGCCCTGCATCGGCAAATTGATGTGTTCACCGATCGCCATCCGTTGGTGGACGCTTCACTGGCGCGGTTCTCCACGACCCGCCGCCGTTACGCCGGCATCGTTCTCGATGTGTTTTTCGACCATTGCCTGGCCCGCGATTGGGCGTTGTACGCCGACCGGCCGCTGGGGCAGTTCACCACGGACGTTTATCGCGTGCTGTCCAGCGAGCGGCAATTGCCCGAGCGCCTGGCGAAGATCGCCCCGCACATGGTGGCCAATGACTGGTTGGGTTCGTATCAGGAATTCGAAGTGCTGGAACAGGTGCTGCGCGGGATTTCCCGGCGCCTGAGCAAGCCTGAAGAACTGGCGGGGGCGATGCAGGAATTGCGGCGGTTGTATGAACCGCTCAGTGATGACTTTCGCTTGTTCTACCCACAACTGCAGGACTTCGCAGGCCGGCAGTTGTAGGCAGAGGATGACGATCAGGCAGCGATCAGCTCGCCTGTACGACGCGGCTCGGCCGGTTTGGCCACCTCGCCGAACAACGCTTTCTGCACCGCCTGCTGGGCTTCGTACGCCAGCGCCGCGCGTTCCCGACCCTGACAGGCAATCGGCTTGAGCAAGTGAACTTCCACATTGCCGCAGTCGTTGCTGAACAGACGCATCAGGTGCGACAGCAGATCATCGTCACCAATGAACGGTGCCAGCGAATCGATCTCGCCGTCGCGCAGATAACGGATCGCCACCGGTTGCAGCATCACTTCCGAATCAATCGCCGCCGACAGCAGGCGACCATGGAAGGTACGCAGCGAGCGGCCGTCGGTGGTGGTGCCTTCCGGGAACATCAGCAGCGGATGATCGGTTTGCAGGTGACGGGTCATCTGCTTGCGGATCAACTGACTGTCGCCCGAGCCGCGACGGATGAACAGGCTGCCGGCCTTCGCCGCCAGCCAGCCGGCCACCGGCCAGGTGCGCACTTCAGCCTTGGACAGAAACGACAGCGGCGTGAGCATCCCGAGCAATGGAATGTCAGTCCACGACACATGGTTGCTGACCCACAGCATCGGCTGCTTCGGCAACTCGCCATGGACGGTTACGCGAAAGGGCAGGGCATTGCTCAGGCGCGCCATGAAAAAACGCGACCAGCGCTGCCGGCGTTGCATCGAATGAGCCAGCCCCAATCGCTCGAAAACCCCGAAGACACTGGCCATGCTCAAACCCAGTGTCACCACCAGCAGCACCCGCGCGATCCGCGCGTACACCCGCAGCCGGCTCATCACACGGCCGCCTTGAAGTGCTTGGCATAGCGCGGGCAGAGTTCGTCGCGCTTGAGCAGGATGAACACGTCGGCGACCTGGAAGTCTTCGTCCCAGCACGGCTCGCCGCAGATCTTCGCGCCCAGGCGCATGTAGGCCTTGAGCAGCGGTGGCATTTCAGCGATCACGTTCGAAGGAAGATCCAGCGTTGGCAGCGGATTCTTCGGTTCGGCGCGCAGGTGTTCGGTGCACAGATAACGTTCGCGCAGGCGCTGCATGATCGCGTGGGCCTGTACGCCGCCGTCCTGCATCGGGATGCTCGCGCAACCCATCAGGTAGCTGTAGCCACCCTGATTGAGGACTTCGGCCAGTTCGCCCCAGAGTACGGCGATGGTGCCGCCGTTGCGGTAGGCCGGGTCGACGCAGGTGCGGCCGATTTCCAGAATAGGGCCTTGCAGACCGGCGAGGCCGTGCAGGCTGAATTCTTCTTCGCTGTAGAACTTGCCCAGGCTGCTGGCGGCGGTGTGATCGAGCAAGCGGGTGGTCGCCACCAGGCGGCCGGTGTTCAGGTCACGCACGCCGATGTGGCTGCAGTGAACATCATAGTCATCCATGTCCAGACCCAGTTCCGCGCCTTTCAGCTTGGCGTTGAACTCGCCGCTGAACACGTTGAAACGCAAGGCCTGGGCTTGCTGCAAGGCCTCGGCGCCGATCAGGCGTTCGGCTTGCAGGCGGCGTTCATTGCCGGTGTCGCTGATGCGGGCGATCTGAGTCATTTGAATCTCCGTACGGGCCTTTAACCCGTCGTGGGTTACAGCCGATCGACTTTCTTTATGCAGCTGTGTTGTGCAAAGTCAGGCTATGTAGCCCCGGTGTCATCGCCATGAATGTTTGGTGATGCTTATATGACAGCCCACAAGGAGCCTCTGATGACCTGGTCGACCCTGCTTGAATGTCGCGAACGCCTGCCCGCCGTTGCCGATCTGGCGGAGGGTTTCGCCACGCTGCTGCATCAACTGGGCAGCGTCACGCCGTTCGAACTGGCGGTGGCGGGAGGGCGGCGGATGGCGACGCCGGGGCTGGCATTTCTGGTGGGCTATCAGGCGGCGTTGCGCATGCTCTGGCCGAGCGCGCCGCCGAGCCTCGGTGCGTTGTGTGCGACCGAACAGCGCAGCCTGCGCCCGGCGGACATGCAGACCCGGCTCACGGATTTGCGCCTGAACGGGCAGAAGGATTTCGTCACGGCCGGCGATGCGGCGGACTGGCTGTTGATCGCGGCCCGCAGTGAGCAACCCGGTGAATCACCGCGCCTGAGCCTGGCGGTGGTGTATCCCGGCGAATCCGGTGTGCGTGTGGAAAAACTCCCTGCGCTGCCGTTGATGCCGGACATCAGCCATGGTCGCTTGCACCTCGACGACGCCCTGTGCGAACTGCTCGCCGGGGATGGTTGGGACGCTTACGTCAAACCGTTCCGCACCCTTGAAGACGTTTACGTGTTGAGCGCAATGACTGCATGGCTGTACGGCGTCGGTCAGGACAGCGGTTGGCCGCAGCCGCTGCAATTGCGCTTGCTGGCGCTATTGGCCGGTTGTGCGGAAGTCAGTCGCCAGCCGCCGAACAATCCCGCCGGGCATGTGTTGCTCGGTGGCTTGTTTGCCCAGTTCGACGGGCTTAAACCGGAGGTCGATCAGGCCTTGCGCGACAGTCATCCGGAGTGGGCGGCGATGTGGCAGCGCGACCAGGCACTGATGCAACTGGCAGCAGGCGCACGGGCCAAACGACTGGCCAAGGCGCTGGCAGCAAGCCAAAACACATCTGTCATGAACGCCGGCTAGGCTTGGCAGGTTCATCCCCAGAGCCCACACCATGTTCAAAGGCCTGTCGCTGTTTCTGCTGTTGATCAGCTTCACGGTTCAGGCCGAGCAATGGCCGGGGGAGCAGTGGCCGACCGGTCCGAAAATCGCCGGTCCGGCCGTCGAAGCACTGGAGGCCTATGCCTTCCCGGCCCGCGACGACAACACCCGCAAAGGCATCCGCACCGATGCCTTGCTGGTGATCCGCGACGGCCAGCTCATCTACGAACGCTACGCCGCCGCGACCACCGCCGACACGCCGCACCTGACCTGGTCGATCAGCAAAAGCCTGATGGCTACGGTACTCGGCGTGGCCTACGGTGAAGGTTTGTTCAAACTCGATGACCCGGCCGCAAAATATTATCCGGTGCTGGAAAAACACCCGGCCATCAAAATCCAGGATCTGCTGCATTGGGCCTCGGGCATCGACTGGCAGGAAGACTACGAATATGCCCCGCTGAAATCCTCGGTGGTGGCGATGCTCTACACCCGTGGTCATCGCGACATGGCCGCCTTCACTGCCGATCACGACAGCTACGCGCCAGCGGGTCAGGCGTTCCGCTATTCCAGCGGCGACAGCAATCTGTTGGCCGCCGCGCTGAAAACCATCGTCGGCCCGCAGCGCTATCCGGATTATCCATGGACAGCGCTTTTCGATCCGTTGGGCATTCATCACGCCACCTGGGAAACCGATGCCACAGGCACCTTCGTCGCGTCTTCCTATGCCTACCTGACGGCCCGGGATCTGGCGCGAATCGGCCTGCTGATGGAACGGGACGGGCGCTGGAACGACCGGCAATTGCTGCCCAAGGATTGGGTCGCGTTCAACCGCCAGCCCTTCACCGGCTACAAGGCTCATCAGGACGAAGCTGTTCCCGGCGGCCAGTGGTGGCTCAATCGCCCGGCGGACGGCGCTGCCTCGCCGTGGCCCGATGCACCGCCCGACACCTTCGCCGCCCTCGGCCACTGGGGCCAGGCGCTGTACGTGATCCCGAGCGAAAAACTGGTGATCGTGCGCTACGGCGATGACCGCGACGGCAGCTATCGCCACAACGAATTGCTCAAGCGCGTGCTCGGGGCGGTGCGGCCATGAAACTGTTCAGACGCATCCTGCTGGTGTTGCTTGTAGTGCTGCTGGGCTGGGGCTGGCATGAACGGGAAAACCTGTGGGCGTTCCCCGACATCATCAGTGCCTATACCGCGAAGGAATACTGCTCGTGCCGCTACGTGATGAACAATGACGCCGAATACTGTCGGGGCTACGTCAAACAGTGGTTGCCCAGCGAATTGAGCGATGACAGCGCACAAAAACTCGTCAGCGCCAGTGGCATGGGCCGTAGCAACAGCGCCCAATGGCAGGGCGAACGTCAGGGCTGTCGCCTCAAGCCCTGATCGGCAAAATCAACTACCGGTTTGCATCCCGGCTTCAGGCAGTTAAGGTTCGTGCAGGTTTATCGGCCCCACGAGTCTTCAATGTTCAACCGTTCTCTGTGCAACGCCTTCGCCGGCCTGCTGCTGGGCGCCGCTGCGCTGCCGGCCCAGGCCAACTGGTATCTGGACGGCGAGTCGTCGCGGCTGTCGTTCGTCAGCACGAAAAACGCCAATATTTCCGAGGTGCAGCGCTTTCTGGTGTTGCACGGCAAGGTCGATCCCGATGGCCGCGCCGAAGTCGAAGTCGAGCTGGACTCGATCAACAGCGGCATCCCGCTGCGCGACGAGCGCATGCGCAAGGAACTGTTCCAGATCGAGCAATTCCCCGAAGCGACCATCACCACGCAGATCGACCTGCGCCCGATCAACGATCTGGCCCCCGGCGCGCAGCTTGAATTGCGCTTGCCGCTGACCGTCAACCTGCACGGCAAACAGCATGAGTATCCTGCCGAACTGCTCGCCACGCGCCTCGATGACCGACGCTTTCAAGTGGTGACCCTGGAGCCGCTGGTGATCAGCGCCGAGGATTTCGATCTGCTGCCGGGCCTGGAAAACCTGCGCAAAATGGCCGGCCTGTCGGCCATCAGTCTGTCGGTGCCGGTGGGTGCGGTGCTGATCTTCACGGCGCGCTGACGTGCGCGGCGCAGTGTTCCCGTGGCGGGACGGCAATCGCTTCGAACTGTTGATCGACGGTCCGCAATTCTTCCCGCGCATGCTGGAGGAAATCGCCAGCGCCCGTGAGCAGATCGAACTGGAGCTGTATCTGGTGGAGGCCGGCGCCTGTGCCGAAACCGTGATTCAGGCGCTGGTGCTGGCGGCCGAGCGGGGCGTGCGGGTGCGTTGCCTGTTCGATGATTACGGCAGCCTCGCGCTCACTCTGACCCTGCGTCAGCGCCTGACCCTTGCCGGGGTCGAGCTGCGTTTCTACAATCGCTTGAGCTGGCGGCGCTGGGTCGGCAATTTCTATCGCGATCACCGCAAACTGCTGCTGGTCGACCAGCGTCTGGCGGTGGTCGGCGGCACCGGGCTCACCGACGAGTTCTGGCGGCCGGGCCACGACACCAGCGAATGGCACGAAGTGATGGTGCACATCACCGGCCCCCTGGTGCTCGACTGGCAATTGCTGTTCGACCGTCAATGGATCGCCAACCGCCATCGTCGCGCCTGGAAGCCTCACGCGAATTTCGGCCTGCCGCGATTGCCGCGCGTACCCGACACGGGCGAGGGCATGGGCCGCGTGGCCTATGCCGATGCCCGCCAGCATCGCGACATTCTGCAATCACTGTTCCGTGCCCTGAACAGCGGTCAGAAACGCGTCTGGCTGGCCACGCCGTACTTCCTGCCGACCTGGAAAATTCGCCGTTCCCTGCGCAAGGCCGCCGCCCGTGGCCTCGATGTGCGCCTGCTGCTGACCGGGCCACGCACCGATCACCCGTCGGTGCGATACGCCGGACATCGCTACTACCCGCGCCTGCTCAAGGCCGGAGTGAAGATCTTCGAATACCAGCCGTGTTTCCTGCACCTGAAAATGGTGCTGGTGGACGATTGGGTGAGCATCGGGTCGTGCAACTTCGACCACTGGAATCTGCGCTTCAATCTTGAGGCGAATCTGGAGGCGCTGGATCCGTCACTGACGGCAGCGGTGGTGGCAAGTTTCGAGAAGGACTTCGGCCTGAGTCAGCAGGTGAGTCTGGAAGAGTGGCAGCGCCGGCCGTTGTGGCGGCGGGTGAAGCAGCGGATCTGGGGGTGGGTGGATCGGGTGGTAGTCAACCTGCTCGATCGCCGGGGCTAGTCGCAGCTTTTGATCGTTCCCACGCAGAGCGTGGGAACGATCAGGGCGAGGGATTACAGCAATTCAAAACTCTGCTGCGTCACGTCCTGGGAATCCAGGCCGATCTGCACGTTGAACTTGCCAGGCTCGGCCGCGTACTTGAGCTGGGCGTTGTAGAACTTCAGGTCATCTTCGCTGATGGTGAAGTGCACGACCTTCTGTTCGCCGGCCTTGAGCATGATCTTCTGGAAGTTCTTCAGCTCCTTGACCGGACGGATCATCGAACCGGTGACGTCCTGAATGTACAGCTGCACCACGGTTTCGCCGTCACGCTTGCCGGTGTTTTTCACCGTGACACTGGCGTCGAGCTTGCCGGTGGCGTTCAGGGTGGTCGACGACAGCGCCATGTCGCTCAAGGCGAAATCGGTGTAGCTCAGGCCGAAACCGAACGGGAACAACGGCCCGGTGGTGTCATCGAAATACTGCGAGGTGTAGTTGCCCGGCTTGCCCGGCGTGAACGGCCGGCCAATGCTCAGGTGGTTGTAGTAGGTCGGGATCTGGCCCACGGAACGCGGGAAGGTCACCGGCAGTTTGCCCGACGGGTTGTAGTCGCCGAACAGCACGTCGGCGATGGCGTTGCCGCCCTCGGTGCCGCTGAACCAGGTTTCCAGGATCGCGTCAGCCTGTTCTTTTTCCTGAAGGATCGTCAGCGGACGGCCGTTCATCAGCACCAGCACCAACGGCTTGCCTGTGGCTTTCAGGGCGCGGATCAGCTCACGCTGGTTTTCCGGGATGTTCAGGTCGGTACGGCTCGACGATTCGTGGGACATGCCACGGGACTCGCCCACGGCCGCAACCACCACGTCAGCGTCCTTCGCGGCTTTCACCGCCTCGTCGATCAGCACGTTGGCCGGACGCGGGTCATCGACCACTTCCGGTGCGTCGAAGTTGAGGAAGTTCAGGTAGTCGAGGACCTTCTTGTCGCTGGTGATGTTGGCGCCACGGGCGTAGATCAGGTTCGCCTTGTCGCCGATCACGTTGCTCATGCCGTCAAACAGTGTCACCGATTGCGCCGGACGACCGGCGGCGGCCCAACTGCCCATCATGTCGATCGGGGCCTTAGCCAGCGGGCCGACCAGGGCGACTTTCGCGGTTTTCTTCAGCGGCAGGGTTTCGTTCTGATTCTTCAGCAGCACCAGGCTGCGACGCGCCACTTCGCGGGCGTCGGCACGGTGCAGTCGGCTGTCGGCGTAGGTGTCGGCCGGATCGTCTTCAGCCTTGCCGATGCGCAGGTACGGATCCTTGAACAGGCCCATGTCGTACTTGGCGGCGAGGACTTCACGCACGGCGTTGTCGATGTCTTTCTGTTCGATCTCGCCGGACTTGAGCAGCCCCGGCAGCTCTTTGCCGTACAGGGTGTCGTTCATGCTCATGTCGATGCCGGCCTTGATCGCCAGCTTCGCCGCTTCGCGACCGTCGGCGGCGACGCCGTGCTTGATCAGTTCGAAGATCGCGCCGTGGTCGCTGACCGCCAGGCCCTTGAAGCCCCATTCCTTGCGCAACAGGTCGTTCATCAGCCAGGTGTTGGCGGTGGCCGGGATGCCGTTGATCGAGTTCAGTGCGACCATCACGCCACCGGCGCCGGCATCGATCGCGGCGCGGTACGGCGGCAGGTAGTCCTGGTACATCTTCACCGGGCTCATGTCCACGGTGTTGTAGTCGCGACCACCCTCGACCGCGCCGTACAGGGCGAAGTGCTTGACGCTGGCCATGATGCTGTCGGCCGCGCTCGGCGTGTCGCCCTGATAGGCCTTGACCATGACTTTGGCGATACGCGAAGTCAGGTAGGTGTCTTCACCGAAACCTTCGGAGCTGCGGCCCCAGCGCGGGTCGCGGGAGATGTCGACCATCGGTGCGAAGGTGATGTCGAGGCTGTCGGAGGCCGCCTCTTTGGCGGCGATGCGCCCGGACTGGCCGATGGCGTCCATGTCCCAGCTCGACGCCAAAGCCAGCGGAATCGGGAAAATCGTACGGTGACCGTGGATCACGTCGTACGCGAAAAACATCGGGATCTTCAGGCGGCTGCGCATGGCAGCGTCCTGCATCGGACGGTTTTCCGGGCGGGTGATCGAGTTGAACGTGCCACCGATGTTGCCGGCGGCGATCTCTTTGCGGATCAGCTCGCGGGGCATTTCCGGGCCGATGCTGATCAGGCGCAACTGGCCGATCTTCTCGTCGAGGGTCATTTGTTTCATCAGGTTACTGATGAACGCGTCCTTGTTTTCCAGGGGTACCGGGGTCGTGGCGGCCAGTACTTGATGACTGGCCAGGCTGACGAACAGGCCCAGCAAACACAGCTTCTTCATGAATAGTTTTCTCAAGGGCCTAAACGGCGTTACAACGCCGGCCAGCCAAAATTTAGGGAGCGACTATTGTTGTTCGGGTGCTGATTCAAAAAACGACAGCCGAATGTACGTCGACAGTTTCGGCGACGTGATCGCGCAGGGCCTCTTTTTAGCCCATCGGCCCGCTGCAATCCAGTGGCGCGGGCGATTATGCCCCAAGAGCCGGTCCAGAAGGTTTCACGCTCGATCATTCATGAAATGTGCAAGGGAGCTCCCGAACGATGAATGTCAGTCCTGTCTACCGCTCGCGTTTGCAGGTCGCCACCTTGCTGGTGCTGGCCGCGTTGCTGACCGCCTGCGGCATCAACAACATTCCCACTCTCGACGAACAGGCCAAGGCCGCCTGGGGCCAGGTGCAGAACCAGTACCAGCGGCGTGCCGACCTGATCCCCAACCTGGTGGAAACCGTGAAGGGTTATGCCAAACATGAGGAGGCCACGCTGACGGCGGTGGTCGAGGCCCGGGCCAAGGCAACGTCGATCCAGGTCGATGCCAGCACCCTCGACAACCCGGAAAAACTCAAACAGTTCCAGCAGGCCCAGGATCAGCTGACCGGTGCCTTGAGCCGGTTGATGGTGGTGTCCGAACGATATCCGGACCTCAAGGCCAACCAGAACTTCCTCGCCCTGCAGTCGCAACTTGAAGGCACGGAAAACCGCATCGCTGTGGCTCGCCGGGATTTCATTCTGGCGGTGCAGAAGTACAACACCGAGATCCGCACCTTCCCTGGTCGCCTGTGGCACAGCGTGATGTACAGCGACCTGCCGATCCGCGAAACCTTCGAAGCCACCAGCCCCGGCGCGGACAAGGCCCCGGAAGTGAAGTTCTGAGCCGGTGATGCCCATGCGTGTGTTGAAGATGGGCCTGGTGCTGATGCTGTGGCTGTTCGCCGTCAGCGCCCGGGCCGAGTTGACCTTTCCGGCGCTGACCGGGCGGGTGGTGGACGATGCGCAGATGATTGAGCCGGCGGTGCGCGCGCAGTTGAGCCAGCAGTTGCAGGCCCACGAGCAGGCGACCGGCGAGCAGCTTGTGGTCGTGACGCTGCCGAACCTTCAAGGCGCCACCATCGAGGACTACGGCGTCGAACTCGGCCGGCACTGGGGCATCGGCCAGAAGGACAAGGACAACGGCGCCTTGCTGATCGTCGCCCGGGACGAGCGCAAGTTGCGCATCGAAGTCGGCTATGGGCTGGAGGATCGCCTGACCGATGCCCAGAGTTCGGTGATCATCCATCAGGTCATCACACCTGCTTTCAAAGCCGGCAATTACAGCAAGGGCATCAGCGATGGCGTGGCGGCGATGCTGGTGGTGCTGGGCGGCAATCCGCTGGACGAACCTTCCACGGTGTACGAATCGTCCGGCGATCCTTCGGACGACTTTGTCTCGCGGCATCCGGGAATTTTCGTATTTCTGGTGATGTTGTTCATCCTGACTGTTTTTGTCTGCCAGATGCTCGGTATCCTTCCCGCCGGCCGTGGTGGTTCCGGAGGAGGGGGCGGCTTCGGTGGCGGTGGTTTTGGCGGCGGCGGTGGCGGGGGCTTCAGCGGCGGCGGTGGCAGTTTCGGCGGGGGCGGTTCCTCCGGCGGCTGGTGATAACAATAATGAGCAGGCACTTCACGACATGGCATTACTGACTGAACACGAACAACGCAAGGTCGCCGAGGCCATCGCCCGGGTCGAGCGCGACACCGACGCCGAACTGGTGACGGTGCTCGCGGCCCGCGCCGATGACTACGCGTACATTCCGTTGCTGTGGGCCAGCCTGCTGGCGCTGGTGGTGCCGGGAGTCCTGCACTACCTGACCGGCTGGCTGACGATGCACAGTCTGTTGCTGGTGCAATGGGTCAGTTTTGTCGTGCTGTGCCTGGTGTTTCGTCTGCCCAAAGTCACCACTCATTTGATCCCGCGTCATGTCCGGCACTGGCGCGCTTCGAACCTGGCGCGGCGGCAGTTTCTCGAACAGAACCTGCATCACACGGTGGGCAGCACCGGCATGTTGATTTTTGTCTGCGAGGCAGAGCGGTACGTGGAGATTCTGGTGGACGAAGGGATTTCCAGACGGCTGGACGACAAGAGCTGGGACGCGATTGTCGCGGCGTTTACCGAGCAGGTGCGCCAGGGCCAGACGTTGCAGGGGTTCGTGACCTGCATCGAGGCGTGCGGCGAGTTGCTCAAGGTGCATGTGCCGGTGACGCAGGTGAGGAATGAGTTGCCGAATCGGTTGGTGGTGTTGGGATAAGCCGTTCGGGAAATTAGCCGTGCCCTCGAACGCCTTCCCCCCTAAACTAGCGGCCATTCCCGATTTGCCCGTCCGAGGCCGTTTTCTGCATGTCTGCCACCGCCGTTTCCACCCCCGATCACCACGCCCGGTTCATCGAGCTGCTGCAAACCAGCCTCGAACAGAACGGCTTCATCAAACTGGTGCTGGCCAAGTACGTCGGCGAAGAAGCGGACCTGCAGCGGATCATCATCAAACCGGTGACGGTCAAGGCGCAGCCGAATCTGTCGTTCGTGTATCGCTACAAGACCCGTGACATCACCAAGAACCTGCCGCTGGACGAGGCGGTGGCGATGATTGCCGAGTTGCTGCCGACGGCGTTCAAGAATGCGCATTTGCTCACGTTGACCGACGAAGCCCAGCTCGAATACAGCAAAAAGGGCAAGAGCTCGCTGTTCATGAGCAAACCCCAGCAATTGCGTGAAGTGCCGTCCGCCGAGCATAACCGCGAGAAAAACCGTTTCCTCGATTTGAACCGACCGTTCCTCAAGGATCTGGGCGTGACCAATGCGCAACACGAGCTGATCCCGGCGATGTCGCGCAAGTGGAAGCAGATCAACAAGTTCATCGAAGTCTTCAGCCACGCGCTGACGTCGTCGCCGCTGGCCCTGGACAAACCGGTGCGGGTGGCGGATTTCGGTTCGGGCAAGGGTTACCTGACGTTCGCCATCCATGACTATTTGCGCAACACGTTGAAGGCCGAGGGTGAAGTCACCGGCGTCGAGTTGCGCGAAGAGATGGTCAACCTGTGCAACACCGCCGCGCAGAAACTCGAACACCCGGGACTGGTGTTCAAATGCGGTGATGTGCGCAGCGTGGCGCCTAGCGAGCTGGAAGTGATGATTGCCCTGCATGCCTGCGATATCGCCACCGACTACGCGATCCACACCGGCATCCGCTCTGGCGCAGCGATCATCATGTGCTCACCGTGCTGCCACAAACAGATTCGCCTGCAGATCCAGAGCCCGGCGCTGCTCAAGCCGATGCTGCAATACGGTTTGCATCTGGGCCAGCAGGCGGAAATGGTCACCGACAGTCTTCGTGCTCTGTTCCTCGAAGCCTGCGGTTACGAGACCAAAGTGTTCGAGTTCATCTCGCTGGAACACACCAACAAAAACAAGATGATCCTCGCCGTGAAGCGCGCCGAGCCGGTGGACCCGACTCAGCTGCTGGTGAAGATTCAGGAACTCAAGGCGTTCTACCACATCAGCGAGCACTGCCTGGAAACGCTGCTGCTCGCCGATGGCCTGCTGCCGCTCAGGGCTTGAGCTGAACCCCGGCCGGTAACGTGCCCGGTTGAGCCGGGCGCACTGCGGTCTTGCGCCCGAGCATCACCGTCGCGATCACCCCGCAGGCGAACAGCCAGGTGATCGGTTCCACGTGTTCGCCAAAGAACAGCGCGGAAAACGCGATGGTGAAGAAGATCTGCAACAGCTGGATCTGACTGACCCGGGCAATGCCGCCCATGGCCAGCCCGGCATACCACGCGAAGAACCCCAGGAACTGCGAAAACAGCGCGACGTAACCGAAGGCCCACCAGGTTTTCGTCGACACGGCGCCTTGATGCTGCAACGCCAGGTACAGCACCGGGCCGATCAGCAACGGCGTCGACAGCACCAGCGCCCAGCAGATCACCTGCCAACCGCCCATTTCCCGTGCCAGGCGTCCGCCCTCGGCATAACCCAGACCGCCTACCGCAATCGCCCCGAGCATCAGCAAATCACCGGCCTGAATGCTGCCGGCGCCGGTGTACAACGCATAACCCAGCACCAGCGCACTGCCCAACGCGGCGCAGGCCCAGAAGGCTTTCGACGGCCGTTCATGGGATAGCCACGCGGCGTACAGCGCCACGCACAGTGGCTGCAAACCGTTGACCAGCGCGCCGTGGGATGCCGGCAAGGTCTGCATGGCCCACGCCGACAGCACCGGGAAACCGAGAATCACCCCGGCGATCACCAGGCTCAGGCCTTTGACCTGCTGCCAGGTCGGCCACTTTTCCCGTCGCCACAACAGCAGTAATGCCGCTGGAATCGCCGCGAACAACGCACGGCCCAGGCCATTGAGCAGCGGGTGCAGTTCCTGCACCACGATGCGGGTGAAGGGCAGGGTAAGGCTGAAAATCACCACGCCGAGCAGGCCGAGGGCCATGCCGGTGTTTTCGCGCGAAGACATGATGGCAACCAGATTCGAAAGTGGCAGGGAGGTGCATTCATCTAGCCACAAACCACGGCAACCGGGCTGTTACAGCTGGGCGCAGAGTTATCCATACAGTTTGCGAACGCCATCGCGGTCCTTGGACTACTTTGAATACTCCTGTGCATTTACCAGAGGAGTCCTGTCCATGGCCGCGAAAAAGATTCTGATGCTGGTTGGCGATTACGTCGAAGACTACGAAGTGATGGTTCCGTTCCAGGCCCTGCAAATGGTCGGGCACACCGTGCACGCCGTGTGCCCCGACAAAGCCGCCGGCAAGACCGTGCGCACCGCGATCCATGATTTCGAAGGCGACCAGACCTACAGCGAGAAGCCCGGTCACCAGTTCGCCCTGAACTTCGACTTTGCCAAGGTCGACGCCAAGGACTACGACGCGCTACTGGTGCCCGGTGGTCGTGCGCCGGAATACCTGCGGCTGAATGAAAAAGTCCTGGAACTGGTGAGGGCTTTCGACAAGGCCGGCAAGCCGATTGCTGCCGTCTGTCACGGCGCGCAACTGCTGGCGGCGGCGGGGATTCTCGAAGGACGCGAATGCAGCGCCTATCCGGCCTGTGCCCCGGAAGTACGGCTGGCCGGCGGCACTTACATCGATATCCCGGTCACGGACGGTCATGTCCAGGGCAATCTGGCCACCGCGCCTGCCTGGCCGGCGCATCCGAAATGGCTGGCCGGGTTCCTGGGGTTGCTCGGGACTAAAATCACCCTGTGACCCATCGATAAGGAGACGCAGCATGTCCGGATGGTATGAGTTGAGCAAAAGCAGCAACGGCCAGTTCAGGTTTGTGCTGAAAGCGGCGAATGCCGAAACCATTCTGACCAGCGAGTTGTACACCTCTCACAGTGCCGCCGAAAACGGTATCGCTGCGGTGCAGAGCAACAGTCCGCTGGATGAGCGCTACGAGAAGAAAACGACGAAGGACGGCCATCCTTACTTCAACCTGAAAGCGGCCAATCACCAGATCATCGGTAGCAGCGAGTCCTATTCGTCGGAGGCGGCGTGCGCCAAAGGCATTGCTGCCGTGAAGAGCAACGGGCCGACGAAGGTGGTCAAGGACAAAACCCTGCCGGTACTTTGAATCCAGCACAAAACCTGTGGGAGCGAGCTGGGTCCCACAGGTTTTTTTGTGTTGCGTGAAATCAGCGCAGGGTTTTGAGAATGGCCTGCAACTGATTGCGCCCCGCCTCGCTCAACGGGAACACCGGCAAGCGTGGATCGCCGACTTCCAGCCCGGTGTCACGCAGCCCGGCCTTGATCGTCGCCGGCAAACCACCCTTGAGGATGAAGTCCAGCAGCGGCAACTGGCGGTAGAACAGTTCCCGCGCCTTGCCCAGGTCCCCCGCCAGCGAGGCTTCGTAAAGATCCAGGTTGAGCTGCGGAATCAGGTTCGGCGCCGCCGTGCACCAGCCCTTGGCGCCGGCCGCGAAGGCTTCCAGCGCCAGCGGGTTGCAGCCGTTGTAGAACGGCACCCGGCCTTCGCCGAGCAGTTGCAGCTTGTGCATGCGCTGGATGTCGCCGGTGCTCTCCTTGACCATGGTCACGTTTTCCACGCCGTTGACGATGCGCAGGATCAGCTCCACCGACATGTCGGTGCCGCTGGTGGCCGGGTTGTTGTAGAGCATGATCGGCACGCCGATGCTGTCGCCGATGGCGCGGTAATGGGCGAGGATTTCTGCTTCGGTCAGCTTCCAGTAGGACGCCGGCAGCACCATCACCACGTCGGCGCCGTGAGCTTCGGCGAAGCGTGCGCGACGCACTGCGTTGGCGGTGGTCAGGTCGGAGACGCTGACCACGGTCGGCACCCGTTTGGCCACGTGCTTGATGCTGAATTCGGCGACCTGATCCCACTCCGCGTCGCTCAGGTAGGCGCCTTCTCCGGTGCTGCCCAGTGGCGCGATGGCGTGGACGCCGCCGGCGATCAGCCGGTCGATCGAACGGCCGAGGGCCGGCAGGTCAAGACCTTCGCCGTTGGCGCCAAACGGGGTGATGGTGTAGCCGATGATGCCGTGAATGTTGGTCATGAGAGTGCTCCGCAAGGATGAGATATTCAGTTCAGGCAATCGGCGTGCTGGCGCAGGTTCTGCCGGGCGTAGTAGTTGAAGGCTGCGGCGTGGCGTTTGGGCTTCGACACCCAGTCATGGGCCTCGCGACCCAGTTCGGGAATGATCGGTTTGATCGTCCCGGCGGCCATGGCCAGCAACTGCAGTTTCGCGGCGCGCTCGATCAATTGCGCGATGACACAGGCTTCCTCGATGGTAGTCCCGGTCGACAGCTGACCGTGGTGGGAAAGCAGGATCGCCCGTTTGTCGCCCAGTGCCCCGGCAATCAACTCGCCTTCTTCGTTACCCACCGGTACACCCGGCCAGCCTTCAAGGAACGCGCAGTCGTCGTACAGCGGGCACAAGTCCATGTGGGAAATCTGCAACGGTACTTCCAGCATCGACAGCGCGGCAATGTGCGTCGGGTGGGTGTGGATGATGCAGTTCACATCCGGCCGGGCGCGGTACACCCAACTGTGGAAACGGTTGGCCGGGTTGGCCATGCCGTGACCTTCGAGCACTTCCAGGTCTTCGTTGACCAGCAGCAGATTGCTCGCGGTGATTTCATCGAACCCCAGCCCCAGTTGCTGGGTGTAGTAAGTGCCCGGCTGCGGGCCACGGGCGGTAATCTGCCCGGCAAGGCCCGAATCGTGGCCGTTCTCGAAGAGAATCCGGCAGGTCAGGGCCAGCTTTTGCCGGTCCGTCCACGTATTATCCGCCAGGCTTTTTTGCATCTGGGTCAGTGCTTGCTTGACCAGTTGGTCTTTGGGTAGTGCTAATGTCTTCGCCATATCCGTGTCCTGTGGTGGTTGCCATGGATGACACTTAAGAGGCTATATGACACTTTGTGTCATTGGCAAGGACAAATCGTCTTTCCTTTGCTGGAATAATCGCTTCGCATGTCTATCCGTTTGAAATTATTGAGAAAAAAACTTGGCGTAACCCTTGAGGCGCTGGCCGAGAAATCCGGCATGACCAAGAGTTATCTGTCGAAAGTCGAGCGCGGGTTGAACACGCCTTCGATTGCCGCTGCGTTGAAACTGGCCAAAGCGCTGAATGTGAAGGTCGAGGAGCTGTTCTCCGAAGACAACGTCAGCCTCGACAGCTACAGCCTGGTGCGCAGCCACGAACGCCAGTCACTGGCGGCCAACGATCACAGCCCGGGTTATGCGGTGCTGGCCCATCAGGTCAGCGAGCGCAGCCTGCTGCCGTTCATCATCTATCCGCCGACTGAATTCACCGACAAGACCTTCAAGGAACATCTGGGCGAGGAATTCCTGTTCGTCCATGAAGGCCGGGTCGAAGTGGACTTCATGAACGAACGGGTACTGCTGGAGCGGGGTGACGCGCTGCACTTCAATGCGCAGAAACCGCACCGGATCCGCTCGGTGGGCGAGGAGCAGGCGCAACTGTTGGTGGTGGTGCACAGCAGCGAAGACTGAGTTGATTGGACGGACGCCATCGCTAGCAGGCTAGCTCCCACCGGGAAGTGCATTCCAGCTGTGGGAGCTAGCCTGCTAGCGATGACGCCATAAGCGTAACCACTAGACTTCGACGGGGACCGAAAGCTTCGGATTCCCCAGCGCATGGCTCTTGGAATCAAAGAACTGCAATTCGGCGCCCGTGCCCTCGAACACCTTCGCGTAATGCCGCTTCTGGTGCTGGATGAACGCCGCGCTGCGCGGGTAGATCGAGATCGCCACGGTCTTCGGTTTCGCCAGCCGCAGGGCACGCACGATGTGGCTGTCCTGCTCGCCCAGGGCGTGGCCGAAGATGCACAGGCTGTCGCCATGCTCCAGTAACTGGTCGTAGCAGAACGACAGATAATCGGAGCTGCGGATGGTCTTGAGCTTGTCCGCGCTTGGCCCTTCGTTGACGAACAGCGGCACGTCGTCGAGGGTCTTGAGCGTGTTGTTGATCGCGAAACTGCCGAGCAGCGTGCCTTCGGTGGCGGTCAGTTTGCGGGCGCTGCCGTCCTGGTTGCGGACCAGATGCAGGCCGCCGTGCAGGTACAGCAGACGCGGTTTTTCAGTGTGGCTTTCGCACAGTTCGAAGCTGGCGTCCGGGCCGTTGAACAGGTCGTCGATGGCCTCGCCCTGGTGTTGCAGGGCCCAGTAGTTGAGCAGGTCGTAATTGGTGGTGAACACCGTGCGATAACTGGCCAGTTCGCGGTTCAGGATCGTCAGGGTCGACGCTTCGACCAGTCGCCACGGAATGTGCAAATCGTGGACGGCGTTGATCAGCGCCTCCTTGATCGCGTAGTAGCGATTGCGCGGCGCGGCGGAGCTGACGGCCAAAGCCTTGTTGACCCGACTGGTGGTTTTCAGCGCGCCGAGCACCTGCTCGAAACTGCGCGTCTGCATCGCGTCGAACACGCTCAGTTCCGACGGGCTCAGCGGCTTTTCTTCCACCGTGCGGGCGTTTTCGAACAGCGAGTCGTAGCCGAAATCGTCCCACACCGCGCGGCTGGCGCCGTTGCCCACCAGCAAACCGCGAAAGTCGGTGGTGGCGCGTAACGCGTTCCAGTCTTCGAGGGTGGCGTCGACATCCAGAAAATCGGTCATTGCAAGGCACGTCTCAAAACAAGGGGCAGATGGGCGGCGACTTTATCACGAGCGGGCATTGAGCCAGATCAACATCCGCCGTGACCGATCGGTCGATCCTGTATGCATCCGCCGGATCGCAGGAGTCGATCCGGCCCCTGTCAGGAGACGCGCCATGAGCAGCACCTTTTTCATTCCCGCCGTAAACATCATGGGCAGCGGCTGCCTTGACGAAGCCATGAATGCCATCCGCAACTACGGTTTTCGCAAGGCGCTGATCGTTACCGACGCCGGGTTGGCCAAGGCTGGCGTGGCGACCATGATCGCCGAGAAACTGGCGATGCAGGACATCGATTCGGTGATCTTCGACGGCGCCAAACCCAACCCGAGCATCGCCAATGTCGAGGCCGGGCTGGCGCTGCTCAAGGACAGCCGCTGTGATTTCGTCGTGTCACTCGGCGGCGGCTCGCCCCACGACTGCGCCAAGGGCATCGCCCTGTGCGCGACCAACGGCGGGCAGATCCGTGACTACGAAGGCGTCGATCAATCGGCCAGGCCGCAACTGCCGCTGATCGCCATCAACACCACGGCCGGCACCGCCAGTGAGATGACCCGGTTCTGCATCATCACCGACGAAACCCGCCACGTGAAAATGGCCATCGTCGACCGCAACGTCACGCCGCTGCTGTCGGTCAACGACCCGGCGCTGATGGTCGCCATGCCGAAAAGCCTGACCGCCGCCACCGGCATGGACGCGCTGACCCATGCCATCGAAGCCTACGTGTCCACCGCCGCCAACCCGATCACCGACGCCTGCGCGCTGAAAGCGATGACCCTGATCAGCAACAACCTGCGTCTGGCGGTTCGTGATGGCTGCGATCTGGCGGCGCGGGAAAACATGGCGTACGCGCAGTTTCTCGCCGGCATGGCGTTCAACAATGCGTCCCTTGGCTACGTGCATGCGATGGCGCACCAGTTGGGCGGCTTCTACGACCTGCCTCACGGAGTGTGCAACGCGGTGTTGCTGCCCCATGTGCAGACGTTCAACGCGCTGGTCTGCGCCGATCGCCTCACCGATGTGGCTCACGCCATGGGCGCCGACATCCGTGGTTTCAGCCCGGAGGAGGGCGCAAAAGCCGCAATTGACGCAATCCGTTGCCTGGCCAAAGACGTCGACATCCCCGGCGGCTTGCGTGACCTCGGCGCCAAATGCACCGACATCCCTATTCTTGCCGCCAATGCCCTGAAAGATGCCTGCGGTTTCACCAATCCACGGGCGGCGGATCAGCGGCAGATCGAGGAAATTTTCCGCAGCGCGTTTTAAGCGGACTGACGATCGGGCGTGAACCTCGTGCAGAGCACCGCGCCCGCCGCCAGAACGCAACACAACAGCGACAGCGGCCACGCGTGTGGACCGGCCAGCAGGCTGGCCACCGCGCCGATCAACGCGGCCATCAATTGGTGGATGAAACCGCTCAGGGCCATCGCGTAAGCGCCCGCAATCGGCGCTCCATCGTTGGCCCGTGACAGGCTGATCGGATAGTTCAGCGACTGACCGAACACGGCGAAGCAGTAAGGCAACCAAAGCAGCCAGGCAACGGAGCTGGCCAACAGGCTGCCAGCCAGCATCACCCCGCTGCCGGCCATCACCAGGCCCACACCCAACGCCATCAACCGATGCTGACCGGTACGCAGCACAAAGCGATTGACCGCCAGCGCCCCCAGAAAATACGCCGCACTGATCGGCCAGCCCAGCAGCCCGTATTCGGTCGTCGACCAACCGAACGGGCCTTGCAGAATCAACGGCGCAGCGCTGTTGAACGCGATGATCACGCCATAACCCAGACCACCCGCGAGCGCCGGCAGAATAAACGCCCGGTGGGTCAGGATCTTTCCGTAGACCGCCCAGGGCGACGCGGTTGCGGGTGCTTCGACGAGTTTCGGAAAATTCAGGCGCGAAACAATCGCGGCCATCAACAGGCTGACCGCACCCAGCAGATAGAAGATCGCCTGCCAGCCCAGCGTCACCTGAATCAGCGAGCCGGCGTATTGCCCGATCCCGAGCGCGACGACGAACGAAATCGAAATCCACGACAACGCCTTCGCCAGCAAATCGCCCTGGAAACTGTCACGGATCAGCACCCGCGCCATCACCGAAATGCCGCTGGCGCCAATCCCCTGAAGCAGTCGCATCAGCAGGAACGACTCCAGTGTCGAACCGAGCGGCAACGCCAGGTTCGCCAGCCCATAAATCCCCAGCGCCGCCAGCAACACCGGTTTGCGCCCGATGCGTTGTGCAAGGCTGCCCCAGAGCAACATCGGCAATGCCATGCCGATCAGGTACAGCGACAAGCCCCAGGCCACCTGCGTTGCATCGACTTGCAAATGCCCGGCGATCTGCGGCAGCGCCGGCAGGTAAATGCTCATGCCCAGTTGGGCGAGGAACACGGTGGAGCAGGTGATGAGCAGGATGAGTCCGGGATTCATGAGTCGTCCGTGAAGGTTCAGCGGTCGCGATGGCCGCCGTGAGTCAGTAACAGTCCGGTGATCAAATCACAGAAATGGTGGATCAGTGTCGATTCCATGTCGGCGCGCAGGGTCACGCGGATCGCGGCTTTACCTTGAGCCACCACCGGGAAAAACACGGCGCTGGTGAAAAAACCGTGTTCGGCCAGTTCAATGGCGATTCGAGTGGCCAGGGCGGCCTCGCCGCAGTTGATCAAACGGATGGCCATGGGACTGCCGTGCTGTTCGGTGCTCACCAGACTGTCGAACAGGCGAATATTGGCCTGGAGCTGAATCTGCAACGCGCGCAGCTCTGCACTGCGATGCAGCTGGATCGAGGCAAGGCCTGCACCGATGGCCGCGCAATTGAGGCTTTGCGACCAGTTGCTCGGCCCGCCGTAACGCTGGATCAATTTCCGCTGCCGCTCATTGCCGAGCATCACCAGACCACCGCTGGCCCCGAACGATTTGGCCAGTGACGCGACGATCAGACAATCCTCTTCCAGCGCCGGCATTCTTGGCCGTACAAGACCCGCGCCGTTGCTGCCAACCGCCGACAGCGCGTGGGAGTCATCGAGATAAAGAAACAGGCCGTAACGTTCTTTCAGGTACAGCAGACCGTCCAGATTGGCCACGCCGCCCATGCTGTAGGCACCGTCGGCGATATAGGCGACCGTTGTGTGGCGCTGGCACACCGATTCGAGAAAATCCATGTCGTTGTGGGGGCAGGTCAATACCTGGGTTTCGTCGGCGCAACTGGCCTTCAGGTGATTCATCGAATAGTGAGCCAGACGATCGAACACCATCACCGGTGGACGGCCCTGGGTAAACACACCACTGGCCAACAGCGGCAGGATCCCGGCGCTCGCGGCGCTGCAGGACAGAGTGCTCAGACACACCGCGCCAAACAATTGCGACAGCTCGCTTTCGTATTGATCGAGCAGCGCCAGCTTGCAGCGGTTTTTCGAGTTGGCAACGCGCAGTGTGCCGGTTTCCCGCAGGGCCGATATGGCACCTTCAAGCAGGGCCGGGTGATGGTCGAGGCCCAGATAGGACGTGGTGCAGAAGTGATGGAACTGGCGCCCGTGCTGATCGAGCAAGTGGTTGCAGCCTTTGACTTCAACGTTGAGGGCGGCGATTTTTCCGGCTTCGGCAGCCTCCCAATCGTGGTCGGCCAGCGCGATGACTTTGCGGTAGTTGGAGAAGGTGTGGGCGGTGGTATCGGGCAGATGGTTCAAAGCAGCTCTCCTTGAGCATGGCAATCCATGGGGTGTTGCAATTTGTGTGTGTTGCCAGACTTTACAGAGAGCGATGCGGGGTCAGAATCGGCCATATCCGATAGCGCTGAGGGCTGTTGGAGATTTGCTTGTAGGGCGAAACCTCGCCGGGTTGTAAGGCGGTGAAATGCCCGACAACCCTGACAGTGAAGGGCTTACCTTTGCCCTGTTATCCAGCGGCGGTGGCGCTCTTTTCCAGCGCCGGGGAGAACTGGATCAACACCACGCCCGCCATCAGCAACACCGCGCCGAATACCCGGGGCAACGTGAGTTGCTTCTCCAGCAGCCCGAACATCCCGAAGTGATCCAGCACCATTGAAGCCAGCACCTGTCCGGCCAGTGCCAGCGCGACAAAACCCGATGCCCCGAGTTTCGGCACCAGCACCACCGCCAGTGCCACAAAACACACCCCGAACGCGCCACCGGCCCACATCCACAGCGGCGCCTTGCCGATGAACGCGAGTGACGGCAGCGGCAAGCGCAGTGCGGCAATCACCGGCAACAACACCAGCACGCTGACCAGCAATGACGCCAATGTCGCCCACAACGGATGGCCCAGCCCCCGGGCCAGGTTGGTGTTGATCGCACTTTGAAACGGTACGACGGCCCCGGCCACTGCAGCCAGCAACAACAGGCCGGCCCACTGCAACGTACTCATGATTGTTCTCCAGCAAAGGTTTTGCTGGACTCTAGGGTATTCGTCGCGCAGATTTAAATTCTGTTTTGTCATGCGGAACATGCATCAGATGAATGATCTTCGGCGCATCGATCTCAACCTGCTGGTGATCCTCGACGCCCTGCTCAGCGAGCAGCACGTCACCCGTGCGGCCGAGCGTCTGCACTTGAGTCAACCGGCAGTCAGTCATGCGTTGGCCCGATTGCGCGACTTGCTCGGTGATCCGCTGCTGGTGCGGGCCGGTTCGGGGCTGGTGCCTACCGCCCGAGCGTTGGAACTGGTTGCACCTCTGGCCGAGGCCCTGGCTCAGGTGCAATCGCTGCTGGCGCCGAACACCTTCGACCCGGCCAGCGCCCGCCGGACCTTTCGGCTTGCGATGTCGGATTACGGGGCGGCGATCATCCTGCCTGGTTTGATTCGTACGTTGCGCGCGGAAGCTCCGGGCATTGATCTGCAAATCAGCCACGCCAGCCGCGAGGGCATGGTCGAAGGGCTGCTCAACGGCGACATTGATCTTGCTGCCGGTGTGCTCCCGGAATTGCCCGGCGAGTTGTGCAGCACGCCGCTGTTCGAAGAGCGCTACGTCTGCCTGCTGGATCGCCAGGGTCTGCCCGCCGATGGTGTTCTTGACCTGCAAACTTACCTTTCCCGTCCCCACGTCCTGCTGGAAATGCGCGGCAGCGGCACCCCGGAAATCGAACGTACCCTGACCGCCCTGCGCGAACGCCGCCGAGTCGCCGTCAGCCTGCCGCACTGGAGCGTCGCGCCGCAGTTCATCAGTGGCACGGATCTGATCCTTACGGTGGCTTCGCGGGCGTTGAAGGATGTGGATGACGACTCGCTGATCGTCGTGCCGCCGCCGTTCGAGATCGCACCATTTACCTTTGTCTCGGCGTGGCACAAGCGGCGGGGTGGGGATCAGGCGTTGAACTGGTTGAATCGGCGGATCGGGGAGGGGATAGTGCGCGGCTGAAACTTTAAGGAGCGGGGCGTGACAGTGAAGTCTGGAGTGATGGGGTGTCTGGCGCTGTGTGGGGCGTTGATGGCGGGGCAGGTTTTGGCTGATTGTGTGCCTGAGCCTGTGACGGGGGAACTGGACTATTCCGTGTGCAAGGAGTGGCCGGCGTATCCGGGGCTGACTATTGGCGCCAAGGCTCTGTTTAAGCGCAAACCTACGCCGGGTGATGTCGACTCGAACGGCATCTATGACTTCGACTTGTCAGTTTTTCAGGACAGCAAAACAGAGCCACTTGCTACCTATCACCAAGCCGCTGCGTTTGAGCAGAATGGTGTGGCGGTGTATGAGCTGACTCTTGATACTGCCCGTTACAAGCTCACTTCCGACCTTCGAGCGTTTGGTGTCCGAGTGCGGCTTTCAAACGGATCTCGCCTTACTCCGGTGGATGAAACTCAGCTTTCGCTCTACGTGAGAGAAGGCGAAAAACTACGCCCGGTCCTGCGCCAGTTGGTTGTTTCTGAATATGGCGGCGAATGGGATGGCAATTGCGACAGCCAGCGCTTTGAAATTTCGAGGACAGTCGAAATCGCTAAAACCAGCTCCCATGGTTATGCGGATTTGATCGTCAGAACCCAGCAAACAAATACGACCAGTGTGGGAGAAGGGGATGCCTGCGAAGATAAAACCAGTGTCAGCAGCCCTGAACTGACAACCCTTCGCTACGACGGAAAATCCTACGTATTGCCTAAAGGTTTCCAGGCCATCGAGTGATACAGATCCAACGCGACTTTTATCAAGGAAGAACAATGCTCACCCCAACCCGACTTTTCATCGCCCTCGGCTTTCTGGCCGTCACCGCTTCAGCTCAGGCTCAGGTTTCCTGCGTCACCAAGGATTTCGACGACCAGTCAATGGCGCGCTGCAAAACATGGCCAGCGTTCAAGAATCAGGCGATTGCCCTCAAATCCACCTACGTGCCGGATACTGGTAGTGACGATGCCGGTTTGTTTGATCTGGATTTGGCGATCATCGATACCAGCAACTGGAAGACGCTGGCGACGTACGCGAAGCCCGGTGCCTACAACTCCGATGCCATTCGTTTCACCGATTTGTTGGTCGATACCGCTCGCTATCGACTGGCCCCGGATGTTCGCGCGTTCGGGCTGCGGTCAAAGTTCTCGCACAGTTCAAGTGCCATCCCCTACGAAAAAACCGACCTCACACTTTATGTACGCGAGGGTAATAAACTGCGCCCGGTACTGGATGGCCTGGTGGTCTACAAGAATAACGGTGAGTGGCTGGAAAACTGTGTGGGTGAAGGTCAGCAAATTCGCCGCACCGTGGAAATCGGCCCGACCAGCCACAACGGTTATTCCGACCTGATCATCACCTCAAGCGGCACAGCAATGAAAACCTTCAAATCCGGCAAGGAATGCGTTTCCCAGGATTCCCCGCTGAAGAAAACCCAAATCACCCTGACCTACGACGGCAAGCAATACACCATCCCCGAAGACCTCCGAGGTTACTGACCGATGCTCACCGGCCTCAACCACCTGACCCTCGCCGTCAGCGACCTGGATCGCAGCCTCGCGTTCTACCGCGACGTCCTCAAGCTGCGAGTCGAGGCCACGTGGGACGCCGGTGCCTACCTGTCGCTCCCGGGCCTGTGGTTGTGTCTGTCCCTCGATGCGCAACGCCAACCCGAGCCCGCCGCCGACTACACCCACTACGCCTTCAGCCTCGGCGCTGCGGATTTCCCGCTGTTCGTGCAGCAGCTTCGTGCCGCGAACGTGCAGGAGTGGCGCGACAACCGCAGCGAAGGTGCGTCGTTCTACTTTCTCGACCCGGACGGTCACAAGCTCGAAGCCCATGTCGGCGATCTGGCCTCGCGACTGGCCGCGTGTCGGCAAAAGCCCTACGCGGGGATGCGTTTTTTCAACGAGTCGTGAATATTCACAAACCGCTGGGATAGACTGGCGGCCACGTTTTCCGGCGCTTGCAGGTATTCCATGACTCCATCGTTGCTTATGGCCGTGCTGGCCTCGGGTTTTATCTACGGCATCACGCCGGGGCCGGGTGTGCTGGCGGTGTTCGGCATCGGTGCCGCGCGCGGTCGTCGGGCCGGGGCGGGTTTCCTGTGCGGGCATCTGCTGGGCGATGTGATCTGGTGCAGCACCGCGCTGATCGCGATTGTCGGCGCCCGGGAAATCGGCAGCACCGCGTTCGATGTGCTCGGCGTACTCAGCGGCCTGTACCTGTTCTGGCTCGGCTGGCGCGCGGTGCGGGCCAAGCGCAGCAACGGTGATCAGCCCGAGGGTGCGGCGCGTCAGCCGTTCTGGCACGGCATCCTGTTCGGCCTGACCAACCCCAAGGCCTACCCGGTGGCGGTGGCGACGTTCACCGCGCTGCTGTCGAGCCGCGCCGAACTGCTCAACTGGTCGATGCTGCCGATGCTGATCGCCTTGAGCTTCCTGGGCGGATTGCTCGCCTACGCTATTCTCATTGGCGTTGTCGGCGCCCGTCAGGTGCGTACGCTGTATCAGCGCCATGAACTGGCCATCACCCGGTTGTGCGGGGTAATGTTCATCGGTTTCGCCATCAATGCTCTGGTGCACGCGTTGCCGGGGCTGATGCCGAGTAAGACTTGAAAAAAATCGCTGGGATGCGAGGTCGAGGTCAGGGACGGTTGATCAGTGCTGCATTGCCCGGACACCCACGCTGAACCATGGAAAGCCGAAATTCTGCGCCCTTGGCGAGTTACATCGATCTGTTGCTGGACGCCGTTTGCGCGGTCGACAAACAAGGTCGCTTCGTTTTTGTCAGCGCAGCCTGCGAGCGGATTCTCGGCTACACCCCTGACGAGCTGATCGGCCAGTCGATGATCGACTACGTCTATCCCGCCGACCGTGAACGCACCCTGGCCGCCGCCAGCGACATCATGGGCGGCGAGCCCAAGCACAACTTCGAAAACCGCTACGTGCGCAAGGACGGCAGTCTTGTGCACATCCTCTGGTCCGCACGCTGGTCGGAAGTCGATCAACTGCGCATCGCCGTGGCCCGGGACATCACCGAGCGCAAACTCGCCGAGTCCCGTCAGGCCGCGTTGTATGCGATTTCCGAAGCGGCCCATGCGGCGGAGGATCTGCTGGCGCTGTTCAAACGCATCCACCTGATCATCGGCGAGTGGCTGCCGGCGCTGAATTTCTCCGTGGCGCTGTACGACGAACACTGCGCAAAACTGAATTTCCCCTACCACGTCGACGATGACGAGTTGCAACCGGAGCAACCCGGCACCGTGACCGGTCGGCTGTGCGCCGAGGTCATCCGCAGCGGCCAGCCGATCCTGCTGACCCCGGATTGCCCGCAGGCCCCGGCAGGCTTCGAAGCCTTGGTGGCGGGGCAGCAATCACCGTGCTGGCTCGGTGTGCCGCTGAATTCAAAAAACGGCACCATCGGCGCCCTGATCGTCAAAAGCCTGCCCGGCGGCGAGCGCTACACCGAGCGCGACAAGGAACTGCTGCAATACGTCTGCGCCCAGGTCGCCACCGCCATTGAACGCCAGCAATTGCACGCCCGCCTGCGGCGCATGGCGCAATACGATCAACTGACCCAATTGCCCAATCGCGAATTGTTGCGTGATCGACTGAAGGCTGCGCTGGCCAGCGCTCGGGAAACCTCGGGGCACATGGCGCTGCTGTATGTCGATCTGGATCGCTTCAAGCAGGTCAACGACACCTTCGGCCACGGCGTCGGCGACATGCTCCTGCAGACCGTGGCCAACCGCCTCAAGGGCTGCGTGCGCGAGACCGACACCGTGGCGCGGATCGGCGGCGACGAGTTCGTGGTGCTGCTGCACAGCGTCCACGCCCCCGACGATGCCGACAGCGTGGCGGAGAAAATCCGACAGGTGCTGGTGCAACCCATGCGCCTGGACGGGCACAACCTGCACATTGAGCCGAGCATCGGCGTCGCACGCTTTCCCGAACATGGTCATCACGAGCAGCAACTGTTTCGCCACGCCGATCAGGCCATGTACGCCGCCAAACGGGAAAATCATCGGGCGCGGGATATCTGACTGGCGGCCGCCGTTCGTCGCGGCAACGGCAACTTTTCTAAACCTTTGGGGGCTGGCGAATTCTCAATCCAGGCGGGCATCTGCTCGCTGACGATCAATACCAAGAGGAAGAGAATCATGCCTAACTCAAGAAACTCGAACTCGGGAAACTTTGCCAACGATCGAACGAAGGCCTCTGAAGCCGGTCGCAAGGGTGGGAAAACCACCACCACGACTGTCGATAAAGAACCTAAAACTGAAATGGGCCGCAAGCCCGCTCAGAAATCGAAGTAGTCGGCGAAGGTTGTTTTGATTGAGAGGCGGGGGCGCAAGCTCCCGCTTGAATTTGCCGAGAAGGAGGGCGCGACCATGAGCCGGATGGCCACCCGAGTACGCAACATCAGTTTTGTCACCCTGCTGGGCCTGAGTGCCGGCAGCGCATTTGCCCAGTCGCCCGCCGACTTCATCAACGAAGCCTCGGCCAAAGGCATGGCCGATATCGAAGCCAGTCGCCAGGCCCACAGCAAGGCCGAATCCAAAGAGGTCAAGGATTACACCATCGTGGTCATCAACGACCGCACCACGGCCAACCAGCATCTGGCGAAAATCGCCAAGAAGCTGGACCTGCCCATCGCCCCCCGTGAAGAAATCGCCGACAAGGCCAAGACGCTGATTCCGGAAGTGAAGGACGGCGCGTCTTTCGATCAGGCCTATGCCGCGAGCCAGGTCAAAGCCACGGAAGAAGCCATCGAACAGATCCAGCAGGAAGCCCAGACCACCGACGTGCCGGAGATCAAGGCTTTCGCCGACGAGACCCTGCCGAAACTGCAAAGCCACCTGGAAATGGCGCGGGCGCTGCAAGCCAGTCGCTGAAACCGGGTCGAACAAAAACGGCGCTCAAGGCGCCGTTTTTTTTGCTCAGCAGTCATTCAGGTCCTGCTTCGGTTTGCTCTTTTCACCCAACCCGTCAAGGTTGAAAACCTCGCCTTCACCCAATGCCCGGTAGTGTTTGCGCAACGCTTCAAGTTGTTTGAGATCCAGCGCCTCAAGCCCGAGCATCGCGTTCTGCGCTTCTTTGGTTACCAGCAACAACTCGTCGATCTTCAAATGCAGGATGTCGGTATCGCGGTTCTGGGTGTTCTGGATCAGGAACACCATCAGGAACGTGATGATCGTGGTCGAGGTGTTGATGATCAGTTGCCAGGTGTCATTGAAATGAAAAATCGGCCCGCTCAACCCCCACAACCCGATCAGAATCAAAGCCCCCATGAACGTCTTCGGACTGCCGGCCCAGAGTGCGAGCGTCTGGGAAATCTTTGCGAATTTCATGGCGGTGTTCCTTGTTGGGAGGGAGCTTGAAATTCAGACAGCGGGGGAGGGAGGAAAATTCTGCTTACAGTTTTCTGATCTCTATGGAAACCGCCGCAGACCGTGATTCCGGCGATATCGGACGTAGGTAGGGGAAGGCAGATAAACACGTTCGCTGTATCGTGACGGCAGCCGCTTTTTCCACGTTTCGCCAAAACGTCCAAGACAGGAGAACGCAATGACCTGGTCCGCCAAACAATACGTCGCTTTTGAAGATGAACGCACCCGCCCGGCCCGTGACCTGCTGGCGGCGATTCCCACGCGGGAGGCGCGTTCTGTGGTCGATATCGGTTGCGGCCCAGGTAACTCGACCGGGCTGCTGGTGGAGCGTTTCCCGGGGGCGAACGTGCAGGGCCTCGACAGCTCGCCGGACATGATCGATGCCGCGCGCAAGCGTCTGCCGCAGTTGCAGTTCGAGGTGGCGGACATTGATAAATGGACGGATGCGGGGTCGTTCGATGTGATCTTCGCCAACGCGGTATTGCAGTGGGTGCCGGATCACGGGACGTTGTTGCCGGCGCTGGCGGGCAAGCTGGCGCAGGGTGGCAGTCTGGCGATTCAGATGCCGGACAACCTCAACGAGCCGTCCCATCGATTGATGCGTGAAGTGGCTGCCAACGGGCCTTGGGCCAGCAAACTGGCAGGTGCGGCAGGGCAGCGGACCGAGATGGCGGATGCCAGCGCCTATTTCTCGATGCTGCGTCCGCATTGCTCGCGGGTCGATGTGTGGCGTACCACCTATCACCATCAGTTGGCGGGCGGGGCTTCAGGTGTTGTCGAGTGGTTCAAGGGCAGCGGTTTGATTCCATTCCTCAGCCCGCTGACGGAAGCGGAGCGGGCGGAGTATCTGGCGCATTATCTGGCGGAGGTTGCGAAGGCTTATCCGGCGCTGGCGGATGGTTCGGTGTTGTTGCCGTTTCCGCGATTGTTCATCGTCGCCACACGTTGAAATGAAAAAGGGCCGATTGGATCGGCCCTTTCTTTTTGCGGTCAGCGCTGTACGGCGACCAGCATCATCATCGGCCGCTCGCGCTCCTCGGCGAGGGCCGGTTGTGCGGCCACTTCTGCATCGCTCGGGCCCCATTCGTTGACGTGTTGAATCGTGAAGCCTGCGCCAATCAACGCGTTGAGTAGCGTGCCGACCGTACGATGCTGCTTGATCACTCCGTCCGCCAGCCAGTTCGTAACCCGTTCGCCTTCCATCTGATAACTGTCCAGCGGCCAGCGCTTGTTGCCTTCGCTGTCGACCAGCCAGCCCGGATTGCGCGGCGCCATGAAGATCGGGTGCTCGATGGAAAACACGAAATGCGCACCGGGTTTCAGCGCCGCATGCAGCTTGGCGAACAGCCCCGAGAGATCCTTGATGTAATGCAGGGCCAGTGAGCTGTAGGCCAGATCGAAAGTGCACGCAGGCAAGTCGAGCTGTTCCAGGTCGGCACGTTCGTAGCGGATGTTCGCGGCCGAGGTGGTGTCCTTCGCCCGCTCGAGCATTTTCTCCGAGACATCCAGCCCCAGCACCTCGGCTGCGCCTTGTTCGCTGGCCCAGCGGCAGAACCAGCCGTAGCCGCAGCCCAGATCCACCACCTGCAAACCGTGAAGGGAAGGCAACAAGGCTTTCAGCGCCGGCCATTCCGGCGCGGCGTCGAGGCCGCCGATGGAGCGGTTCATCTGGCTGTAGCCCTGGAAAAATTCGGGGTCGTCGTAGATGTTCTGGGTCATGGTTTGGTGCTCGTTTGAATTTGATTTGGGTGGCTCAACGGCCACGATTTGAAGTCCCTCGAAACGTGATGGCGCGTATTCGTCGATGGCCGCGCAGGGGGAGGGTGGTGGGTGGTGGGTGGTGGGTGGTGGGTGGTGGGTGGTGGGGAAATGCTAGCGGGTCGGGGCAAGCGTGAGAACCGAACGAGTGTTGGGGATCTGTAAGCAGCTCAGCGTAGCCGCTCTACGTTCTCATTGATTCGTTTCTGGATGGTTTGCAACGTGTCTTGAGTGATGACGCCGGGATACATTTTTTCGGCCATCGCCGCGAACTGGTCTGCCACTTCGCAGAATCGGGTGATGACAGCGTCGGCCGTTTCAGCCGAAACCTCTGCTTCTTCTGCTAGATCGAGAATGGCTTTTCGCCCGATTTCCAATGCCTCGCCCATTACGTCCATCTGGTGGTAGCCGCCGGGACCCTCGCAGAAGGTCACATCGTAGGCTGGCGCCAGCTTCCATTGGCCGGATTCCGACATGATGTAGGCGAAGTTCTTTGGGTGGTCATCTCGGTTGTTGAACGCGACGTTGAAAACTACACGCTTAAACGCGAGCGCTTTCTCCCTTACGTCATTGGTGCACAGATGGGTTGCACGCAGGAAGTTGACGTAGTCCAGTGCTCCGGCATTCTGGAAATCAGCGGCAGTGAAGGCTGCGAGACTTTGCATAGGCACGCGTAAGTCGTCTTCGCGATCAAAGCGCTTGGTAGCAAACGCTGCCAGCCCGTTTGGCAAGCTGAAGTACTGAGTGTCAGGTGTCTTTATTCCACACATCCGCAAGCATTCGGCGTAGACCATTTCGATGGCACACACCTCGGGATGCTCCTGCCGCGCGGGAAACTTGACCAGCCAGGCTTCGAAGCCTGATCTGGCTATGGTGGTAAAAGTGTCGGTTTGCGGATCGCGATAGACCAAGGCTTTTGGTCTGGCACCCTGCGGAGAGCCACCCACCAGCAACAGCCGTTGCAAGAATTCACCACCTTCACCATTGAGAACTTCCTGCACCTCAGCCGCCAACAGATCGATGGAGACCTCAACTTGCGGCTCCAGCGCATCGGATGCCACTGGCTTGAATGACATCGCACCCATGGCGTTGTTGCCGATGTAAGCGAGACGCTCGAGCGGACCAATGCGTGCGGAGTTAAGGCCACGCCGCTTGAACAAACGATCCATCAGCAGCATGCCCCAGCCATCCGGCAGCGAATCGTAGACAGGTCCAGGCAAACCCAATTGATGGGACGGAAAGTCACGCCGTAACTTGGGACCTTCCAATGGCAGTCTGTACGCCGACAGTTCCAGGCTTCTGTTCTTTGCCTCGTCGCTGTACTCGAACACGATCAGTGGACGACCGGTGATAGCCGTCGTGGAAACGAGTGTCCCCCACCGCCAGTGTTCACCCCATCCGTCGTAATAAACGTCCACTCGTTCAAGCATTTCCTGATTTCCTTTTTATGCGCTGACGCCTGGAGCTGTCTTCATAGCGAAGGATGTCGTCCAGGCTGTCCAGTTTTGGCAAGAACAGATCTTCGACTTCCTGGACACGCCCAACAACCATGGCTACACGGACCACGGTTTCGAAACTGACATTACGCCCGGCTTCAAGGTTGGCCACCGTATTGGTGCCGACACCGGCGCGAGCAGCCACATCGGCTTGTGTCATTTGCAGGGCTATCCGCTCTGTGCGGAGGCGTTGGCAGAGCCGCTTGACGATCTCGCTTGGTTTGCTGAGGCTTAATTCCAGCATGGTGTGCCTTATGTCGCATAAAGGTCAGTTAATACCCAAAATTATAGAGTTAACCTTCAGTGCGTCAAATCAGTTAAATCCATTTTGATATGAGTTAACCTCGATTTATGTCGATAAGCCACAATAATGCATAATTAAATTTTAAGTTTGTAAGCAGTCCAATCTGGCTTTACGTGGAGCATTCCTTCGAGACCATCTCAATCGCCTGTTCCTGGGGGGCCCCGGTCGAGAAGCAGCCAGGGAGGTCTGGCATCTCAACTCGCCATGCGAATTCACGGTTACCGGGATGTATTGCGTGAACGCTGCGGAGCGCTCACGAAATGAGTGTCGGATTGTCACGAGCGTAAGGGAAGACGGGGTGAATTCAATCAACGTGTTGTTTCTGAATGGTTCAGAAGCGGGCTTTTGCGCTACAAATCACAGACACAAAAAAACCGGCCATCAAGGCCGGTTTTTTCTGTGTGCGCATCCCCCGTCAAACCACGACGCAGGACATGAATTCGATTGGAGCGGGTGAAGGGAATCGAACCCTCGTTATCAGCTTGGGAAGCTGGAGTAATGCCATTATACGACACCCGCTCAGAGCGGCTGACTTTGTACCAGACTCGGCCACGGATTTGAAGTTTTCTTTGCGTGTGGCGAGCGGAAAAGCCTGAATCAGAGCCGGATCGGTCAATCGCGGGCAAGCGCTGCGGGCTGGAGGACGGCTTTATCTCAGCCCCGCAGGCTCGCTCGCGATGACACTGTTTCAAACGGCCAATGCATGGTGATCCTGAGTAAACGGGTGACGCGTTCGGCTGATAGGCTGCTGTGCAGGTTTCAGGAAACCGAGCAAGGCATTCTGGCTGTCCCGGCAAGCGGACTTGTGTTCCATGTCGAGGAAGTGCCCGGTGGCCTGCAGGGTGGTGAAGGTGCTTTGCGCCACGTGGTTGCCGAACAGCCGGGCATCTTCGGCAGCGGTGTATTCGTCCCATTCGCCATTCATGAACAGCACCGGCACGTTGATCTTCTTCGCCGCGTTCAGATAGCACTGGCGATCACTGTTCAGCACGTTGCTGATGTGAAAGTGCATCTGCCCGTATTCGTGCTCGGCGAGGCTGCTGACGTGGCGATAGTTGAAGCGCTTGAACAGCGACGGCAGGTGCTTGCCGATGGTGTTGTTGACCAGATGGCCGACCCGGTCGCCGTCGCGTTTGCCGAGGCATTCGACGCCGCGCTCCAGGTAATCGAGCATGTGCGCGTTGACCACCGGAGAGAACGAGCTGATCACGGCTTTTTCGATGCGCCGGGGCTGGTGAGCGAGAGCGACCATGGTCGCGGCGCCGCCCCAGGAAAACGACAGCACATGTTCGGCGGCGAAGTGGTCGATCAGTTCCAGCAGGATCAGACCTTCGACTTCTTTCGTCAGATGTTTCTCGTGACGATTGTGGATTTTCGACCTGCCCGCGTAGGGCTGGTCGTAGCAAACCACGTTGAATTGCGGGTGCAGATTTTTCACGGTCTGTGCAAACGACGCAGTCGTGGCCATCGAGCCGTTGACCAGAATAATGGTCTTTTCCGCGGCGTCTGCGCGATAGAACTCCGTGTAAACCCGATACTGACCCTGTATATCCAGCACAGCGATTTCTGGCCTCATGTCATAAGACTCCTGGCAAGCGGGTATGCGCGCAAATAGAGATTGCACGAGCTTTGTGACAGGTAGGCATACGCCTGGAATTTTGGAGCCCATGTCGATCCGTTACGGCAGGTCGACGGGTATTGTTATTGGCGGGCAATCTGCCGGCTGAGGCGGAGCCCTGAGGGCTCTCTACCGGCAAAAGGTTTCTTAGAAGTTATGAGTGACTCATCGGTCACAATTTGGCCGACGTCCTGATTCAAGCAGGGGGATCCGGATCGCGCAAGTGCCGTTGGTAAATTGTTCGACAACTTCTGCTGAGCGGTCGGCGGCTTAGAACAAATGGATCTCTTCGGTGCGCAGGGCGCGGTATTCGCCCGGTTTTAGCGCGTTATCCAGGTGCAGCAGGCCCATGGATTCGCGGTGCAGGCGCAGCACTTTGTTGTTGAAGTGACCGAACATGCGCTTCACCTGATGGTAGCGACCTTCGACGATGCTCAGCCGCGCCGTTCGTGGGCCGAGCACTTCCAGCTGCGCCGGTTGCGTGGTCAGGTCCTCGAAGGCGAAGTAGATCCCTTCGGCAAACTTGATCGCATATTCCGGGCCGATGTCCTGCTCGGTCTCGACGTAATAGACCTTCGGCAGTTTGGTCTGCGGCTGAGTCAGGCGCCGGGACCAGGTGCCATCGTTGGTGATCAGCATCAGCCCGGTGGTGTTGAAGTCCAGACGCCCGGCAATGTGCAGGTCGTCTTTGTCCGGCTCGTGGATCAAGTTGAGCACGGTCGGATGCTCGGGATCGCGCGTCGCGCTGACGCAGCCCTGGGGTTTGTACAGCATGAAATAGCGCGCCGGTTTACCGCTTTGCAGCACTTCGTCGTCGACTTCGACGCGGCTGAATTCCAGGACTTCGCTGTGGGGATCGCTGACGACTTTTCCGTCAATGCGCACGCGCTTTTCCACCAGCAACAGGCGAACCTGCTTGCGGTTGAAGCGGGGCAGGTTACTGAGGAAACGGTCGACACGCATGATCAGGAATCGGCAGGGAGCGGGGCGCGCATCTTACGGGATCGATGGCTTGGCCGCTTGCAGTTGCGCCTCGACCCGGGCGCAACGCGGGCACAGACAGGATTTGTCGCGCAGTTCCGCTGGCAGGGCCTCGAGCACGGCCGGGTCAATGGAGACGCCGTAGCACCAGCAGGCGCGGTCGGCGGTGCGCGGGTCGGCCAGGGTGCAGTCGTTGCGGGCGCCGCAGGCCGGGCAGAGGTCAGGTTTGTTCATGGGGCTCAGGCATAGGTCGATTGATGCATTTCCACGCAGATGCGATTGCGGCCGGTCTGTTTGGCCCGGTACATCGCATGATCGGCCCGGGACAGCAGGCTGTGCAAGGTGTCATCCCGTTGCAGGGTGGTGGCGCCGATGCTGACCGTCAGATTCAGGGTGTGACCGTTGTAGGCATATTCATGCTGTTCGACGTGCTGGCGGATTTTCTCGGCAATCTTCTGACCGGTCTCACCGTCAGTGTCCTTCAGCAGAACGATGAATTCCTCACCGCCCCAACGGCAGACGATGTCGGAATGGCGCAGGCAGCTTTGCAGGTCCCGGGCGAAACCGATCAGCACCTGATCGCCGGCCATGTGTCCGTAGGTATCGTTCAACACCTTGAAGTGATCCAGATCCAGCAGCAGCGCCGTCAGCGGTTTCGGCTCACGATGGGCTTCCTGCAAGGCCTGCCCGGCGAGCAAATCGAAGCCCCGGCGGTTGGGCAGTTCGGTGAGGCTGTCGAGGGTAGCCTGAGCGTGGATCTTGTCCTGATAGCGTTTGATCAAGCGATTGACCAGTGCCAGCACGATCAACGTCACCAGCAGGCAGATCAGCAGGTTGAGGTACAACGACTGGCGAATCTCGCTCAGTGCGCCGTCTTCGCGTTTGTCGACGAACAGGTACCAGTTCAGCTCCGGAATGAACCGCACGTTGAGGAAATGTCCCTGGCCGTGGGCGGAATATTCGTAGCTGCCGCTGTGGGGCTTGGGTAACTGGCTGACCAGACCATTCATGCTGTCGAGGTCCGTCAGGCTTTTCCCGACCCGCGCACCTTCCGGCCCGCCTTCGGCGCCGGTCAGTACCAGTCGGCCAAAAGTGTCGACGAAATAAACGCTGCGTTGATAACGCTGCTGATACTTGTCGATCAGCTTGATCACCGCATCCACCGTCAGTCCCACGCCAGCGGCGCCGATGAAGCGATCGTTGTAATCGAAGACCTTGTAGTTGATGAAAAAGGTCATGTTGTCTTTGTTGGCCAGGTCCGGGTCGACGTTGATCTCGTAGGGATCTTTCATGTCGCGCACGCGGAAGTACCAGGCGTCGCGCGGCTCGTCGATCTTCACCTGCTTGAGCACACCCTTGGCGTGGTAGTAGGTGTGACTGCTGTTGGAGACGAAGAACGCGGTGTAGGCGCCGTAGTGGGTCATGACCTCGTCGAGGTAGCGGGTCATCTGGTCGCTGTCTTTCTCGCCGTTCACCACCCAGTCGCGCATGAAGGTGTCGCGGGACATCATCGAGGAAATCAGGATCGGTCTGACAAGGTCTTTCTGGATTTCCGAATACACCGTGTCGGAGGTCAGCGGCAGTTCGGTGTTGACGATGTTGTCGCGGATCGAGGCCCGCGAGGCGTAGTAGCTGAGCAGCGAGGTGGCGAGGAAGCCTGCGCCGAGGAGGGCGACCAGCGTCAGTACCAGCGAACGTTGGGAGTAAAACGCAGATCTGAGCGGCATTGGCAATTCCGTTGACGGTGGCCCGATGGCAGCATTCTAGTGGCAGTGACGAGGAAAAGGTTGCGGCATATTTGCCTGAAATGAGCAGCCTGTTGCGCCGCTGATCCGACGGGCGATGGAAGTTGGCACTCGGCTGGGGTTAGCCAGTCAAATCTGTTGTCAGCCGGTCTTTGCCGACTGCTGTCACAGGTCTTCCAGGAGGCCGTCATGAGTACTGCAAAATTGCTGCGTCGGGTGCTGCTGGGAGCAGTGCTCGGTCTGGGGCTGTCCGGCTGTTATTACTACGGTGGCGGCTACGACGTTTACTCCGCGCCTTATTACTATCCCGGCTATTACTCGCCCTATTACTACGGTGGCTACTACGGCCCGCGCTATTACGGCGGCGCCCGTTACTACTATGGCGGTTACGGGTATCGAGGCTACGGGCGAGGTTATCGCGGCGGCTATCACGGTGGGCATCACTGATCAGCGACTGAATGTGGCGTCGTTTTCATGAACAAGGTTTCATCAATCACATGTTTCAAGTTGTTACAGGAACGCACCAGATTCCGAAAACGCTGTCAGATGTTTCGTCAGTCGCCGAATGAAAGACTGACGCCTGCCAGCGTCGCTGGTGTGGCTACCCGCGGTCCAGGAGGCCGCCATGTATCGCCGAATTCTTCTGCTTGCCGCGTTGCTTTTTTCCGTTGCCGGTTGCGTCCCTTATTCCTACGGAGACAGCTATTACAGGTCAGAGGTCTACACATCCCCCGCACCGGCTTACTACACAGGTGGCGGCACTTATTACAGCGGTGGCAGCACCTATTACTCGGCCCCGCGTTACTACCAGCCAGCACCACGCTATTACCAACCGGCGCCACGTTATTACTCGGCGCCCCGGTACTACCAACCGGCCCCACGCTACTACGAGAGCCGCCGCTGGCACGGTGATGATCGCGGACGCTGGGATGGCCACCGTCGTGGTGGCTGGGACGATCACCGCGGTCGTGGTAACCATGACCGTGGCGATCACTGGCGCGGTAGCCGCTGGTAACCAACCGCAAAAAAGCGGCGCATTGAGCGCCGCTTTTTTTATGCCCGGATTTCAGTAACTGGAGAGATCCGCCAACGGATGCCTTCCCTCCCAGACCTTGTGAAAGTGCGCCTCGACCACCGCTTCCGGGACCCGCGTGATGTCCGGCCAATGCCAGTGCGGTTTGTGATCCTTGTCGATCAATCGCGCGCGAACCCCTTCGCTGAACTCCGGATGCCGGCAGCAATTGAGGCTCAGGGTGTATTCCATCTGAAAGACTTCGGCCAGTGACAAGTGGCGGGCGCGGACGATCTGTTCCCAGACCAGATGCGCGGTCAGTGGCGAACCTTCGCTCATGGTTTTCGCTGCCCGGGCAATCAACAGGTCGTTGCTGTCCCGTTGCAGGCTGATGGCTTTCCAGGCGCAGGTCACGTCGCTGACATCCAGCAGTTCATCGATTGCCTGACGACGCGGTAGCCATTGCGCCTCGGGCATTTGCGCCACGGCTTCCTGCTGCAACGCCTTGAGCAGGCTGTTGAGCTGCATCGCGGTCTGTTCCTGCCAGTTCAGTTGCAGCAGGCCATCGATCAGTTCCTGTTGCTGTTCGTCGAGCAGGAAGCGGTCGGCCAGATCCAGGTCGAGTGCATCGCGGCCATTCATGTGCGCGCCGGTCAGGCCCAGGAACAAACCGAGCTTGCCCGGCAGGCGCGACAGGAACCAACTGGCACCGACATCCGGGTACAGGCCGATACTGATTTCCGGCATCGCCAATCGACTGCTTGGCGTGACGATCCGGATGTGTGCGCCTTGCAAAAGGCCCATGCCGCCGCCGAGCACATAACCATGGCCCCAGCAGATCAACGGTTTCGGGTAGGTGTGCAGGCTGTAGTCGAGACGGTATTCCGCGCTGAAAAACTGCGCGGCCAGCGGCGGCACTTCGCCGGGATGGGCGCGGCAGGCTTCCACCAGACTGCGCACTTCGCCCCCGGCACAGAAGGCCTTGGCGCCATTGCCGCGCAGCAGCACGCAGACGATTTGCGGATCCTTGGCCCAGGCGTTCAGTCTGTCACTCAGGGCATGGATCATCGGCAGGGACAGCGCATTGAGCGACTTTTCGGCATCCAGCGTGGCTACGCCGATGCGCGCGCCGTCGGTGCCGGTCAGTTCTTCGAAGTGCAGATTCATCGTGACCTCGATTAGGAATTTGAACGATCAGTATGATCGCTGTGTGGGAAAGTGCCGGATCTGCGTCAGATCAATTGACAAGCGTGGTCGGCTTTCCTAGGGTTCGCCCCATTGTTTTTGCCGGGTATGACCATGACTGCTGACGACCGTATCAAACTCGAACCGAGCTGGAAGGAGGCACTGCGTGCCGAATTCGACCAGCCTTACATGGCAGAGTTGCGCAATTTTCTGCAGCAGGAGCGGGCGGCCGGCAAGGAAATCTATCCGCCGGGACCGCTGATTTTCAATGCGTTGAACTCGACGCCGCTGGACAAGGTAAAAGTGGTCATTCTCGGCCAGGACCCGTACCACGGTCCGGGCCAGGCCCACGGCTTGTGCTTCTCGGTGCAACCGGGCGTGCCGGCGCCGCCGTCGCTGGTCAACATCTACAAAGAGTTGAAACGCGATCTGAACATCGACATCCCCAACCATGGCTATCTGCAGAGCTGGGCCGATCAGGGCGTGTTGATGCTCAACACCACCATGACCGTCGAGCGTGCCAATGCCAACGCGCACAAGGACAAGGGCTGGCAGTTTTTCACCGACCGGATCATCGAAGTGGTCAGCCAGCGGCAGCCGCATCTGGTGTTCATGCTCTGGGGCTCCCACGCCCAGAGCAAGCAGAAGCTGATCGACGCCACCAAGCATCTGGTGCTGACTTCGGTGCACCCGTCGCCGCTGTCGGCCTATCGCGGCTTTCTCGGCTGCGGGCACTTCAGCCGTACCAACAAGTTCCTTGAGCAGAATGGCGAAGCGCCGATCGAGTGGCGCCTGCCGTCGGTGGTCTGAAACTCAGGGCTGGCGGCTAATCTCGTTCCCGCGCTCCGCGTGGGAACGATCACTAACCGGATCAGGCTTCGGGATTACGGTTCCAGTACTTGAACAACGGTTCCGCCAGAAACAACACGAACAACAGCCGCATCACCTGCATCGCCGTCACCAGCGGCACCGACAGTTGCAGGGTTTCCGCCGTCAGGCTCATCTCGGCGATTCCGCCGGGCATCATGCCCAGGGTCAGCGAACGCAGATCCAGATGGGTCATTGCGCTCAGTCCCAATGCCGCCAATGTGGCGATCAACATGGTCAGCGCCGTGCCGATCAACGTACGCCCCATGAACGACGGCGCACGGCGGAAGAACTGCCGGTTGAAGTGACAGCCCAGTCCGCTGCCGATCAGCCACTGACCGATCTGACTGCCGCCATTGGGCAGGCCGATATGCAGATCCCAACCGATGCTCACCGCCGCGCTGACCAGCAACGGCCCGAACAGCCATGGATTGGGCTGGCGCAGACGTTGCCAGAGCCACGCGAGCAAGCCGCCCGCCGGAAACAGAATCGCCAGCCAGCGCCAATCGACGATGCCAGCGTGAGAAATCGGGGCACCATCGCCCAGCAGATATTTGAATGCCGCCGGCACACACAGCACCACCACCAGCACCCGCAAGCTTTGCCCCGCCGCGACATGGCTGAGCATCGCGCCGTTGCGTGCGCCGAGGTTGACCATCTCGCCGGAGCCACCGGGCATGCTGGAGAAAAACGCCGTGGCGCGATCCTCGCCGGTGCGGCGCATCAGCCACACGCCGACCACTGCCGACAGGCTGGTGACCAGCGCCCCGAAGAAGATCAGGCCGAAGTGGCTCAGCACCTGCTCCATCACCAGCGGGGTGAAGTGCAGGCCGATGCCGATCCCGACGATCCACTGGCCGCACTTGCGACCGCCAGGGATTTCGGTGAGTTGCCACGGGGTCAGGCAGCGCACCAGGATGATCGCCAGCAACGAGCCGACCATCCACGGCAGCGGCCAGCCGATCTGGCTGGCGATGAAACCGCCAAGCAGACCGACCAGCGGGGTTCCCCACCAGGTTTTGAAGGACCGATCAAACATCGGCGATTGCGCGCCGGGCGACCGAACGTTTGCGCCAGATCCGCAGCAGCGGCATCAGCAACATGATCGCGGTCAGCACCCAGACGCCGAAGGTGATCGGGCTCGACCAGAGGATTTCCAGCGCACCGTTGGAGATCGACAACGCACGACGCAGGTTCTGCTCCATCAGACCACCGAGGATGAACCCCAGCAGGACCGGCGACAGCGGGAAATCCAGCTTGCGCAGGATGTAACCGAAGATGCCGATGCCGACCATCAGGAACAGGTCGAACGTGGTGGCATGCACGGCGTACACGCCGATCCCGGTAATGATCGCGATCACCGGCACCAGCGCCCAGTTCGGCACGGCGAGGATGCGGGTGAAGATGCGGATCATCGGGATGTTCAGGATCACCAGCATGATGTTGGCGATGAACAGCGAGGCGATCAGGCCCCAGACGATGTCCGGTTGTTGCTGGAACAGTAGCGGGCCCGGAGTGATGTTGTACAGCGACAGTGCGCCGATCATCACCGCCGTGGTGCCCGAACCCGGAACACCCAGGGTCAGCATCGGCACCAGCGCGCCGCAGGCGGATGCGCCGATGGCGGTTTCCGGGGCGGCGAGACCGCGTTTGTCACCTTCACCGAATTTGCCGTCGGCACCGGCGATGCGTTTCTCGGTCATGTAGGCCACGGCACTGGCCAGGGTCGCGCCGGCGCCCGGCAATACGCCCATGATGAAGCCGAGCAGGCCGCAACGGATGTTCACCACGAACACCGACGCCGCTTCCTTGAAGTTGAACATCATCCGCCCGGTGGCTTTCACCGCTTCCTGGCCGCGATGGGTTTTCTCCAGCAGCAGAAGGATTTCGCTGATCGAGAACAGGCCCAGCACCAACACCACGAATTGAATGCCGTCGGTCAGGTGAATATTGTCGCCGGTAAAACGGTACACGCCGCTGTTGGCGTCGATGCCGACGCTGGACAGGAACAGGCCGATCAACGCTGCAATGAACGTCTTCAGTGGTCGGTCACCGGCCATGCCGCCGAGGCAGACAATCGCGAACACCATCAGTACGAAATATTCCGCCGGCCCGAAGGCAATCGCCCATTTCGCCAGCAGCGGGGCGAACAGCACCATGCCACAGGTGGCGATGAATGCACCGATGAACGAGCTCCACGCCGACAGCGACAACGCGACCCCGGCCAGACCCTGGCGGGCCATCGGGTAGCCGTCGAGGGTGGTCATCACGGTGGAGGCTTCGCCGGGAATGTTCAGCAGGATCGAACTGATCCGGCCGCCGTATTCGCAGCCCAGGTACACCGCCGCCAGCAGAATCAGCGCCGACTCCGGCGGCAGGCCAAGGGCGAAGGCGATCGGAATCAACAGTGCCACACCGTTGATCGGGCCCAGGCCCGGCAACAGGCCGACCACGGTGCCGATCAGCGTACCGGTCAGCGCGGTGACCAAGTTGTACGGGCTCAGCGCGACGCCGAAGCCCTGTCCCAAATATCCGAGCGTATCCATATCAGTTCTCCAGAACGTCAAGCAGGCCGAGGGGCAGCGGTACGTCCATCAGACGGTCGAACAGCAGGTACAGACCGATGGCCATCAGCGTGGTCACCACGATGCTGGGCAACCAGCGGCCGCCGTACAGGCGCGCCATCGGGATGCCGATCAGGCAACTGCTGAGGATGAAACCCAGCGGCTCGAACAGACCGGCGAACACCAGCAGCAACAGCACGCAGATGCTGATCTTGGTCAGGGTTTCGCGGTCCAGCGGCGGCTCGTCTTCGCTGTGTTTGATCGGTGCCGGGCGAAACACCATGTACAGCAGCGCCAGGCTCATCAGGCCGAGCATCAGCAGGGGAAACGCCCGCGGGCCGACCGGTTCGTAGGAAAATGCCGCCTGATAGGGCCAGGCCATCAGTGCCAGGCCGGCACAGGCCAGCAGCAACACCGAGGCAAAAATGCGTTGAATCAGCATGAGGAACTCCTGGGCCACGACCTCGATGCGCGAGGCCATGGCCGCTAGACAGAGACGATCACTGGATCAGGCCGAACTCTTTGGCCAGCACTTTGTAATCCGCGACTTGCTTCTTCACGTAAGTGTCCAGCTCCGGGCCGGTCATGGCGAACGGGAACAGTTCACGCTGATCGCGCAGCTTGGCGAACTCGTCGGAAGCCAGCAGTTTGTCGAAGGCACCTTTCCACCAGGCGTAGTCTTCATCGCTGACTTTCGGCCCGAGGTAGAAGCCGCGAACCACCGGCCAGACGATGTCGTAGCCTTGCTCGCGAGCGGTCGGGATGCCTTTCATTTCCGGCTCGTCGAGGCGGTTTTCAGCGAACACGGCCAGCAGGCGCATGTCACCGCTCTGGATGTGCGGCATGGAGTCGGAGATGTCGGTGCTGCCGACCTGGATGTGGCCGCCGAGCAGGGCGGTGGCGATCTCGCCGCCGCCTTCGAGGGCGACGTAACGCAGGTCGCGCGGGTTGATCCCGGCGGCTTTGGCGATCAGTGCGGTTTGCATCCAGTCCTGGCTGCCGACGGTGCCACCGGAACCGATGACCACGGCGCTCGGATCTTTCTTCAGTGCCTGAACGAGATCATCGAGGGTTTTGTAGGGCGAGTCGCTTTTCACTGCGATGGCACCATAGCTGGTGCCGACCGCCGCCAGCCAGCGCACGTTGGTTTCATCGAAACGGCCGAACTTGCCCTGTGCCAGATTCAACAGCGAACCGCTGGACCAGGCTACCAGCGTGCCCGCGTCCGCCGGGCGCTGCGCTACAACGGCGTTGTACGCCACCGCGCCGACACCGCCGGGCATGTAGGTCACGCGCATCGGTTTGGTCAGCAGCTTTTCGTTGACCAGCGCGCTTTGCGCCAGTTTGCAGGTCAGGTCGAAACCGCCGCCGGGGGAGGCCGGGGCGATGCATTCCGGACGTTTCGGTTCAGCCATCAGTTGACCGGCGAACAGCATGACGCCAGCGGCCAGAGCGACTTTACGCAGTGATAAGTTCATCTATGTCTCCTTGGGAGTTGTTGTTATGGACGTACTGAATTACCAAAGGGCAACGCTATAGCTCACCAGCAGACGCACTTCATCGGCATCGCGAGCGGAGTAGTTGGAACGGTAAGTGGCATTACGTAAACGCACGGCAACGTCCTTCAGGGCGCCGCTTTGTACTACATATTTGATCTCGGTGTTGCGCTCCCACTCTTTGCCTTCATCGCCGTTCTTGAGTTTGATGTTGTCACCGCTCAGATAGCGGCTCATGAAGCTCAGGCCGGGGATGCCAAGGCGTGCGAAGTCGAAGTCGTAGCGCGCCTGCCAGGAGCGTTCTTCAGCGCCGGCGAAGTCGTTGATCTGCACGAAGTTGACCAGGTACGGGTCGCTGCCATCGACATAGGGGAAGGCGCTGTCGCCGGACATGTGCTGATAACCGGCGGTGAACTTGTGGCCGCTCAGGGCATAACTGACCAGACCATTGAGGGAGCGGTTGTCGATCTTGCCGCCACGGGCTGCGCCCTGATCGTCACTGACGGCGAAACGCAGGTCGGTGGCGAAAGTGCCCGGGCCCATCGGCCGCGAGGCGACCAGTCCGAAGAAGTGCTGGTTGTAGACGTCATCGAGCTGGGCGAAGTGGTAGCTGCCGGTGATCTTGTCGGTGAACTTGTAGTCCACGCCGGCAAAGTCGAAGTGCTTGCCGGCGACGGTGCCGGCGAAACGGCCGTTCTTGTTGTTGAGGGCAATGTCCTCGAAATCGGTGCTGTCGCGGTCCTTGGCTTTCTCCAGGCGGCCGCCGGTGAAGGTCAGGTTCTTGATCTCTTTGGACGTCAGCAAACCACCTTCGAAAGTCTGCGGCAGGATGCGCCCGTCGTTCGGCTTGAGGATCGGCAGTTCCGGAATCAGGCTGCCGATTTTCAGTTCGGTGGCGGAGATCTTCACTTTGCCGGTCAGGCCGACCTTGGAGTATTCGTTTGCCGCGCGCCCGTCATCGTGGGTCGGCAGCAGGCCAGTGCCGGTGCGGTCCGGGCTCGAATCGAGCTTGACCCCCAACATCCCCAGTGCATCGACACCGAACCCCACGGTGCCATCGGTATAGCCCGATTGCAGATTGAGCATGAAACCCTGGGCCCACTCGTCGCGCTTGGACTGCTGGGCACTGGTGCCGTCGCGGAAGTCGCGGTTGAAATACATGTTGCGGGTTTCGAAGGTGGCGGAACTGTCTTCGATGAAATCGGCGTAGCTCATCGGTGCAAAACCGGCGAGGGCGGCGGCACTGGCAAGGGCGGTGTGGCTGAAACGGGAAGGACGGACAGGCGTAGGAGCCTTGGTCTGCAAGGACGGCATGCGGGGTGTACTCCGTTTATTGTTCTTATTGGTCGAAAACGCTTCGAGGCGTTTTTCGTATCGCTGTGTGGCAGCAGCGACGGAAGCCGAAACATTCCGTAACCCGACTCTATCGGCCAAACCTTTCGCTAACCTTTCAGCGGGTTTTAACGCGTTTTCGGGCTTCACAGCGGCGGTTGCGGCTGTAAACTCCGCGGCAAAGAATGGCGCCGGCCATCCCTGAATGAGGTAGAGATCCATGCGTGTTCTGCTCGTCGAAGACCATCTGCAACTGGCCGAAAGCGTTGCCCAGGCGCTCAAGAGCACCGGTCTGACCGTGGACGTGCTGCACGATGGCGTGGCCGCCGACCTGGCGCTGGGCAGCGAGGAATACGCGATGGCGATTCTCGATGTCGGCCTGCCGCGCATGGACGGATTCGAAGTGCTGGCGCGTCTGCGGGCCCGGGGCAAGAATCTGCCGGTGCTGATGCTGACCGCTCGCAGCGACGTCAAGGATCGGGTCCACGGACTCAACCTCGGCGCCGACGATTATCTGGCGAAGCCGTTTGAATTGACGGAGCTTGAGGCTCGGGTCAAAGCCCTGTTGCGTCGCAGTGTGCTTGGCGGCGAACGCATCCAGCGTTGTGGCGTGCTGGCCTATGACCTGGAGACCCGGCGCTTCACCCTCGGCGAAGAATTGCTCACCCTGACGTCTCGCGAACAAGCGGTGCTTGAAGCGCTGATTGCCCGCCCGGGCCGGGTGATGAGCAAGGAGCAACTGGCGTCGCAGGTGTTCGGGCTTGACGAGGAAGCCAGCCCCGACGCCATCGAAATCTACGTGCATCGCCTGCGCAAGAAGCTCGACGGTCATGCAGTGGCCATCGTGACCTTCCGTGGCCTGGGTTATCTGCTGGAAAGCCGCGATGCATAGGCCCAGCAGTCTGCGCTGGCGGTTACTGTGGAACCTCGCGCTATTGCTGGTTGTGTTGATGCTGGCCAGCGGCCTGAGCGCTTACTGGAACGGTCGCGAAGCCGCCGACACCGCTTATGACCGCACACTTCTGGCGTCGGCACGGACCATCGCCGCCGGCCTTTCGCAGCGTGACGGCAGCCTCAGTGCCGACGTGCCTTACGTGGCCCTTGATACCTTCGCCTACGACAGCGCGGGACGCATCTATTACCAGGTCAACGACATTCACCAGAAGTTGATTTCCGGCTACGAAAACCTGCCGGGCCCGCCGCCGGGGACGCCGCGAACCGACAGTTATCCGGCACTCGCGCGCTTTTACAACGCCACGTATCAGGGGCAGAACGTGCGCGTCGTCAGTCTGTTGAAAGCGGTGACCGAGCCGAACATGAACGGCATGGCGGAAATTCGCGTCGCCGAAACCGACGAAGCACGCGTCAGCATGGCCCGCAGTCTGGCGGCCGACACCTTGCTGCGATTGGGTATGTTGGCGATTGGCGCATTGTTGCTGGTGTGGTTTGCGGTCAGCGCGGCGTTGCGGCCGCTCGAGCGTTTGCGCACGGCGGTGGAAGAGCGTCAGCCCGACGATCTGCGGCCCTTGCCGTTGGTGGAGGTGCAGCACGAATTGTGGCCACTGGTGCGGGCGCTCAATCACTTCACCGAACGTCTGCGCGGGCAGTTCGAGCGGCAGGCGCAATTCATCGCCGATGCGGCCCACGAACTGCGTACGCCGCTGGCAGCGCTCAAGGCGCGTCTTGAGTTGGGCTTGCGCTCGAGCGAACCGCAAACCTGGCGCGACACGCTGGAATCATCGGCACAAAGCACCGATCGCCTGACCCATCTGGCCAACCAGTTGCTGTCGCTGGCCCGGGTGGAAAACGGCGCCCGGGCGATTGCCGAGGGCGGCGCGCAGTTGCTCGATCTGAGCCAGTTGGCCCGGGAGCTGGGCATGGCCATGGCGCCGCTGGCTCATGCGCGCGGCGTGGCGTTGGCACTGGAAGCGGACGAACCGGTCTGGCTGCGCGGCGAGCCGACGTTGCTCAACGAACTGCTGAGCAATCTGGTGGACAACGCGCTGGCCCACACGCCGTCGGGGGGCAACGTGATCTTGCGAGTGAAGTCGCCGGCGGTGCTGGAGGTTGAAGACGACGGCCCGGGCATTCCCCAGGATGAGCGTGACCGGGTGTTCGAGCGCTTCTACCGGCGCAATCAGCAGGTCGCCGGTTCCGGGCTGGGTCTGGCGATTGTCGGGGAAATCTGCCGTGCGCATCTGGCGCAGATCACGCTGCATGATGGCGAGCAGGCGGGGTTGAAGGTGCGGGTGAGTTTTATCGCGGGCTGAGACTCAGTAGAACATCGACCGCGATTCTTCCAGATCCGCGCACAACACCTTGTTGTCGATGTCGATCCCGAGCTTGCGAAAGGCCGGAACGCTGAGCGGGTCGATCCGGGCGAGGGGATGATCGCTGTCCTTGTGGCAATACAGGCTGGCCACTTGCACCAGATCCACGTAATCGACCTGGGGCGATTCGCGTTTCAGGTCCTGATACAACCCCGGCAATTCAACCAGTCGTTCCGGGAATTCCCAGACCCGTAGCAACTTGTCGCCGATCAGCGGATGAATGTGATCGATCACGTGATTGAGGCTGACGGGGTCGGACAGCAGTTCGTAATGGTCTTCGGCATAGGTCAGGATCGGCAGCACGCCAATCTGGTGCACCAGTCCGCCCAGCGCAGCCTGGTCGGGCTTGAGCTGGGTATAGCGGCGGCACAGGGCGTAGCTGACCCCGGCGATTTCCAGACTCTTGCGCCAGACTTCGCGCATTTTCTGTTCCACCACCTCGGAGCGGGCGTGGAAGATCTGCTCCATCACCAGACCGATCGCCAGGTTACTGCTGTAGTTGACGCCCAGCCGGGTGATCGCGGTGTGCAGGTCGGTGACTTCCTGGGTGGCGCGCAGCAAAGGGCTGTTGACTACTTTGATCAGGCGCGCCGAGAGCGCCGTGTCACGGCCGATCACTTTGCTCAGGTCGCTGACGCTGATATCCGGGTCTTCGGCGGCCTTGCGAATCTGCAGGGCCACTTCCGGTAACGTTGGCAGAACCAGGTCATCGTTATCGATGGCCTCAACCAAATCCTGTTGGACCTTATCCGCCAGATCACTCATGTCATTTCTCTAGGGTGTTGCAACAAATGCTGCGATCAACGCTGGATTTCGCGGTCGCGATCCAGTTCGTAAGGCAGGTCGAGCAAGTGCAGCGCCGGACCTTCGGCCGTGCCCAGATGCAAATCGCCTGCGTCGGCAGCTTCGGCCTGCAACACCGCCAGCAGTTCAATATTTTTCTCGGCGCGGGCGGCCAGCACCACTTCGCCGATGGAACTGCCGTGGCTCGGGGCGAACAGCGGGGTTCCAGGCTCCGGCAATTCACTGGCATCCAGTTGCACGCGGTACAGGCGACGCTTGAGCTTGCCCAGGTACTGCATGCGCGCAACGATTTCCTGGCCGGTGTAGCAGCCTTTTTTGAAGCTCACACCGCCGACGGCCTGCAGATTGAGCATCTGCGGGATGAACAGTTCGCGGGTGCTCGGCATGACCTGACCGATACCGGCGCGGATCTGGCCCAGCAGCCATTGATTGAGTTCGGCTTCGGTCAATTGCGCAGATAACTTGCCTTTGATGGCATCGGCCTGATCGGCTGGCGCCCAGAGTTCGGCACGGTTGGTGGAGACGCGAATCGCGATCAGCCCTTCGTGGCGAACCACGCTGTCGGTGTCCGCCGGCAGTTCCAGACCCAGGCTGCTCAGGGCTGCGTCCCCATGCTCCAGACCGAAGCGCACCCATGAGGCACTTTCGTCGGTCAGTTTCGATTTGGAAAACACCGCGTACTTTTTCAGATCCGCCAGTTGCGGTTCCAGCAGTTCGCCGGCCATCGCCAGCAGCACGCCGTCACCTTCAAGCACAATGCGGAAACTCGACTGCATCCGGCCTTTCTGCGTGCAACGGGCGCCGAGGCTGGCCCGGTCGTTACTCAGGTAATTGATATTGCAGGTCAACTGGCCTTGCAGGAATTTGCCGGCATCCGCGCCGCGAACCGCGAGAACGCCTTCATGAGACAGGGTGCAGAAAAAAGCAGAATCGGCCATGGGTCATCGCAGGGTAAATAGACTGGGGCACATCATAAGGGGGTGGTGTTGAAATGGGTAGTTCATAAAGGATCGGTGGTGCCCGACCAAAGCCGACTGTTCGCCCCGTCTCGGGCCTGTATACTTGCGGCCTATTTGAGGAGCGCTCCATGGTCGAACAAGTTGAACTGAATCGCCTCTTTTGGCACAGCCGTCGCGGCATGCTTGAGCTTGACGTGTTGCTGGTGCCGTTCGTGAAAGAGGTCTACTCGAATCTGAACGAGGTGGACCGTGCGCTGTATGTCCGCCTGCTGGAGTGCGAGGATCAGGACATGTTCGGCTGGTTCATGGAACGCAGCGAGTCCGAAGATCCGGAGCTGCAACGCATGGTTCGCATGATTCTGGATCGTGTCCAGCCCAAGTAACACGTTCGATTGCCGCTGGCAGGCCTCACGGCAATTGCTGGCGGCGTATCTCCTGGCCCAGGCGTTCGCCCTGTGCGCTTTGTTTCTGCTTGTCATCCCTTTCTGGGTCAGCCTGCTCGGTGCGATCAGCTGTCTGTGCCATGCGGCGTGGGTGTTGCCCCGGCAGATTCTGCTGAGTCATCCCAAGGCATTCTGCGGATTGCGCCGTGATGCAGATGGCTGGCAGTTGTGGAATCAGGCCGATGGCTGGCAGCCAGTGCAGTTGCGCCCGGACAGCCTGGCGCTGCCATTGATCGTGGTGCTGCGCTTTCGGTTGCGCGGTGAGCGTCGGGTCAGGTCGATCTGCGTGCCCCGGGATGCGCAGGCGGCGGATCTGCACCGACGCCTGCGTGTGCGGCTCAAGTTCAGCCGGCGTAGGTGGGCGGCACCAGAATAGTGTCGAGGGCCTCGGGCAGCAGATCCGGATAGTCGAGGGTGTAATGCAGGCCTCGGCTCTCCTTGCGCTCCATGGCCGAGCGGATCATCAGTTCCGCCACTTGTGCCAGGTTACGCAACTCGATCAGGTCGCGGCTGACTTTATAGTTGCTGTAGAACTCGTCGATTTCGTCCAGCAGCAGTCGCACGCGATGCTGTGCCCGTTGCAGGCGCTTGTTGGTGCGCACGATGCCAACGTAGTCCCACATGAAGCGCCGTAACTCGTCCCAGTTGTGCGCGATGATCACGTCTTCGTCGGAGTCGGTTACCTGGCTCGCATCCCAGGCGGGCAGGGCACGAGGGATGGCGACGTCGGACAGTTGTTCGAGAATATCCGCAGCCGCTGAACGGGCATAAACGAAGCATTCCAGCAGCGAGTTGCTGGCCATGCGGTTGGCGCCGTGCAGGCCGGTGAAGCTGGTTTCGCCGATGGCGTACAGCCCGGGTACGTCGGTGCGGCCTTGTTGGTCGACCATCACGCCGCCGCAGGTGTAGTGCGCCGCCGGAACGACCGGGATCGGCTGTCTGGTGATGTCGATGCCGAATCCGAGGCAGCGCTCGTAGACGGTCGGAAAGTGCGATGTGATGAAGGCTTCGGGTTTGTGGCTGATGTCGAGATAGACGCAATCGACACCCAGGCGCTTCATCTCATGGTCGATGGCCCGGGCGACGATGTCCCGTGGTGCCAGTTCGGCGCGCGGGTCGAAACGCTGCATGAAGCGTTCGCCGTTGGGCAACTTCAAATGTGCGCCTTCACCGCGCAGGGCTTCGGTCACCAGGAAGCTCTTGGCCTGCGGGTGATAGAGGCAGGTGGGGTGGAACTGATTGAATTCCAGGTTCGCTACCCGGCAACCCGAACGCCAGGCCATGGCGATGCCGTCGCCGCAGGCACCATCGGGGTTGCTGGTATAGAGGTAGACCTTGGCGGCACCGCCGGAAGCCAGAATCACGAATCGGGCGCCATAGGTGTCGACTTCGCCGGTCTTGCGATTGAGCACGTAGGCGCCGAGGCAGCGGTCGCCATCCAGCCCCAGGCGACGTTCGGTGATCAGATCGACGGCGACGCGCTGTTCCAGCAACTCGATGTTCGGGCGTTCTTTTGCCTGGGCCAGCAAGGTTGTGAAGATCGCGGCGCCGGTGGCGTCGGCAGCGTGGATGATGCGGCGGTGGCTGTGGCCGCCTTCGCGGGTGAGGTGAAACTCGAATCCTCCGTCTTCAGTCCCGGATTGTTCATCACGGGTGAACGGCACGCCTTGGTCGATCAGCCACTGGATCGCCTCTTTGCTGTGCTCGACGGTGAAACGTACCGCATCTTCATGGCACAGGCCGCCGCCGGCATTGAGGGTGTCATCGACGTGGGATTCGACGGTGTCTGTGTCGTCCAGCACGGCTGCGACGCCACCCTGGGCCCAATAAGTCGAACCGTTGGCGAGATCGCCCTTGCTCAGGACGGCGATGCGCAAGTGACCGGGCAGGGTCAGCGCGAGACTCAAACCGGCAGCGCCGCTGCCAATCACCAGAACATCGTGTTGAAACTGTTGGCTCATTTCAGGATTCCGCTCAATGCGACCCGGGTCGGGGTTGGCGCAAGACAGGCGGATGGGCGAGTCGAGACAGCCACACAGCCCACTAGTATATAGAGGGGTGGGGCGGCACAATAGCCGGGTGGATATGGCATTGTGAAACTACTGTGACGGTGAAATGCCGACGCTTTGTCGGAAGTTTTTTCCGCCGGTTTTGGGAAAAAGCGACTGTATCGCAGATGAAACATGCTTTTTCCGCTCACGGTTGCCCAATGTCGGCGTGGCCCGTCTATAAATATTTGGAACTTTTGCCAGAGGCCCAAGATCAATAGACAGTTGCCCGAAACAAGGGACAGTGTCGGCTTCAATGCGGAACCTGCGGTTGGGTTCTAGCCGGCGAGCCGATGAAAAGATTATTCGCGCAGCCGGTTTATCCCGCGCTGCGTTTTTCGTGCGTGCCAAATCAGAGCCCGCAGGAAACTTGCTTGGAGGGGGAGAACTTTTGCGAAAAGCCCGAGTCTATGTTTGCAAGTCCGGTCGTTTAGCCATGCAAGCTTCCTCCGAGTTTATCGAGGAGTGTTCATGCTAACCCAGGAAGAGGATCAGCAGCTGGTCGAGCGCGTTCAGCGCGGTGACAAGCGAGCTTTCGATCTGCTCGTGTTGAAGTATCAACACAAAATTCTCGGGTTGATCGTGCGTTTCGTGCACGACACCCATGAAGCCCAGGATGTTGCTCAAGAAGCCTTTATCAAGGCTTACCGGGCATTAGGAAATTTTCGCGGAGACAGTGCGTTTTATACGTGGCTTTACCGCATCGCCATCAACACGGCGAAAAACTATCTGGTTTCACGCGGCCGCCGGCCGCCGGATAGCGATGTCAGTTCCGAAGATGCAGAGTTCTATGACGGCGATCATGGCCTGAAGGATCTCGAATCTCCTGAACGCGCATTGCTGCGGGATGAGATCGAAGGCACCGTCCATCGAACCATTCAGCAACTGCCAGAAGATTTGCGCACGGCATTAACTTTGCGCGAATTCGACGGTCTGAGTTACGAGGACATCGCGAGCGTCATGCAATGTCCGGTTGGTACCGTGCGCTCCCGGATTTTCCGCGCCCGGGAGGCCATCGATAAAGCCCTGCAGCCGTTGTTGCAGGAAAACTAAAGACAGCGGCGACAGCCAAGAGAGGAACGCCATGAGTCGGGAAGCCCTGCAGGAATCGCTGTCCGCAGTGATGGATAACGAAGCGGACGAACTGGAATTGCGTCGAGTGCTCAACGCACTGGATGATGTTGAAACCCGCGAAACCTGGGCTCGTTACCAGATCGCTCGGGCAGCCATGCACAAGGATCTGCTGCTCCCACGCCTGGATCTCGCTGCGGCAGTGTCTGCTGCGCTGGAAGATGAAGCCACTCCAGCCAAAGTGTCCCGCGGTCCATGGCGCAGCCTGGGTCGTCTGGCCGTTGCAGCCTCGGTGACCGTTGCCGTTCTGGCAGGCGTTCGTCTGTATAACCATGACGAAATTGCAGGTGTCGAACTGGCGCAGCAGTCCAATCAGCCAGCGCTGGCGACTCCTCAGGTCAAGGGGCCGGCGGTACTGGCAGGCTACAATGAGAGTTCTGAAGCCACTGGTCCTATGGCCAATGGTGTGCTGCAAGGCCAGCCAGGCTGGCACGATCAGCGTTTGCCGGGTTACCTGCGTCAACATGCTCAGCAAGCCGCGCTGAAAGGTACTGAAAGCGCATTGCCTTATGCACGAGCAGCCAGTCTGGAAAACCGTTAAGGAGGATCATGCGCGCCATACCTCTACTTTCGCTTCTGCTCAGTGGCTGGTTCATCGTTCCAGCCCACGCCGATGAGGCCCAGGATTGGCTGACCCGCCTGGGCCAGGCCGAGCAGCAGCAAAGCTTCCACGGCACATTCGTTTACGAGCGTAACGGTAGTTTTTCTACCCACAGCATCTGGCATCGCGTCCAGAACGGGCAGGTTCGCGAGCGGTTGCTCCAGCTCGACGGTTCGGCACAGGAAGTCGTACGCATTGATGGGCATACTCAATGCGTCAGCGGCACGCTGATTGCGGGGCTGGGAGATTCTCCAAACTCTGCCGCTCGCCCTCTCGATCCACAGAAGCTGAAGAATTGGTATGAGCTTGCCGTGATCGGCAAGTCGCGTGTGGCCGGGCGTGATGCGGTAATCGTATCGCTGACGCCACGGGATCAGTATCGCTACGGATTTGAACTGCACCTGGACAAGGAAACGGGATTGCCACTCAAGTCGTTGCTGCTCAACGACAAGGGCCAGTTGCTCGAGCGGTTCCAGTTCACTCGGCTGGATACTGCCGAGGTTCCATCCGACAAGGATCTTCAGGCAGCCTCCGACTGCAAGCCTGTCAACCTCGAAAGTGACAAGGCTTCAGCCGTCAAGACCGCACAGGTCTGGCGATCCGACTGGTTGCCGCCGGGCTTTGAGCTCACCAGCAGTTCCTCGCACAAGGACCCAGACACCAAGACCCAGGTCAACAGCCTGCTGTATGACGATGGTCTGGCGCGTTTCTCGGTGTTCCTGGAACCACTGAACGGTGCCGTCGTCACGGATACACGGACTCAGCTGGGCCCCACGGTTGCCGTATCCCGCCGTTTGACTACGCCGCAGGGCGAGATGATGGTGACGGTGGTCGGCGAAATTCCAATCGGTACTGCCGAGCGGATTGCCTTGTCGATACGCAACGATGGCGCTGCAACCAGCAAGCAGTGAGCTGATTTCAGCAGTTTCCACTTCGTGTTCGAGACATGAAATGTTTGCTGAGCATTTTCATTTGCAAATAACCCGAAAATTTTTTATAGGTCAGAGCCTCACGGCTCTGGCCTTGTTTTGTTGTTCCCGGAACAAAAATGCCGGCCTGTAGTTCCCGGTGTTCCTTGCTCCATATCGCTTAACCCTGCTCGTCGTAACGGGAGCTGTATGTCGATACCAAGCTTGAAGTCTTATCTCTCCATTGTCGCCACCGTGCTGGTGCTCGGTCAGGCCGTTCCTGCAGTCCAGGCGGCTGATGCGGCCAGTCCGGTCAACCTGCCGGATTTCACCCAGTTGGTCGAACAGGCCTCGCCTGCGGTGGTGAACATCAGTACCACGCAAAAGCTGCCGGATCGCAAAGTGAACCAGCAGATGCCTGATCTGGAAGGCTTGCCACCGATGCTGCGCGAGTTCTTCGAACGGGGCATGCCGCCACAGCAGCGTTCGCCGCGTGGTGATCGCCAGCGTGAAGCGCAGTCGCTGGGTTCGGGCTTCATCATTTCGCCGGATGGCTACATCCTGACCAACAACCACGTGATTGCCGATGCGGACGAAATTCTCGTTCGCCTGGCCGATCGCAGTGAAATGAAAGCCAAGCTGATCGGCACTGACCCGCGATCCGACGTGGCCCTGCTGAAAATCGAAGGCAAGGATCTGCCGGTACTCAAACTCGGCAAATCCCAGGACCTGAAAGCCGGCCAGTGGGTTGTGGCGATCGGTTCGCCATTCGGCTTCGATCACACGGTGACCCAGGGTATCGTCAGCGCCGTTGGCCGCAGCCTGCCAAACGAAAACTACGTGCCGTTCATCCAGACCGACGTGCCGATCAACCCGGGCAACTCCGGTGGTCCGCTGTTCAACCTGAACGGTGAAGTGGTGGGGATCAACTCGCAGATCTACACCCGCTCCGGGGGCTTCATGGGCGTCTCCTTCGCCATCCCGATCGACGTTGCCATGGATGTATCCAACCAGCTGAAAAGCGGTGGCAAGGTCAGCCGTGGCTGGCTGGGCGTGGTCATTCAGGAAGTGAACAAGGATCTGGCCGAGTCGTTCGGTCTGGAAAAACCGGCCGGTGCGCTGGTGGCACAGATCCAGGATGACGGTCCGGCAGCCAAGGGCGGCCTGCAAGTGGGCGACGTGATCCTGAGCATGAACGGTCAGCCGATCGTCATGTCTGCTGATCTTCCTCATCTGGTCGGCGCTTTGAAGGCTGGCGCCAAGGCCAGTCTGGAAGTGATTCGTGATGGCAAGCGCAAGACTATCGATCTGACGGTCGGCGCGATTCCTGACGAAGACAAGGAGCTGGATGCCTTGCCGAAATCCGGGGCCGAGAGCAGTAGCAATCGCTTGGGTGTTTCGGTGATCGAACTGACCGCCGAACAGAAGAAAACCTACGACCTGAAAGGTGGTGTGGTCATCAAGGATGTGCAGGACGGCCCAGCCGCCCTGATCGGCCTGCAGCCAGGCGATATCATCACTCACCTGAACAACCAGGCCATCGGTTCGGCCAAGGAGTTCGGAGAGATCGCCAAAGCGCTGCCGAAGAATCGCTCCGTGTCGATGCGGGTTCTGCGTCAGGGTCGTGCCAGCTTCATTACGTTCAAGCTGGCTGAATGACCCAATAGCGGTTGAGTAAAAAAGAAACCGCCTCGAAAGAGGCGGTTTTTTTATGCCTGCAGCTTTTACCCCATCATGTCCTTGATCATGCGTTCCTGCTCCATCAGTTCGCGCTGACGAGCATCGATCCGCGACGACAGCGGGAAGTTGCTGCCAGCCTTGCGTTTGGCGAAGTCCAGTTGCTGGATGGCCTGACGATAATCACCAACCAACGCAAAGTATTCGGCACGGGCCTGGTGCAGGCCAATGATGTTGCCGGACAGGCCGCGGGTCTCCGCCACCTGATACCAGACGTCCGGATCGTCCGGCCGAGACTTCAGCAAGCCTTCCAGGGCCTTTTCCGCATCGGCGGTGCGGTTCTGTTTCAGCAACAGATCGACGCGTACCTGATTCAGCGGATAGTTGCCTGGATATTGAGTCAGCATGCGGTCGACGCGCGACTGCGCATCCGCGAGACGATTGTTGGTGATATCCAGATCGACCTGGGCGAGGTTGTAGATGATCTCGTTCGGGGACTTTTCCAGCAGCTGCTTGAGGTTTTCCCGCGCTTCATTCAACTGGCCACCCTTGATCTGGGCGATCGCCAGACCGTAACGGGCCACATCGTTTTTCGGGTTCTCGTCCAGTTGTGCCCGGAAGCGTTTGGCACCCATTCCCGGGGTTTCTTCGTAGATCAACTGTACCCGTGCGCGGATCAGTTGATAGCGCATGCTGTCCTCGATACCGCCGGGCTTGGCCTGCTCGGCACGGTTGCGGGTGTCGGCGATCCGCGATTCGGTCACCGGGTGAGTCAGCAGGAATTCCGGCGGCTTGGCGTCATAGCGGTATTGGCGCATCAGGCGTTCGAACATGGTCGGCATGGAACGAGGGTCGTAGCCGGCCTTCTCCAGGTTGAGGATGCCGATGCGATCGGCTTCCTGTTCGTTCTGGCGCGAGAAGGTCCGTTGCGACTGGATCGCCGCTGCCTGGGTACCTGCAATGGTCGCGATCCCGGCCTCGCCGCCACCCGCGGCCGCAATGACGATCCCGGCCAGCAGCGCGGCCATCATCGGCACCTGCATCCGCTGCGACGCCTCGACACCTCGGGCGAAGTGACGCTGGGACAAGTGAGCCAGTTCGTGAGCCAGTACCGAGGCATATTCGCCCTCGGTCTGGGCATTGAGGAACAGGCCGCCGTTGACCCCGACAATCCCGCCCGGAGCCGCGAAGGCGTTGAGCTGCGGGCTGTTGATCAGAATGAATTCCAGGCGTCGGTCGTTGACCTGACTGGTTTCCACCAACTTATAGACGCTGGACTCGACGTAGTCCTTGAGCTGTGGATCGTTGAGCTGTGAAACCTGGCTGCGTAGCAGCGCCAACCAGGCGCGGCCCAGTTGGTATTCCTGTTGTGGCGAGACGATGGCAGAGCTGGCGTCACCGAGTGACGGCAGGTCGTCGGCGAAGCCCGGTGAGGCGAGCAGGCAAGCGAGCGTCAGCAGGGTAGGGCGCAAAAATGTCATGCACAAAGCCTTAGTCGACAAAGACCTTACTGTAGCCGGACACCGGGCCTGCGACCAGATATTCTAGGCAGCCTGACCCTCTGAACCGGAGTAACGCATGACCGACGCTGTAGCCCACGACTGTGAACTGGACGCCAGCGGCCTGAATTGCCCGTTGCCGTTGCTCAAGGCCAAGATGGAGCTGAACAAGCTGCCCAGCGGCGCAGTGCTCAAGGTGATCGCCACTGACGCTGGCTCACAGCGCGACTTTCGCACCTTTGCCCGGTTGGCCGGTCATACGCTGCTGCGTGAAGAAGACGAGGCTGGTGTTTACCGTTACTGGTTGAAAAAAGCCTGAAATCGACAGCGTAAAAGACCTAAGGATTATTGATGTTCAAAGTGTTACGCGACTGGATTCAGCGCTACTTTTCCGATGAAGAGGCGGTGGTGCTGGCGGTGTTGTTGTTTCTTGCCTTCACCGCCGTGCTTACCCTTGGCGGAATGCTCGCGCCCGTGCTGGCCGGGATGGTACTGGCGTATCTGATGCAGGGGCTGGTGGTCACGCTTGAGCGCCTGCGCATGCCCGGTGGAGCGGCGGTGGGGCTGGTTTTTGCGCTGTTCATGGGCGTGCTGCTGTTGTTCATTGTCGTGGTGCTGCCGCTGCTCTGGCATCAATTGATCACGCTGTTCAACGAGTTGCCGGGCATGCTCGCCAAGTGGCAATCGCTACTATTGCTGCTGCCGGAGCGCTATCCGCATCTGGTGTCCGACGAGCAGGTGCTGCAAGCCATCGAAGCGGCGCGCGGCGAGATCGGCAAATTCGGCCAGTGGGCGCTGACGTTCTCGTTATCCAGCCTGCCGCTGCTGGTGAACATCATGATCTACCTGGTCCTGGTGCCGATCCTGGTGTTCTTCTTCCTGAAAGACCGGGTGATGATCGGCGAATGGGTGCGCGGTTATCTGCCCCGTGAGCGGGCGCTGATCACCCGGGTTGCCGAGGAAATGAACCGGCAGATAGCCAACTACATTCGCGGCAAGGTCATCGAGATCGTGATCTGTGGCGGGGTGACCTACATCGCCTTCGTCGCCCTCGGGCTGAACTACGCGGCACTGCTGGCGTTGCTGGTGGGGGTGTCGGTGGTGGTGCCGTACGTCGGGGCGGTAGTGGTGACGGTGCCGGTCATGCTGATTGCGTTGTTCCAGTGGGGCTGGAGCGATCAGTTTATCTATCTGATGGCGGTCTACGGGATCATCCAGACGCTGGATGGCAACGTGCTGGTGCCGTTGCTGTTCTCCGAAGCGGTCAACCTGCACCCGGTGGCGATCATCTGTGCGGTGCTGTTGTTCGGCGGGTTGTGGGGCTTCTGGGGTGTGTTCTTCGCGATTCCGCTGGCGACGCTGTTCAAAGCTGTGCTTGATGCGTGGCCGCGCAAGGAACCGGTGGTGGCGCCATTGCTTTGAAAGTAATTCGGCGCCCGCCAGGGCGCCGAAAGGATCAGGCCTTGTTCAGCGCCTGAGCAGCGGCCAGCACCGCATCCACGTGGCCCGGTACTTTCACACCGCGCCATTCCTGGCGCAGTACGCCATCCTTGTCGATCAGAAACGTGCTGCGATCCACGCCCAGGTATTCCTTGCCGTAGAGCTTTTTCAGCTTGATCACGTCGAACAGCTGGCAGACGGCTTCGTCCTTGTCACTGATCAGCTCGAACGGAAACTCCTGCTTGCACTTGAAATTCTCGTGGGACTTCAGGCTGTCGCGGGAGATACCGAAGATTTCCGTGTTGGCGGCCTTGAACGCGGCGTACTGATCGCGAAAACCCTGGCCTTCGGTGGTGCAGCCCGGGGTGCTGTCCTTCGGATAGAAGTAGATCACCACTTGCTTGCCCTTGAGGGCCGAGAGACTGACGGTCTGCCCGCTGGTGGCGGGTGCTTCGAAGTCGGCAACCGGTTGATCGATAGCTACGGCCATGAAAGCTTCCTTACATTGGGTTCTGTGGGCGCCACGGTTCGATCAGTGCGTCGAGGTTCATGGCATCGGCGAAGTCCAGGAACTGGTCGCGCAGCCAGCTGATCTGGGTGCCGGCCGGCAGGGTCACGGTGAACGTGGCGTTGAGCATGGTGCCGCCGGTCTGTGGTGCCTGATAGGTGTCGCAGGTCAGGTTTTCCAGCTCGACGTTGTGATCCATGAAGAACTGGCACAGCTCGTTGATAATGTCCGGGCGATAGGCCGACGACACGTAAGCCACATACGGCAGGGCTTGCGGACGGTTTTCCAGGGCGGCGCTGCGCACCACGTTAACCGTGAACGCATGACGTTTGGCCAGGGTCGGCAGGCTGCCTTCCAGGCGGGCCAGGGCATCCCAGCTGCCGGAAACTTCAAGCACCAGCGCGCTGCACTCGCCGTGGCGGGTCAGGCGCGAGGTGACGACCGCGCAGCGGTTTTCATGGCTGGCGCGGCACAGGACGTTGGTCAGCTCCATGGGATTGGCGCCGAGGGCACTGATGACAAGGAATTGTTCGCGAACTGTGGGGGTGGACATGCAGCATTCCTAAAGCGATGAGCGGTCGGTAGGGTGAGGGCGTTGAGTGCCGGGACATACCTGTCCTGAAGACCCGGTTCGCCTGTCGCCACGGCTCCAATAATAAGGAAGCGTAAGACGGCGACGCTGGAACGGGGTCTGGAAGACCGAAACGGGGGGCAGGAACCCGGCGCACAAGCTGATCAGTACCGATCAAAGTCTGAAGGGTAGCGAAAAGCGGCGCCAAGGGGAATGGCGGCGCAGTACTTCGCTTGTGCAAGCATCTTGGCGCCAGTACCATTACCGCTCTCTTTTTCCGGCAGGAGCGGTTTCATGATTGCGGGCAGTATGGTGGCACTGGTCACACCCATGGATGCACAAGGGCGTCTTGACTGGGACAGCCTCAGCAAACTCGTGGACTTCCATCTCAAGAACGGCACCCATGCCATTGTCGCGGTCGGTACTACCGGCGAGTCGGCAACCCTTGATGTAGAAGAACACATTGCCGTCATCAAAGCCGTGGTCAAACAGGTGGCAGGCCGCATTCCGGTCATCGCCGGTACCGGCGCCAACTCGACCCGCGAAGCCGTCGAGCTGACCCGCAATGCCAAGGAAGCCGGCGCCGATGCCTGCCTGCTGGTCGTCCCGTACTACAACAAGCCGACCCAGGAAGGCCTGTACCAGCACTTCAAGCACATCGCCGAAGCGGTTGACATCCCGCAGATCCTCTACAACGTTCCCGGCCGCACCTCCTGCGACATGCAGGCCGAGACCGTGATCCGTCTGTCCACCGTGCCGAACATCATCGGTATCAAGGAAGCCACTGGCGACCTGAAACGCGCCAAGGCAATCCTCGACGGCGTGAGCAAGGATTTCATCGTGCTGTCCGGCGATGATCCGACCGCCGTCGAACTGATCCTGCTGGGCGGCAAAGGCAACATCTCCGTCACCGCCAACGTCGCTCCGCGCGAAATGGCCGACCTGTGCGAGGCCGCGCTCAAGGGCGACGCCGAGACCGCACGGGCCATCAATGAAAAACTGATGCCGCTGCACAAGGACCTGTTCATCGAAGCCAACCCGATTCCGGTGAAATGGGCTTTGGTCGAAATGGGCCTGATGCACGAAGGCATTCGCCTGCCGCTGACCTGGCTGAGCGCTCCTTGTCATGAAACGTTGCGCTCGGCCCTGCGCCAGTGCAGCGTCCTGGTTTAATTGAGGAAGTACAACGCATGAAGCGAATGGCCGGACTTTCCGCACTTGCCTTGATTATCTCCAGCACCAGTGGCTGCGGATGGATCTGGGGCCCGGAAGGTTATTTCCGTGACCGTGGTAGCGACTACCTGGAAGCGAAACAGACTGCACCGATGCAACTGCCAGAAGGTGTCAGCACCTCCAAGCGCCTGGATCCGCTGCTGCCGATCCCGCGCAACGTCGCCGACGACACCGCTACCGGCGAATACGTGGTTCCGCGTCCTCAACCACTGTCGGCGATCGCTGATGCCAGCGACTATTCGCTGCAGAAGAGCGGTGATTCGCGTTGGGTCATGGGTCAGCATCCACCGGCCGAAGTCTGGCCAGTGGCTGTGCAGTTCTTCCAGGACAACGGTTTCCGTCTGGATGAACAGCGCCCGCAAACCGGCGAATTCACCACTACCTGGCAGCATTCCGACGAACTGTCCGCCGCCATGGCCAAGCGCCTGAGCGCCGCCGGCGTCGGTGCCGACAGCGAAACCCGCGTGCGGGTGCGCATCGAGCCGGGCGTGCAGCGCAATACCAGTGAAATCTACGTGGTCAGCGCCGAGCGTCCTGCCGGCAGCACCGCCAATGTCGATTTCACCAACCGTTCGGTCAATACCGGCCTGGACGCTGCGCTGGTCGACGACATGCTCGCGAGCATGAGCCGTACTTCCGAGAAGGGCGGTTCGGTGTCGATGCTGGCATCCCGTGATTTCGATACCCCGAGCCGTGTTGCCCTCAGCGAAGACGGCAGTGGCAACCCGGTGTTGAACGTCGGTTCCGATCTGGACCGTGCCTGGTCGAGCGTCGGTCGTGCGCTGGAGCAAGGTCAATGGCGCGTTGAAGACATCAACCGCAGCCTGGGCCTGTACTACATCAACCTGGCCGAAAAGGCCGAGAAGAAAGACGAGAAGCCTGGTTTCTTCAGCAGCCTGTTCGGCAGTGCGCCGACCAAGGAAGAAGTTGAAGCCCGTGCCGAGCGTTATCAGGTTCGCCTGAGCAAGGTTGGCGACAACGTTCAGGTCACCGTCGAGAAAAACATCAACACCGTTGCGCCAGCCGATGTGGCCCGCAAAGTGTTGAGCGTGATTCAGGACAACCTGGGCTGATCCAATGCGTTTTGCCGTTCTCGGCAGCGGTAGCCAAGGGAACGGCACGCTGATCGCCAGTGCTGATACGTATGTACTGGTGGATTGTGGTTTTTCCCTGCGGGAAACCGAAAAACGCCTGTTGCGCCTGGGTGTGAACCCGGCGCAACTGAGCGCGATACTCGTGACCCACGAACATGCCGACCACGTGCATGGCGTGGGTTTGCTGTCTCGGCGCTACAATCTGCCGGTCTACCTCAGTCGCGGCACACTGCGCGGGATGCGCAAACCGATTGAACCCGCAGGCTTCGTGGCCGGCGGCGAGCAGCTGCAGATCGGTGCTCTGGACATCCGGGTCATTGCCGTGGCCCACGATGCACAGGAACCGACCCAGTATGTCTTCAGTGATCAGGAACAGCGACGCTTCGGCCTGCTGACCGATCTGGGTTCATACTGCGAGCGGGTGCTGGACGGTTATCGGGACCTCGATGCGTTGATGATCGAGTCCAATCATTGCCGAGACATGCTGGCCCGTGGTCATTACCCGTACTTTCTCAAGCAGCGGGTGGGCGGCGAGCTGGGACATTTGAACAACCATCAGGCGGCATTCCTGGTGGCCGAGTTGGGCTGGCAAGGCCTGCAACACCTGGTCCTGGCCCATCTGAGCAGCAAGAACAACCTGCCGCAGCTGGCCCGGCAATGTTTTGTCGACACCCTCGGGTGCGACCCGGACTGGCTGCAACTGGCCGATCAAGATTCAGGGCTCGACTGGCGCCACATCGCCTAGCCCATCTACTTAGCAAGCGGAGCCCATCATGGAAAAACGTGAAGAACTCTACCGCGGCAAAGCCAAATCGGTTTACAAGACCGACGACGCTGACCGCTTGATCCTGCTGTTTCGCAACGACACCTCGGCGTTCGACGGCAAGCGCATCGAGCAGCTCGACCGCAAAGGCATGGTGAACAACAAGTTCAACGCCTTCATCATGCAGAAACTCGAAGCGGCCGGCATTCCGACCCAGTTCGACAAGCTGCTGGCCGACAACGAAGTGCTGGTGAAAAAACTCGACATGATCCCGGTCGAGTGCGTCGTGCGTAACTACGCCGCCGGCAGCCTGGTCAAGCGTCTGGGCGTCGAAGAGGGCATGAAGCTCAACCCGTACACCTTCGAACTGTTCCTGAAGGACGACGCCAAGGGCGACCCGTTCATCAACGAATCCCACGTCGTGGCATTCGGCTGGGGCACCGCCGAGCAACTGGCGCGCATGAAAGAACTGTCGCTCAAGGTCAACGAAGTCCTGAGCAAACTGTTCGACGACGCAGGCCTCTTGCTGGTGGACTTCAAGCTTGAATTCGGTGTGTTCAGCGATGGCTCCATCGTCCTGGGCGACGAGTTCAGCCCGGACGGCTGCCGTCTGTGGGACAAGGACACCAAGAAGAAGATGGACAAGGACCGCTTCCGTCAGGGCCTCGGTGACGTCATCGAAGCCTACGAAGAAGTCGCCAACCGTCTGGGCGTACCGCTTTAATCGACGCAAGCATCTGATAGCACGGAAAAAATTTCGTTTAGGGGTTTCCCATTCCACGAAAGTGTTGTTATGATGCGCGCCGTTGGAGAGATGCCAGAGTGGCCGAATGGGACGGATTCGAAATCCGTTGTACCTTCACCGGTACCTAGGGTTCGAATCCCTATCTCTCCGCCATTATTGAACAAGACGAAGCCCCCGTAATCATTGCTGATTACGGGGGCTTTTTCGTTTTCAGTGATTGTGATGGCGCGTTTGCAAGGTGAAAGTGGTCTGAACCAACGATCAGACTCAAACTGCCAAAAAACTGTACAGTTTGGCGAAGATCCGACCGATAGAGCTCACTTCGTCTACTGCGCCCAGGTCGAGCGATTCAGCAGCGGACTCTTCAGCGTTGCATTACGCGCATTCAGCTCTCGTTCGAGCAACTGAATGACATTTTTCCGTAGGCCGCCTCGGATTGTCCCACCTTTTCTGGGATGATGGAGTTCTGCGATCCCAGAGCTGATGGATTCTGCCCTGAATGGCGGGAGGCGTTTCAGCTTTCCGAGATCCCTACAGGTTTTTGCCTGTGACATTAAAGATATGGGCCCGAGCGTTGCAGCGTAATGGGAATGTGTTGTTCTAGAGGATTGAACATGGCGCCACCTAACCGAATTGAGCATGCGAACTTCGACGATTTCCGACGCTCCGCAAAGGATGAGTCGATGTCTAAATATGAGCGCATCGGGTTCCCCGACTCATATCGTGCCGGTTATGAAGCAACTATCTTCAAGGATATTTGTGCAAAGCTGACCAATCTGGAAAAGACGAGTCAGCAAGTGGTCGATATCGGCCCGGGCTGCAGCGATCTACCGAAGATGCTGATTGATCAGTGTGCATCCCATAATCATGCGCTGACGTTGATCGACAGCCAGGAAATGCTGGATTTGCTTGAGAGCGCACCTTTCATCGAAAAAGTGCCGGCCATGTATCCACAGTGCCCTGAATGGGTGGCTGGAGTGGCAGGCAAGGTCGACGTGATCCTGTGTTACAGCGTGCTGCATTATGTCTTTGCTGATGTTGGTTTTTTTCGATTTGTCGATGTATCGCTTTCCTTGTTGGCTCCCGGTGGGCAAATGTTGATTGGCGACATTCCCAATATCTCCAAGCGCAAGCGTTTCTTTTCCAGTGAAACCGGTGTGAGTTTCCACAAAGATCATATGAAGACGGATCAGGCACCTGTTGTCGAGTTCAATAAAATAGAGCCCGACCAGATTGACGATGCTGTCGTGATGTCGATCATTCAACGGGCCCGGAGCCAAGGGTTCGATGCCTATCTCTTGCCACAGGATCCTGCACTTCCGATGGCGAACCGGCGTGAAGATATTCTCATCAGCAGACCTTGAGAGCAGGACATGTTAAAGACAAAAAAGGTTGTCATTCTGGGCGACAGTGCCTTCGCCGAGGTCGCTTATGAGTGTTTTACTCACGACTCTGAATACGAAGTCGTCGGTTTCTCTGTCGAATCGGCATTTCTTGAAAAAAATGAGTTGTTCGGTTTGCCTGTCGTGGCACTTGAGGAGATCGAGCAAACCTTTGCTCCCCTCGAAGTCGAGTTTTATGCGGCACTCGTTTATTCCCAGCTCAACCGGCTGAGGACGCGGCTGTACGAAGCGATGAAGTCAAAGGGATATAGGCCTGCGAGTTATATCAGTAGCCGTGCATTTGTTTGGCCCAATGCGCAATTGGGCGAACACTGCTTTATCTTTGAAGACAATACAATCCAGCCCTTCGTCAAAATCGGCAATAACGTCGTACTTTGGAGTGGAAATCACGTCGGCCATCACTCGGTGGTCAAAGACAATTGCTTTATCTCCTCTCATGCTGTTATTTCCGGGTTTTGTACGATCGGCGAAAACACGTTCATTGGCGTTAACTCCGCAATTGCCAATAACGTTGTCATAGGTGCCGACAATTGGTTGGGCGTCGGGGTCAATATCCTCAAGAACACGGATCCTGATTGTCTGTTCAAAACCGAGCAACCGGAGCCTGCCAGGGTCACCGCACGACGCTTTTTCAAGGTCCGGACATGAATTGGCAAAAACCAGGCATTGTCTGGACGCCTGATGGCACTCTCGATTGGGCTAGAGCCCATGCAATGGGGCCTGTACCTTGCCGACTCAACGATGATGTCATTCGTGCCTGTATGACATGTCTGGACGGCAATAATTTTGGTGAGCAGGGCTTCTGCGTCGTGGAGTTGATTCAGTGACCATCGAAGTCGTGAGCTATCAACCTGCAATGAGTGAGGCCTGGAATGCATTCTGCGCGAAGGCGGCAAACGCCACATTCCTGCATTCGCGCCGTTTTCTCGAATACCATGGCGACCGTTTTCTGGACGTCTCGGCTGTGCTCATGCACGCCGGCAGCATCGTAGGTGTTTTCCCGGCGGCTCAGTCTCCGTCAGACCACTCCATGGTCGTCAGCCATCCCGGTATCACCTATGGCGGTATCGTGCATGATGGCTACCTGTGCGGCGGCAAGATGATCAATGCGCTGGAGTGCTTGAGTGAGCACTACCGCAGAAACGGGTATGACCGTCTGCGATATAAAGCGGTGCCCCATATTTACCAGTCTCGACCTTCTCAGGACGATCTCTATGCCTTGTTCCGGGTCGGTGCGCACCGGTCGCGCTGCGATCTGTCGTGCACAATTGAGTTGGCAGATCGCACAAAACCGTCCGAACGCCGCCGGCGCGGGCTGAAAAAGGCTCTCAAATCGGTGTCAGTGGTGGCTGGGGGCGATCAGGTTCGAGCACTCTGGCAGGTGCTGGCCGATAATCTGGAACGCAAACACGGCGCGGCCCCCGTGCATAGCCTGGAAGAAATGGAGCAGTTGATCGCTCGTTTCCCTGAGTCTATCGAGTTGTATTGCGCCAGAATCGAAGAGCAGGTGGAGGCGGGGATCGTCGTGTTCAAGGCGCGTACGGTATGGCATGCGCAGTACATTGCGGCGAGCGAGAAAGCCTATGCGGTTTCCGCGCTCGATGCAGTGTTCGAGCGAGTCACGGCCGAGGCACTTTCAGCCGGTGTCCGATATTTTGATTTCGGAACAAGCAACGAGTGTGAGGGTACGGTACTCAACGAGGGCCTCTACCAGTACAAGCATGAGTACGGAGGCGGAGGGGCTGTACACGAATTTTATGATATCGATCTATTAGGTGTTCAGGATGCCGCTGTCTGATTGCAAGATCATCAATTTGCCGAAGATCACTGATCCGCGGGGAAATTTGACCTTTCTGGAGGGTGGGCAACACATCCCCTTCGATATCAAGCGTGTTTTCTACCTGTACGATATCCCGACCGGGGAAGGTCGCGGTGCGCATGCGCACAAGGAGCTGCACCAGCTGTTGATCTGCCTGTCCGGCAGTTTCGACGTTACGCTCGACGACGGGGTAGAGAAGAAGACGATCCACCTCAACCGCCCGTGGCATGGTTTGCATATTCCCCCCATGATCTGGGCGGCCGAGCTCAATTTCGATCCGGGATCCGTTTGCCTGGTCCTTGTGTCCATGGCATTCGATGAGTCCGATTATTATCGGGACTACGACGAGTTTCTGGCTGCTGTCCGGTCTCGTTGAGTTTTTTACAGCCGTGGTACTTCGATCACCATAACTACAAGCACCGCGCCGCAACAGTCTCGATTGCGCGCGCAGGGACACCTCGCCGACACGGCCGATGTGCTGTTCGGGAGGCGTCCGGTAAGTGTTCGCACAACGCCAGGTATCGTTTGGTGATATGAGTGTGCAGCCAACGCTATTCCATTCGAGAGTCAGGAGCAAGATTGTGAAAGTGCCATTTCTTGATGTCCGTAACACTTACCTCGAACTCAAGCCCGAGCTCGATCAAGCGGTCGCGCGGGCTCTCGATTCCGGGTGGTATATCTTTGGGGAAGAGGTTGCCCAATTCGAGAAATCTTTTGCCGAATACACAGGCGCTCGTCATGCAGTCGGGCTCGGCAACGGGCTCGATGCGCTGCGTATCTCCTTGATGGCGATGGGGGTATCCGAAGGGGATGAGGTCATCGTGCCGTCCAATACCTATATTGCAACCTGGCTCGCGGTGACCCAGTGCGGAGCACGCCCCGTGCCTGTCGAGCCTGACGTCGACACTCTCAATATCGATCCGCAACGTATCGAGCAGGCGATGACCGGCAAGACCAAGGTCATTCTTCCTGTTCATCTGTACGGGCAGCCAGCCGCAATGGGGCCGATCCTCGAGCTGGCCCGTCAAAAGGGCGTGAGGGTCCTTGAGGACGGCGCACAGGCGCATGGTGCACGTTATCGTGGGGAGCCCATCGGCGCACACGGAGATGCCGTAGCATGGAGCTTCTATCCCGGCAAGAATCTCGGTGGATTCGGTGACGGCGGCGGCGTCACGACCAACGATGCAGAGCTCGCAGAACGCATCCGGATGATTGCGAACTATGGTTCCAAAGTTAAATACGTCAATGAAGTGTGTGGCGTAAACAGTCGTCTCGATCCGATCCACGCTGCAGTAATGGGCGTCAAGTTGCCATTTCTTGACGAGTGGAACGCGCGTCGCGGGGAAATTGCCGCCTATTACCGGCAGCACTTGCCAGATAGCGTTGTGAGGCTGCCGGCCGTGCAACCGGACTGCACATCATCGTGGCATCTGTTCCCCGTTTTTTCGCCGCAGCGAGATGCTTTGCAAGCACGGCTGAAGGAAGCCGGTATCGAAACGCTGATTCATTACCCGATCCCTCCTCACAGGCAACAGGCTTATCGGTATCTCGGCTTCGAGAAGGGCGCCTTCCCCATTGCAGAGACACTGGCGGAGACCGAACTCAGCCTGCCGATCGGACCACATATGACACTCGAACAAGCGGCGTATGTCTGTGAAATCATTGCAGGTTTTCAGTAATGAAGGATTTCGATCTCGACCACTTGCAAGAAACGGTTGCGAACCATGTTTCTCGAGCGCAATACGGCGATGCGATGACGTGTATCAAGTTATTCGCCGAAGGAGTCATCAACGATCCGGAATCCATCGGTGTAGTGTTCGCGAGCCGTGAGCTCGATTCGCTCTGCGCAAGGCTGGCCGACGCCTGCTATGCCGATCATCCTGCGCCCGTGACGGAGCGTCAGGGTACTGTCGTTCTGGCGACTGAATTGGCGAAGGCTGGCGGGCATGTCGAACTGATCAAGGATTACCTGGCGTTGGGACTGTTCGAAAGCCCGGTTCGTGTCGTTTTGACAGATCTGTTCAATCGGATTGATCACGCCTCGATTGGTGAGTGGAGTTCGTTGCTCGGCTGTGAAGTATTCATCGCCGCCGAAACCGCGCTCGATGGCAAACTCGATACTGTGACCAAGTGGCTGGGCGAGTGGAATCCTTCCAACGTTTTGTCATTCGGCCACAATCAGGACGTCGTGTGCATCGTCGCGGCCCACGCCCCCGGCATTCAGAACCGTTACTACGTTCACCATGGCGATCATCATTTGTCCCTGGGTGTGACATGCGCAGCGTTTCAGCATGTCGACTTGCACAACATGTCCTATGAACTGTGCAAAAACGAGATTGGTGTCACACGGCAGCTCTATTGGCCGATCAGCACTGTCGGTGCATCCTCGATCAAAACCCGATTCCTCGAGCGCGGGGCTTTGACGACTTGCTCATGCGGTCGGATGTCCAAGTTCGAATCTGGGTCATACACGATTCGCTATGAGCGTGCGGTAGCGTGCATCCTGAAAGCCTCCGCTGGTTACCATGTGCATATCGGGGATTTGTCCGATGCATTTCTGCAGAAAATCCACGAAGAGCTCGATGCCGAGAACGTAAGCCATGACCGGTTCATTCACATACCTTGGGTCGCTTCGCTCTCTCGGGCGCTGATCGAAAACTCGGTGGATGTCTATATTTCTTCTTTCCCGGTTGGGGGGGGCAAATCGCTGATCGAGGCGATGTCGGTCGGGGTGCCCGTGATTACTCACGAATCCTATCGCTCGCGATACCACGCCGGATCCGATATCGCTTATCCGGAAAGTTTCATCTGGAGCAACTATGAAGATCTCGCTCGGATTTTCAGCCAGTGGGACGAACCGTTGCTAAGGCAGCACGGTGCATCTGCACTGCAGCATTTTGAGCGTTATTACTCGAAAGATGCTTTTTTGAAGGCCTTTGCCAGCGGAACGGACTGTGCGAGCCATGTTCCGCCATTGCATGCGTATCAAGCAAACCCGTTGCGCAATCATCTTGATGTACAAGAAAAGAGAGCGCAGGCCATCGGTCTGGTGGTCGCTGAAAAGGACCAAATGTTCCAGGAGTGGGAAAAAATTCTTTCGGCATATAACGAGCATTCCGAGACGATCGGAAGGCTTCACGCAGGAATTGAACAACTGAGTCAGGAGAAGCATGCGCTGATCGAGCAACTGACGCAGGAAAAGCTTGCGCTGGAGGCGTTGGTCACGGCTCAACGACAGGAAAAGGATGCTTCAAGGACATGGAAAGGCAAAATCAGAAAGATCGCTCGCGTGATTCTCGACAGGTAAGTCTCAGACGTTGATATTGAAAAAGCCCCTTGGATGAAGATCCAAGGGGCTTTTACGTTTTTGCAGGACTGTCAGCCAGCCCTCAAATCTCCTTGACCGGCGTCTCGCCCTGCACGCCCTTGATCAATTCGATCACATGCAGGCAGTCCGCCTTGTTCACATACGACTCGCCACTGGCAACCGTCTCATGGTTTCCCGCCCGTAGCCGCCAGCGCCATTGGCCCTTGCCAGTGCTCGGGGTGCCCTTGGATTGCCTGTAAATCTCGAAATACATTCAGTTCGCTCCATGCGATGGGATATTGCGACAACCTGTTTGGCGCATCGTCGCAAGCCTAGCGGAGAGCAGTTATTTGGCTATCGGGGATTTGTTTCCAATCGTTGGGTAATGTTTCAGCGAGGCGCGGGGCAGAGCGTCGGGATCGGCCTTTGGATTGGCAAGTACGTCCTTGCGTCGCCCTTGCATGACCTTCAGTGGTGCTGCTTAATACGGGGCGGCTCATGGCGTCGGATTTCGTTCGACGACCGACAAACACTATAAAAAAGAGCAGTCCATTGACCCATCCGCATGGAACGCCACACGCGGGGCCGGTGACGCTGTCGCTGGTGATTCCCGTATTCAACGAAGAGGACAGTCTCGACGGCTTTCTCCTGCGCATTCGTCAGGTATTCGAGCGTGAAACCCTGATCAGCCTTGAGTTGGTGTTCGTCAACGACGGAAGTACCGATTCGACACTGAAGTGCCTGCTGCTCTGCCAGCAGGGCAATTCGCAGATTCGCATCGTCGATCTGAGTCGCAATTTCGGCAAGGAAGCGGCGCTCTCTGCCGGTTTGCAGACTGCAACCGGGCAGATCGTGGTGCCGATTGATGTCGACTTGCAGGACCCGCCCGAGGTTATTCTGCAAATGATCGAGCGTTGGCGCGAAGGTTATGAAGTGGTGCTTGGTCACCGCATCAGCCGCCGCAATGACTCCTGGGCCAAGCAGACGTCCGCCAATTGGTTCTATCGTCTGCACAACAAGATTGCCGAACAGACATTGCCGGAAAACGTCGGTGATTTTCGGCTGATGGATCGTTGTGTGGTCGACGCGCTGCTGACGCTGCCGGAATCCCGGCGGTTCATGAAAGGTTTGTTTGCCTGGGTCGGGTTTCGCACCACCCAGGTCGAATACGAGCGCCCGGAGCGGGCGGCCGGGCAGAGCAAGTTCAATGGCTGGCGGCTGTGGAATTTCGCGCTCGAAGGCATCACCAGTTTCAGCACCGAGCCATTGCGGATCTGGACGTATCTGGGGGCGCTGGTGTCTCTGGTGTCGTTTGCCTTTGCCATGTTCATCGTGGTGCGCACGCTGATCCACGGCGTTGACATGCCCGGTTACGCCTCGCTGATGGTCGCGGTGACCTTTCTCGGCGGCTTGCAGCTGATCGGTATTGGCGTGCTCGGCGAGTATCTCGGCCGCACCTATATCGAAGCGAAGCGCCGACCGGTTTTTCTGGTGCGCCGCATTTATGAATCCAAGGACTGAAGCATGGATCTCAAGGAAACCGACATCCTCGGCGACAGCATCGGCGAGCATTGGTATTACCGCTCCAAAGCGGCAGCGACCCGTCGATTGCTGGGGGAGGCGCCGATCAAGCGCATTCTCGACGTCGGCGCCGGTTCAGGGTTTTTCTCCCATCATCTGTTGACTCATACCGCCGCGCGAGAAGCGTGGTGCGTGGATATCAGCTATCCGGCCGACTCCAGTGCCAGCACTGCCGGCAAACCGGTTCATTACCGCCGCTCGATCGACACCGTGGACGCTGATCTGGTGTTGCTGATGGATGTGCTGGAGCACGTCGATGATGACCTCGGCCTGCTCAAGTCCTACGTTGACAAAGTGCCGTCCGGCAGTCGCTTCCTGATGACCGTGCCGGCGTTCCGGTTCATGTGGAGCGGGCACGATGATTTTCTCGAACACAAACGTCGCTATACCCTGGGACAGTTCGAGTCTCTGACAAAGAACGCCGGATTAACGGTCGAGAGGGGCGCCTACTACTTCGGAGCGGTGTTCCCGATTGCCGTTGCTTCGCGCCTGATTCCCGGCGGTTCAGCGCCACGTTCGCAGCTGAAAAAACATCACCCGCTGGTCAATACGCTGCTGAAAACCCTATGCCGCCTCGAACTGCCCTTGATGGGCATGAACCGCCTGGCCGGCCTGAGTGTCTTCGTACTGGCGCGCAAACCCTGATGGCGACACAGCGCTCCGAACTCATCCGGCGCGGCATGCGCTTTGCCGTAACGGGTTTGTTCGTCACGGCCCTGCATGCGCTGGTGGCCGTGTTGTTCATCAATTTCGTGAGCCCGCAACCGCCGCTGGCCAACGGCGTGGCATTTGTCGTGGCGACGGTGGTTTCCTACGTGATCAACACCACCTGGAGTTTTTCCGCAAGGTTGCATGGCAAGACCCTGCTGCGCTTCCTGATGGTCTCGGCGGGAGGTTTCGTGTTGGCGATGCTCGTGGCCTGGGCCGCCCAGATGGCCGGCCTGCACTATTTGCTGGGAGTCGTGGCGGTTGCGCTGACCATTCCGGCGTTCACTTTTGTATTGCATAACTTCTGGACGTATCGATGAAGGATTCGGCAAAGCGCCTTGCTATCACTCTGTTGCCGTTGATCATCGGCATTCTGGCCTTTTTCATCGTGGTCGGGCCCCGTGCGCTCAATCCGCAAAACATTGCCTGGCTAGGGCAGGGGGATCCGGCAACGCATTACCTGGGATGGGTGTTCTTTCGCCAATCTCCGTGGACCTTTCCGCTGGGCTTGAACCCGACTTATGGGCTGGAGTTGGGCAATGGCCTGATCTTCTCCGACTCCAACCCGCTGCTGGCACTGCTGTTCAAGCCTTTCGCCGGGTTATTGCCCGAGACGTTCCAGTATTTCGGCCTGTGGTTTCTCGGCTGTTTCATGCTGCAGTCCTGGTTCGCCTGGAAACTGTTGGGGCTGATCACGCCAAACGTGACCTTGCGCGCCTTGGGGGCTGCGCTGTTTCTGTTTGCTCCGCCGATGATCATGCGCATTCCGGTGCATCTGTCACTGGCCGGGCACTTCGTGATTCTGGCGGCGCTGTACCTGGCACTGCGTCCGGGCGATGAGCGCCGGCGTCTGGCCTGGGGTGCCTTGCTGGGATGTACCGCGCTGATTCACGCCTATTTGCTGGCGATGGTGGCGCTCATCTGGCTGGCGGATCTTGCTGCCCGTGTCTTCAAAAGCAAATTGACCCTGCGCAACGCGGCGGTCGAGCTGGTTATGCTGTTTGCTCTGGTCAGTTTCTGTTGCTGGCAAGCCGGTTATTTTTCAGTAAGCGGATCCGATGCGGCATCTGCGGGTTTTGGTTTGTACCGTGCCAATCTCCTGACCCTGTTCAATGCCAATGGCTGGTCGTATGTACTGAAAGATCTGCCGAATGGCGTAGGGGATCTGGACGGCTTCAGCTTTTTGGGGCTGGGGCTTGTGCTGCTGACGATTTGCGGTCTGACCGGTTGGCTGCAAGGACAGACCAGAGTGGGGCTGCGTTTGCGTCGGTATGGTTTTTTGCTGGTCGCTTTGTTCGGGCTGTTGATGTTCTCGCTTTCCAACAATATTGCGCTGGGATCGTTGGATTTCTCCTACCCGCTGCCGGAAAAAATCATCGCGATCGCCAATGTTTTTCGGGCGTCAGGGCGAATGTTCTGGCCGGTTTACTACGCGACCATTCTGTTTATCCTCTTTCTGGTGATTCGGGCCAACAAGGTGCGCACGGCAGGTAGTCTCCTGGCTTTGGCGCTCGTGATCCAGGTATCCGATACGCGTAGCGGATGGGCTGTCGTGCGCAAGCAGTTGATGGTGGAACCGACGGCTCAATGGGCAACGCCTTTTGTTGATCCGTTCTGGCAAAGTGCGGCCGCACATTATCCAAAGATTCGCTGGCTGCTCCCGCAAAACTACTCTCGGGAATGGCTCAGTGTCGCGGCTTTTGCGGCACGCCACGGGTTATCGACGGATGCGATTTACCTCGGGCGAATCAGTAGCGATCAGTTACGTCGCGCGGATGAGCACGCGTCCGAAATGTTGAACTCAGGGAAATACGAGGCCGATTCGCTGTACTTGCTCAGTGATCATGCACTATTGCGAGCGGTTCCAAGCATTGATACGCGTACTGACCTGCTGACGCGTATCAACGGTTTCACGGTGCTGGCACCTGGCTGGAAACAGTGTGACAAGTGTCTGCAAGAGTCGGTTGAAAAGGCGCCGCAACAACTGGTTCCTGAAATACCGTCCGGTCAGACGACGCTGTTCGGCTACGGTGCTGCCGGTTACGGGTTTCTGGCGCGTGGCTGGTCAGAACCTGAGCCATGGGGCGTCTGGTCCAGTAGCCCGGACGCCGAACTGGTGTTCCGGATTCCCGATTCGGCCCGCTCCCTGCGTCTTGAAACGACCGCTTTTCTCACACCCTCTCATGACCGGCAGGGCGTTGTGGTCAAGCTCAATGGCCTCGAGACCTTGAACACCACGCTGGACAAGCTGGATGGCAACACGCTCGAACTGACCTTGACCCCGGCGATCCGTCAACGCATCAAGGACGAGGGGCTGCTGCGGATGCAACTGCAATTTGCCGACGCCATCAGCCCTCAAGAGTTGGGAATGAGCAAGGACCCCCGCAAACTGGCCATGGGATTGAAGACATTGACTGTCAACTGACCCTTACGCGCATAGACGGCATCGGCGGGGCTTTCTACACTGCCCGCAATCCGGGGACAGGGGGCAATGGATGAACCGCAATGAACTTCGAAAGGCCGATATCAACCTGATGGTGGTGTTCGAGACCTTGATGCTCGAACGCAACGTGACCCGGGCTGCCGAGAAGCTGTTTCTCGGACAGCCGACCATCAGCTCGGCGCTCAATCGCCTGCGCACGATGCTCAACGATCCGCTGTTCATTCGCGTCGGCCATCGCATGGAACCGACGGCCCGCGCCGAAGACATCTATCGCCATTTGAAGCCCGCGCTGGACTCGTTGTCGGTGGCGCTGAGCCTGACCCGTGATTTCGATCCCGCCGTCAGCACCATGACCTTTCGCATCGGCCTGTCGGACGACGTCGAATTCGGTCTGCTGCCACCGCTGTTGCGCGCCTTGCGCCAGGAGGCACCGAACGTGGTGTTCGTGGTGCAGCATGTCGATTACTGGCGGATTCCGGATCTGCTGGCCGCTGGCGACATCACTGTCGGCATCAGCCAGACCCGTGGCCTGCCGGCCAATGCCAAGCGCAAACTGCTGCGGCATATCCAGCCGAGCATCCTGCGCGCCGACAAGTCCGCCACCCCGCTGACCCTCGACGAATATTGCGCACGGCCCCATGTACTGGTTTCCCACACGGCCAATGTCAGTGGTTATGCCGATGAGTGGCTGGCGGACCTCGGCCGCACCCGTCAGGTGGTGTTGTCGGTGCCGCAATACAGCGCACTGCCGGCGCTGCTGGCGGGCACCGACCTGATAGCCAGCCTGCCGGACTACACCGCCGAGGCCATGGCCGCCTCGGGCCTGTTGTTCAAGGAACCGTTTCCATTCAAAACCCCGACGCTCGACTTGTCGATGGTCTGGCTCAGCCATGTCGACAGCGACCCGGCCGAGCGCTGGCTGCGCTCGCGGCTGGAGCAGTTCATGAGCGAGCGACCGCACACACCGTTCTGACTTGCCGAGCCGTTGTCCGGCTGCTTTGCTGAGTACACCTGAACTCGGTGGAGCCTGGACCCATGAGCATTTCCCGTGGTTTGCTGCGTGGGCGCGGCAGTCTTGACAGCGGCAAGGTCGGCATGGTCGAGCTGTTTTTCGATCTGGTGTTCGTGTTTGCCGTGACTCAACTGTCCCACACCTTGCTCGCGCACTTGTCGGTTATCGGTGCGGTGCAGGTGACGCTGATGATGGTCGCGGTGTGGTGGGTGTGGATTTTCACGTCCTGGATCACCAACTGGCTCGACCCGGAAAAACTGCCAGTGCGTCTCGGGCTGTTCGGCCTGATGATCGCCGGTTTGCTGCTTTCGTCTTCGATTCCCAAGGCATTCACCGAGCGCGGCCTGATGTTCGCGGCGGCGTTCGTGTTCATGCAGGTCGGGCGCACCCTGTTCGCGATCTGGGCGGTGCGCGGCGAGTCGTTGAACATGACGCGCAACTTCCAGCGCATCCTCGCCTGGCTGATGTTGTCCGGGGTGTTCTGGATCGGCGGGGCGTTGGTCGAGGGCGAGCAGCGGTTGCTTTGCTGGGCGCTGGCGCTGCTGATCGAACTGATTTCGCCGTCGCTGTATTTCTGGGTGCCGGGGCTGGGGCGGTCGTCACTGAGCGACTGGAATGTCGAAGGCAATCACATGGCCGAGCGTTGTGCGCTGTTCGTGATCATTGCGCTGGGGGAGTCGTTGCTGGTGACCGGTGCGACCTTTGCCGAGCTGGTCCCGGGCCGCGATGGACTGCTGGCGTTTCTGGTGGCGGTGCTGGGCAGCGTCGCCATGTGGTGGGTGTACTTCGACAGCGGTGCCGAGCGTGCGCACCACCGTATCGCCCACTCCACCGACCCCGGGCGTCAGGCGCGAATCGCCTACACCTACCTGCATGTGTTGATTGTCGCCGGGGTGATCGTCAGCGCGGTGGCTGATGAGCTGGTTCTGGTGCATCCGGATCATGCCAGCGATTCCGGCATTGTCGTGATCATCGCCGGGCCATGGCTGTTCCTGCTCGGTAATGCGCTGTTCAAGTGGGTCATGGCTGATCGGCCGTTTCCACCCTTGTCCCATGTATTCGGGCTGGTAGTGCTCACGCTGTTGTTGCCGCCGGCACTGAATCACTGGTTTTCGGCGTTGGCGCTCGGTGCGTTGACCACAGCAGTCGTGGTGCTGGTGGCGATCTGGGAAACCCTGGCACTGCGTCGGGAGCTTCCCGTTCCTGTGTCGGAAAAAGCCGCAGGAGAGTAGGGCGCAGCTGTGTTATATGTACGGCCTTTCTACCCGCCGACTGGAGTCTTTCGATGCCACACCTGCACATGGAATACACCGCCAACCTGCCGCAACTGAACGCCGACGTAGCGTTGATCCGGCTCAACAACACCCTGGTGGGTTCCGGTCAGTTCGCTGCGGAGTTCGATATCAAGAGCCGGGCGGTCAAGGTCGAAACCTTCAAGGTCGGCACCGCCATGAGCGAGCGGGCCTTTGTGGCGGTGAGGCTGGCGCTGCTCAGCGGTCGCTCCCCGGAGATCAAGAAGCAACTCTCGCAAAACCTGTTGGCGGTGCTGCAGGACCTGTGCGAGTGGCCGGCCGGTGTCGAAGTGCAGTTGAGCGTGGAACTGCTCGATATCGACCGCGAGTCCTACAGCAAAGTCGCCATCGGCGTGTAAGACTCAGGCCGCCTCCAGCTCCGCGCAGGTCTTGATGACCTGCTCGCGCAGCCAGAGGTTGGCGCTGTCCTGGTCGACGTTGTGGCTCCACTGCATGTCGAGGGTGAACCCCGGCAGGCCATTGGGTGCCTCGCAGTGATTGAACACCGCGTCGTTGGTCAGCAAACGCTGGATCCGCCGGGGCAGGGTGAGGATGAAATCGGTGCCGGTGATCATCTTCAACGCCGCGCTGTAGCTGTTGGAGCGAGCGACGATCTGGCGCTTCTGCGCCTGCCGCGCCAGCCAGCCATCGACCATGTTGGTAGTGGACGTCCAAGGCGTGGGGAACACATGCCGGCGTTCGGTGAAGGCTTGCAGGCTGAGGCGCGGCTCCAGCGGCGTCGCACGTTTGTCGAAGACGCAGACCAGGTCATCTTCCAGCAGCATCCGCGATTTCAGGTCGGTATGGCTGCGGTGGAAATGCGGGCCGAAACAGATCACCAGATCGAGGCTGCCATCGCGCAGCTCTTGCGCCGGCACGTCGGTTTCGAACTTGTGCATGTTGACCATCACCGGCAGATCGTCGAAGTCGAAACGCTTGAGCATGCGCGGCAGGATCAGCTGTTCGAAGTATTCCGGGGCGCAGATGTTGAAGGTCACCGGTTGCGCCATCGGGTCGAAGGTCGGGGCGCCGGCGTGGCACAGGTTGATGCTTTCGAGGATTTTCTGCACATGGCCATACATGCTGCTGGCCTTGTAGGTCGGGCGCATGCCCGTGCGGGTGTTGACGAACAATTCGTCTTCAAAACTGGTACGCAGTTTCTTCAGGCAGTAACTGACGGTGGACTGACTGACAAACAGCGCCTCCGACACATCGGTGACGCTGCTTTGCTCATACACGGCGACAAACACCATGAGATCCTGCATATCGAGCTTTCTAAGCAAGTTACTGTTCAGCATCCGTTCTGTCTCGCTGTGCTCCTTGCGCCGAATCCGCGCAAACGTGTGCGCATGATCGTAACGGAACGATGGTGCCAGGAGAAAGCCCTGTAGGATTTTTCACGGACAGTTGTGGGACAGAAAGTTTTAGGAATACGACGTGTCAAAACGATCCCGCAAAAGATGGCCAGAAGCCTTTAGCCAGAGGGGTGAAGCACCGTGCACAACGCCCGATCAGCGAAAGTGCCGGGCGTAATGCCGAGGGTCGAAACGCAGCACGATCAGCAGCATGATCACCATCACCGCAATCAGCGACCACCAGGCCCATTCGAAGCTGCCCAGTCGATCGCGGATCACCCCGGCCAGCAGTGGCGACAGTCCGGCAATCAGGTAGCCGATGCCCTGCACGAACGCGGTCAGCCCACCGGCGCGCTGCGGGTTGTCGAGGTGATCGAGGGAGACGATCAGGCTCATCGGAAACAACCCGCCAATTCCCAGGCCCAGCAGGCATGGCCACAACAGGCTTAGATGTTGCGGGCTGAGGATCAAGCCGCAGAACCCGCCGATGATCAGCACCAGCAGGGCGCCCAGCACCAGGCGCCGGTCACGGCTGCGGTTGGCGATAGCGGGAACCACCAGACCGGAAATCACTTCCATGGCCGTCAGAAAACCCAACAGCAGACCGGCGTTCTGTTCGCTCCAGCCGTTTTCCACGTAGTACGGCGCCAGCCACGCGAGTACACAGGTGTAGGACGCTGTCCCCAGACCGAAGAAGATGGCGAGCAGCCAGGCGCGGGAATGGGTGAAAAAGGCCTCCTTCTTCACGGCAGTAGTGGTGATGGAGGGTACGTCATCGCGTTGTGACAGCCAGAACAGCAACGCGAGCAGCGCCAGTACCGCCCAGATCGCCAGCGCTGCACGCCAACTGCCGGTACCGAGCATCACCTGAGGTGCGAACGAAGCGGCCAGCGCGGCACCGCCCATGATCGACGTGATATACAAGCCCATGCACAGCGCCACGTTGTCGGGAAACCGCGATTTGATCAGTGCCGGCATCAAGGCCTGAATCAGCGCGATGCCGATTCCGGCGAGCACGGCGCTGACGATCAGTTGCGCCGCCGAGTCGAGAAACAGCCGCGACAGCGTCGCCACGCCGATGATCAGCAACGACAGCACCACCGTGCGTCGCTCGCCCAGACGCTGGCTGATGCCGATCCCGAAAAACATCGCCAGCCCCATGGCCATCACCGGCAGCATGGTCAGCAGCGAGGCCAGGCTGAAACTCAACGGAATGTCGCCACGAATCGCCGACAGCAAAGGCCCGACGGCGGCCATCGACGGGCGCAGGTTAAGGGCGACAAGGACGATGCCGAGCATCAGCCAGGCGGCGGGGCGGGCAGAGGCGCGAACGTTTTCCATCTTCAGACCTTTGAATCAGAGGCTGTCGATTAGGCGTGCGGGCTACCGGCGTCGGCAAATCAGAAAATCCCGAGGGGTATTTAAAAAGTCGATACGCCTACCGTGGGCACTGCCGAAGCGAGCCGTAATTTTTTCTGAATCACACCTGACGAATGTTCAGATTTCATGGTTATTTCATGAGCCAACTAATCGTTGGCTTCTTTTTCACAAAAAATTGATGGGGGGCTACGTAGAGTTTTCATTGCCCGGGTCAATGAAGTTTTCACAATTGGCCACGGCGCTTCTTTTCAGGAAATAGCCCCCCCTCATATGTTGAAGTTAAAAGCCGTGCGCCCGGAATGGGTGACGTTGTTTGCCAGCGCCTTTCTTTTGATCGGATTCAATTTCGTACTTTGGCAACATCTCCTCGAGATCACCGCTGCCGACGGCATCGCCATGGGCATTGCGTTCGGGGTGATGATCTTCGCGGCCTACAACATCGTGCTGACCTTTCTGGCGTTTCGCCCGGTATTGAAACCGGTGTTGACGGCGCTGTTTCTGATCAGTGCCGGCGTGGCTTATTTCATGAGTCAGTATGGCGTAATGATTGACGCCGGCATGTTTCGCAACTTCGCTGAAACCAATGCCACGGAAGTTCGTGATCTGCTGTCGTTGAAGTTGTTCGCCTATATGTTGTTTCTGGGCGTATTGCCGTCGTGGGTGTTGTGGAAGTTGCCCGTTGAGTATCGTCGCTGGCACCGAGAGTTATTAAGCAAAGTTGTGGTGTGTGCAGCATCGGTCGCCGTGATTGGCGGCGTGGCGCTGGCCAACTATCAGGGCTTGTCTTCGCTGTTTCGCAACCACCACGAATTGCGCCTGATGCTGGTACCGAGCAATTACATCGGCGCATCGGTTGGATATCTGCGTGAGCAGGTGGTTTCCGCCCGGCAACCGTTCATCAAGATCGGCGAAGACGCCCAGCGCAACCCTGCGCTGCAAAACCGTTCGCGCAAGTCGCTGACCGTGCTGGTGGTGGGGGAAAGTGCCCGGGCGGAGAACTTCGGCATCCTCGGCTACAACCGCGACACCACGCCGAAGCTGGACAAGGAAGCCGGACTGATCGCCTTCACCGACGTGCATTCCTGCGGTACGGAAACAGCCGTCTCGGTGCCGTGCATGTTCTCCAACATGAGTCGCCAGGATTACGACGCCAGCAAGGCGAAAAATCAGGAAGGGCTGCTGGACGTGCTCAAACGCGCCGGCATTGATGTGATCTGGCGCGACAACCAGTCGGGCTGCAAGGGCACCTGCGACCGCGTCACCCTGCAGGACGTGAGCAACCTGAAAGACCCGGCCCTGTGCGCCAACAGCGAATGCCGCGACGAAATCCTGTTGCAAGGCCTGCAGAGTTTCATTGATCACCTGGACAAGGACACCGTGCTGGTGCTGCACCAGATGGGCAGTCACGGCCCGGAATACTTCAAGCGTTACCCGAAGGAATACGAACACTTCACGCCAGTGTGTGAAAGCAACGCGCTGAACAATTGCAGCCGCGAAAGCATCGTCAACGGTTACGACAACACGCTGGTGTACACCGACCATGTGCTGTCGAGCCTGATCGATGTGCTGCGCAGCAATCAGGAAAAAGTCGATACCGCCATGCTGTACCTCTCCGATCACGGCGAGTCCCTGGGCGAGTACAACCTGTTCCTGCATGGTACGCCGTACATGCTGGCGCCGGAACAACAGAAACATGTGGCGATGCTGGCGTGGTTCTCCGACAGTTATCAGAAGTCCTACTCGGTCGACACCCATTGCCTGCAATTGAGCCGCGACAAGCCGTTGAGCCAGGACAACCTGTTTCATTCGATGCTTGGCCTGCTGGAAGTGCAGAGCAAGGTCTATCAGCACGATCTGGATCTGTTTGCCGGTTGCCGTGGTGCGGTCATCGACGGCGTATTGGCCAAGGACTGATCCGTCGGAATTGTTCTGTAAGACTATTCTTGCTGGCAGGCAGGAGATTTCATCAACGCTCTTGCCCTGCACAGGCGCGGAAAGCGCCGGTGGCGATATATACTGCGCGCCATTCTTGAAGGGAGAGCCGTGTGGCCATCGATATTCACTGGATTCGCGACAACGATAGCCTCGCGCAGTTTTGCGCCGAGTGGCAGCAGCTGCCTTTCGTTGCCCTCGACACCGAATTCATGCGGGTCGACACCTTCTACCCGATTGCCGGTCTGTTGCAGGTCGGCGACGGCAAACGCGCCTATCTGATCGACCCGCTGACCATTGACGCCTGGCAACCGCTGGCGGCGTTGCTGGAAAACCCGGCGGTGCTGAAAGTCCTGCACGCCTGCAGCGAAGACCTCGAAGTCCTGCTGCGCCTGACCGGCAGCCTGCCGGCGCCGCTGTTCGACACGCAACTGGCCGCGGCCTATCTGAACCTCGGGTTCTCGATGGGTTATTCGCGTCTGGTGCAGGAAGTGCTCGGCATCGAACTGCCGAAGGGCGAAACCCGTTCCGACTGGTTGCAGCGTCCGTTGTCCGACACGCAAATCAGCTATGCCGCCGAAGACGCCGTGCATCTGGCGGAAGTTTTCGTACAACTGCGTCCGAAGCTGTCTGACGATAAATGTGCCTGGGTGCTGGAGGACGGCGCCGAACTGGTTGCCAACCTGCGTCGCGAGACCGATCCGTATGAGGTGTATCGCGAGGCGAAGCTGGCGTGGAAACTGTCCCGCGCGCAACTCGCCGTTCTGCGCGAGCTGTGCGCCTGGCGTGAACGCGAGGCCCGCGCCCGCGACCTGCCGCGCAACCGTATCGTCCGTGAGCATTCGTTGTGGCCGCTGGCCCGCACGCAACCGGACAACCTCAGCGCGCTGGGCAAGATCGAAGACATGCACCCTCGTACCGTGCGTCAGGACGGCGAGTTTCTGCTTGATCTGATCAAGCGCTCTGGCAGTGTGGGGCCTGATCAGTGGCCGCCAGCCGTGCCGGAGCCGCTGCCGATCGAAGCCGCCGCGCTGATCAAGCAACTGCGCGCCCTGGGCCAGGCCGAGGCTGAACGCCTGGGCATCGCGCCGGAACTGATGCTGCGCAAGAAAACCCTCGAAGCGCTGGTCAAAAGTGGCTTCCCCGAGGGGCCTTACCAATTGCCTGATTCGCTGCGTGGCTGGCGCCGCGAATTGATGGGCCAGAAGCTGCTCGACAGCCTGGCCACTGCCGGAGAACAGCCTTGAAACGTATTTGCTCCATTTACCAAAGTTCGAAGAAAAGCGGCATGTACCTGTACGTGCTCAAGAGTGATGCGCTGGAGCGCGTGCCGGAAGGCCTGATGGCGGCGTTCGGCAAGGCGAAGCACTCCTTCGATCTGGTGCTGACCCCCGAGCGCAAGCTGGCCAGCGAAGACATCGCCGTCGTCCTGGAGAACCTCGACAAGCAGGGTTACCACCTGCAGATGCCGCCGGCCGAGGAAGAGTACATCGAGCACTTGCCGGAAGAGTTGCTGCGACGCAACGACCCGGTCTGACCTGCGAGGCCCGGTCCCGGGCCTCTTGTAATCCCTGGAACTGTTTTTACGGCGACGACTGCCACGAAGTGGGCGGCCGTCTGCACGGTTTGCGAAAGGTTTGAAGATGCGCGTTCTGATTGCTGAACACGACCACGCGATATACGCCCGACTGCTGCGTCAGGCGGCCCCGGAGCTTGAAGTGCTGACCAGCGGTGACTCCGCCGAACTGGCTCGCCAGGCCGTCGATTGCCCGGTGTGGCTGGGGCAGCCGGATCTGCTGGCGACCCTGCTGCGTCAGGGCCACCAGCCACAATGGCTGCAATCGACCTGGGCCGGCATCACGCCGCTGCTGGCCGACGGCTTACGCCGGGATTACCGCCTGACCCGGGCGGTCGGCATTTTCGGTCAGGTGATGGCCGAGTACGTGCTGACCTACATGCTCGGTCACGAGCGCGAAGTGCTGGCGCGTCTGGTCAGCCAGGTCGAGCGCAAGTGGGACAATCGCACCGGCCAGAGCCTGGTCGGGCGCAAGGTGTTGATCGTCGGCACCGGTGACATCGGCCAGAGCGTGGCGCAGTTCCTGCGGCCATTCGGCGTCGAGCTGTACGGCATCGCCAGCAGCGCCCGGGAGCAGGCGCCGTTTGTCGAAGTCGGTTCGATGGCGGATCTGCCTCGGCTGGTGGGTGAAGTGGATTACGTGGTCAATCTGCTGCCCAACACCGAGCACACTCACGACATTTACGACGCGGCGCTGTTCAAGCAATTCAAGCCGACCGGGCTGTTCATCAACGCCGGGCGCGGTGTGGCGGTGGTCGATGCGGATCTGGTGGAAGCGCTGAAGGAAGGCCATCTGGCCGGCGCGGTGATCGACGTCTGCCGTCAGGAACCGCTGCCGCAACGTCATCCGTTCTGGACCGCGTGGGGCTTGTTGCTGACCGGGCACAGCTCGGCACCGACCTCGCCGCCGATGATGGTGCAGTTGTTTCTGGATAACCTGCGGGCGTATCAGGCGGGCGAAGCGTTGCGTGGGGAAGTGGATTTCGCACGCGGTTACTGAGTTCAGAGATCGTTCCCACGTTGCGTGGGAACGATCAGCGGTACGGATTAGAGGGTGAAATCCCCTTCAGCCGCCAGCTCGCTCAGCGGACGACGCGGGCTCGGCGTTTCCCGCGCTTGCAGGTAATCCGCCAGGGTTGCCTTGTCACCCAGCTTGCCCACCGCAACGGCGGCGTGCAGCGCATAACCTTGCGGAATGTTCAGCTCCTTGCGGGTCAGCTCCTGATCGAAGCCGGCCATGCCGTGGGTGTGCCAGCCGCTCAGGCTCGCTTGCAGCGCCAGATGGCCCCACGCGGAACCGGTGTCGAAGGTGTGCCACAGCGCCGGTGTTTCTTCGGTTGCGCCCGGTGCGGTGAAGGTGGTTTTCGAAATCACGATCACCAGTGCCGAGGCGTGCTGGGCCCAGCTGCGGTTGAATTCATTGAGCAGGCCCAGGTAACGCTCCCAGTTCGGCGTGTCGCGACGGGCGTAGAGAAAACGCCACGGCTGCGAGTTGTACGCCGATGGCGCCCAGCGCGCGGCTTCGAAGAAGCTCAGCAGGGTTTCCTCGGAAATCGCTTCGCCGGTAAAGGCGCGGGGCGACCAGCGATCGGTGAACTGCGGGTGAATGGCGTATTCGGCAACGCGAGGGTTGGCGCTCATCGAGAGATTCCTTGCTACGTTTGAGGACAGGTTTGAAGCAAAACCCGGCGGGATCAGTTGGGCTGAACGATGGGGGTTGAATCCGAAGCCGTGCAGTTCACCGGAATGCAACGCGGTCGAGCGTTAATGGCATCCAGCCAGGGCTTCTTGAGAACGGCAAAGCTACTTGGCCGCGCAAAAACTGACAAGCCCTGTACAACCGGCAGTCGCCAGCGCTTGGCCCACGGGGCCCTGGGCACTAGACTGGCGGCCTTTTCACCACCTGATGTTGATGCTTGAGCCATGGCCGCCAAAGTCGAACCGTTCTGGAAACGCAAAACCCTCGATCAACTGGATCACGAGGAATGGGAATCGCTGTGCGACGGATGTGGCCTGTGCTGCCTGCAGAAGCTCGAGGATGAAGAAGACAACAGCGTCTATTACACGCGTATCGCCTGCAAACTGCTGGATCTGAAAACCTGCCAGTGCAGCGATTACCCGAACCGCATCAAGTTTGTCCCGGATTGCATCCAGCTCACCCCGGGCCAGGCCGAAGAATTCAAATGGCTGCCGCCGACCTGCGGTTATCGGCTGGTCAGCGAAGGCAAGGACCTGCCGTTGTGGCATCACCTGGTCTGCGGTGATCGCGACGCCGTGCACCACGAGCGGATTTCCCAGTCCGGGCGCATGCTCGCCGAAGGCAGCGTGCCGGAAGACGATTGGGAAGATCACCTGATTTTCCGGGCCGGCTAAGCCCCTCGAGGATCCAGGCCTCGAGGATCGAGTTTCAACAAGGAGTGTGTATGGCTGTGGGATTGCGCCGGACGCTGATCGTCGGACTGCTGATGCTGAGCGCGCCGGTGTGGGCGGCAAAGAAGGTCGATCTGGATTACCACGTGCGCCTGTTGTCGCAAAGCGATCAGGCCGAAGTGCGCCTGACCCTGGCTAAGGGCGAGGCCGTGCGCAGTCTGGATTTCGACCTCGGCGACGGCAGCCACTACAGCGACTTCAAAGCCGACGGCCAATGGCAACTGACGCCGGGCCAGCACGCACGCGGTGTGTGGCGCCCGACGGCGGACAAGGCCAGCCTGACCTATCGCGTGCGCATCAGCCACGGCCGCAAGAACGGCAGCTTCGACACGCGCATGACCCCGACCTGGGCGCTGATGCGCGGCGATGAACTGGTGCCGCCGGCGAAGCTTGATCAGCAGGATGGCATTGAACTGGTCTCACGCCTGCAATTCGAACTGCCCGACGGCTGGAAAAGCGTCGAAACCGCGTGGCCGCGCATCGGCAAGAACAAATTCCGCATCGACAATCCGTCCCGTCTGTTCGACCGACCCACGGGCTGGATGCTCGCCGGGCACCTCGGCAGCCGTCGCACGCGGCTGGGTGAAACCGAAGTCACCGTGGCGTCGCCGCAAGGGCAGGGCATGCGCCGGATGGATGTGCTGACGCTGCTGACCTTCGTCTGGCCGCAGGTGCAAGCGGTGTATCCGCGCCATCCGGGCAAACTGCTGATCGTCGGTGCCAACGACCCGATGTGGCGCGGCAGCCTCGCAGCGCGGGAGTCGATCTACCTCAACACGCGGTTGCCGTTGGTCAGCGAGAGCGGCAGCAGCCCTTTGGTTCGGGAATTGGCGCAGGTGTTCGGGCGGATCAACGACGAGCAGCGCAGTGACTGGATCAAGGAAGGGTTCGCCGAGTATTACGCCGTCGAACTGGTGCGCCGTGCTGGTGGCATGAGCGACGAACGTTATCAGGCGTATCAGGTGAAACTGGCGACGGACAGCCAGAAGGTGACGACGTTGCGCGGCGAGCAGATCAGCCCGGCGCAGGTCTCCAAAGCGGTTCTGCTGTTACAGGAGCTGGATCGCGAGATCCGTCTGAAGACCCGCAACAAGCGCTCGCTGGATGATGTGCTGCGCGGGGCGATGCATCTGGGGACGGTCGATACCAAGGCGTTTGTACAACTCGCCGAGAGTGTCGTCGGCGAGTCGTCCAAGGTGCTTGATACCGGATTGATTCAGTAGCGATCAGACCCCGGCTTTGGGCGACTTCACCGAATCATTGCCGGTCACGGTGGCGGTCTTGGTCGCCGCTTCGGCATTGGCTTTGAGCTTGCTCAACTCTTCACCTGCGCGCTCGATCTTCGTGCGCACGTTGTTCATGTCCTGACGGCTTTTCTCCAGCAGGCTTTTCACCGAGCTGTGGCCGGTGATGCCACGGGCCATGGCCACGCCGCCAATCGCCACCTGGATCAGACCGAACACGCCGCCACGGCGCAGGCCCTTGCCGACCATGATCACGCCGCCGGCCAGCGAGCCGATGCGCTCCCAGCCTTCGACGTTCTGCTCGGAGCGGGTCTGGAACGGGGTGGATTCGATACGCTCGACGCGTTTGAGCTCGGTCATGATCTTTCTCCAGGCAATGAGTGATGGATAAACAAGCTGACTGCACTGGCGGTCAGCTTGTTCCATCGGATGTGCGGCGTTTCAGCGGAATTTCGGCCCGGAACGGGTGTTCAGGCCTTTGGCCATGCGGTCGTAGAGCACGACGTTGACCGTGGCGGCGAGGTTCATGCAACCGGTGGTCGGGATGTACACGACGTCTTCGCACCAGTCGCGGATCTCTTGATCCAGCGAACCGTCTTCGGGGCCGAAGATGTACAGGGCGCGATCCGGGTGGGTGTATTCCGGCAGCGGGCGGGCGCCGTCGACCAGTTCCACGGCGACCGGGACGCAATTGAGCGGCAGGATCTTTTTCAGGTCGTCGATGCCGATCAGCGGGATGTCGTAGTGCACGCGCTTGGTGTCGGTGACGAAATCGGCGGCGCGCTCATAGCGCTTGCCGGTGTAGAACACGGTCGACACGCCATAGCAGCCTGCGGCGCGCATCACCGAACCGACGTTTTCCGGTGATTTGGGGTTATACAAACCAATGCAGCTGTACCGTTTGTCTGCCACGAGCGGGGCGCCTTCGGGAAAAAGAGGGCGATTATACGGGGATTGGGGGAGGGCGGCACCGATCATTCCCGCGCGACGCGGGAATGATCACGGACGGTTCAGTCTTCTTTCTTCATCAACCCGGCCAGCGCCGCAAACGGGTTGTGCGTGGCCTTGGCGATTTTCGGCGTGCTCAGGGAGCCTTCGCCGAAATACTGCTGGTCGGTGTAGCGCGAGTGTTCGTTGTCGTGGCAGTACAGGCACAACAGTTCCCAGTTGGAACCGTCCTGCGGGTTGTTGTCGTGGTTGTGATCGCGGTGATGCACGGTCAGCTCGCTCAGACGCTTGCCGGAGAACTCACGGGCGCAGCGGCCGCAGACGTGCGGATACATCTTCAGGGCCTTGTCGCGGTAGCCCATTTCCTTGTCGCGCTGGTTGTCGGCGAGGATGCGATCCAGCTTCGAAGTGTTGGTCGGGGTGGACGAACTCATGGGTTCACCTTTGTAGAAAGACTAATGACGGTTATGACGCAAGTTTAGCTCAGCCCTTGAGCTTCTCGGCAATCCAGATCGTGTGGCGGGTGCCCTTGTTGCCGTGGGCGAAGACCTGCACTTCCTCGGCCTTGAAACCGGCCTTCTTCAATTTGTCGGAAAACTGCCGGTCGGCGCTGGCGGACCACACCGCCAGCACGCCTTTGGGCCGCATCGCCCTGGCACAAGCGGCGAGGCCAGCGGCGGAATACAGCCAGCTGTTGGCCCTCTGGGTCAGGCCTTCGGGGCCGTTGTCGACGTCGAGCATGATCGCGTCGAAGCCGTTCGGCTCACTTTGCAGCACCTTGGCCACGTCTTCCTGGCGGATCACCGTGCGTGGGTCGAGCAGCGGGCGTCCGGACTTTTCACCGAGCGGGCCGCGGTTCCACTCGACCACGCCGGGCACCAGCTCGGCGACCACCACTTCGGCACTTTTACCCAGATGCTTGAGCGCGGAGGCGAGGGTGAAGCCCATGCCCAACCCGCCGATCAGCACGCGCGAGTCAGGTCGGCCGGCAACCTTGCAGCACGGAATCTCGGCCAGCGCGTCTTCGGAACCGTGCATGCGGGTGTTCATCAATTGCCCGCCGTCGCCGCCCTGGATCTTGATGACGAAGTCTTCGCCATACTCGAACAGGCACAGGGCGCCGCCGTTGTCAGGGATCGGCGTGGTGTCGAGCAGAACGAAACGTTTCATGGAAATCTCTACAGGGGGGAAGGCAAGCAGGCGCGTTGGGAGTAGCCTGAGAGCAGACTTCAGGCAACGGAGCCCTTGATGAAGCGCACCATTCTAACGGTCATTGCCCTGGCCGCGCTCTCGATTACTGCAGTGCAGGCCCAGCAGGCGATTCCCGCCAGCCCGACCCCGCAACCGGGTTCGCCCGGCACCGCAACGCCGACACCATATCCGCAGATCAGTCCGGTATCGATTCCCAAGGCCGGCTCCGGCAGTGGCGGGCCACCGCTGGTGCCGATCGAGATGCCCAGCCCGCCATCCAAGGATCAGCCGCTGCCGGGGATCGAACAGCCCGAAGGTAAAACCAAATCCCCCGGCGGCTAGATCTGCTGTGCCGCCAGTTGGCCGTCGGCCATGCGCAGACGCTTGGAGAGAGAAACGGCGAGGGCGCGGATGATCTTGGCGGCGATCTTTGGCGCGTCGTTGAGCATTTTTTCCAGCGAGTCCTTGCCCAGGTTGAGCAACTGACAGTTGCTCGCGGCCACACAAGTCGCCGAGCGGCGTTCGCCATCGAGCACGGCCATTTCACCGAACGCCCGACCGCTGCGCAGGGTGGCCATGGTAATGACCTGGCCGTCAGCGCCGGTTTTCTGCACGGCCACCTGGCCGGTGTGGATGATGCACATGAAACTGCCGGCATCGCCTTCGCGAAAGATCGCCTCACCCTCGGCCACGGTGCTGATGCTGAAGTAGCCCGAAGCAGCGGCGAAGTCCGCCAGTTGCAATTGATCGAACAGGCCGCAGTCCATCAGCCAGTCACGGATTTCGTTGTTCAGTAAGGTCGGTTCTGACATGTCATCGCGGTCTTTTTGTTGTGTCGGGTTACAGGCTCGCCACCGGGAGCCGACTTGATTATCGGCTTCCGGTGCCCGGAATTAAGACCCAAGTGACCGGCGGAGTTCCTCAGGCGATGCCCAGAACCTTGAAAACAAATGCATATTCGAGCGCTACGTCACGTAATCCCTGATAACGCCCGCTCATGCCGCCGTGGCCGGCGCCCAGTTCGGTCTTGAGCAGCAGCGGGTTGTCGTCGGTCTTGGTCGCGCGCAGTTTCGCCACCCACTTGGCCGCTTCCCAGTACTGCACGCGGCTGTCGTTGTAGCCGGCGATCACCAGCGTCGCGGGATAGGCCTGGGCGGTGACGTTTTCGTACGGTGCGTAGGCCTTGATTCGCTCGTAAACGTCAGGCTCTTCGGGGTTGCCCCACTCGTCGTATTCGGTGACGGTCAGCGGCAGATCCGGGTCGAGCATGGTGTTGAGCACATCGACGAACGGCACTTCGGCAATCGCCACGCCGAACAGCTCCGGGCGCTGGTTGAGCACGGCGCCGATCAGCAGGCCACCGGCGCTGCCGCCGCTGATCGCCAGTTGCGGCGCGGTGGTGATGCCGTTGAGGATCAGGAACTCGGCGCAGGCAATGAAGTCGCTGAAGGTGTTTTGCTTGTGCTCCTGCTTGCCGGCGCGATACCAGGCTTCGCCCAGTTCGCCGCCGCCACGGACGTGGGCGATGGCGAACGCCATGCCGCGATCCAGCAGGCTCAGGCGGGCGTGGGAGAACCACGGGTCGAGGCTCGAACCGTAGGCGCCGTAACCGTAGAGGTACAGCGGCACCGGTTTGCCGAGCATTTCGCGTTTCATCACCAGACTGATCGGCACCAGCGTGCCGTCCGGAGCCGTGGCCCACAGGCGCTGGCTGACGTAGGCGTCGGCGTCGAACGGGCCGAGTACCGGGGTTTCCTTGAGCACTTCCTGTTCGCCGGTGGCGAGGATCAATTGACGGACCTGAGCCGGGCGATTCAGTGCTTCATAGCGCAGGCGGATGCGGTCGCTTTCGAATTCCAGGCTGTTTTGCACATAGAGGCTGTAGGCCGCGTCCGGCAACTGCACGCGATAAGGCGCCAGACCGTGTGGGCGCACTTCGATGATCGGCAGTCCGCCTTCGCGCAGGCTCAGGGTCAGGGCTTCGGCGTTGAGGGTCACGCCATCGAGCATCACCGAATCGCTGTGGGGAATCAGGTTCTGCCAGTCGGCTTCGCTCGGCGCGATGCCGGTGTCCGGCGCCTGATACAGCGCGAAGTTGATGCCGTCGCGGTTGGTGCGGATGAACCAGGTCCATTCGCCATCAAGTTTGCCGTGATCAACGTCGTATTCGTGATCCTCGACCCGTGGCGCCAGGCAGGTGAACGGCTGGTGCGGCTGATTGGCATCCAGCGCCCAGACTTCGCTGGTGGTCTTGCTGCCCAGGGACAGCAGCAATTGCTGTTCGGAGCTGGCGCGGTAGCAATGCAGGAAGAAACGCCCGTCCGGCTCGTGGAATACCTCTTCGGCGGCGGTGCCGTCGAGGCGGTAGCGGAACAGTTTGTGCGGACGATGGGTGTCGTCGAGCACACCGAAAAACAGCGTCAGGCTGTCGTTGGCCCAGGTCATGCTGCCGTCGCAGTCCTGGAATTCCAGTTCGCTGATGCGCTCGCTGGCCAGTTCCTTCACGAACAGCGTGTAAATCTCGTCACCCGAGGCATCGACGCTGTAGGCCAGACGCTGGTGATCCGGGCTGATACTGAACGCGCCGAGGGAGAAAAAGCCGCCATTGGCCAGGGCATTCGGGTCGAGCAGCAGTTGTTCGCGGCTTTCGTCGAGGGTCAGGCTGTCGTCGGCCGGGTGCGGGCAGCGGTAGTGGCGCGGGTATTCGTCACCCGCCGTGGTGCGGGTGTAATACAGATACGGGCCCCACGGCGACGGCAGGGACAGGTCGGTTTCGAGGATCCGGCCCTTGATCTCCTCGAACAGGGTTTCGCGCAGTCCGGCCTGATCGGCGGTCTGCGCCTGCTGGTAGTCGTTTTCGGCCTTGAGGTAGTCGAGCACCGCGTCGGTGTCGCGTTCCTGCAGCCAGGCATACGGGTCGGCACCGGCATCTTTGCGGGCGATCGGGGCGCTGGTGACGTTGGCGGATACGGGCATGGAGGGCTCTCGAACATGACAAATGAGGACCGCACGGACGGCGGGGAAGCCTGATGTGCGAAAAGTCGTTACTATAAGCGCCTCTTTGCCTGCCTTGCCATGGACACCATGACCGAGAACGACTATCTGATCGCCTGGGGCCTCTACGCCTTTGCTGCCGTAGGCTGCCTGTTGGTATGGATGCGCATGACCCGCTGGATGTGGCGCTGGCTGCGCGAGCCGCTGCGTGTGCTGATGGCGGTGTTGCTGTTCAGCCCGACCATCATCGATCCGGTGAAGGAAAAATTCGCCCCGGCCGTCGCCATCACGGCGCTGGATCTGGCGTTCAAGGTCGGCAACAACGCCTGGCGGGCGATTTCCGAATTGCTCATGTACGCGATGATCGCGTTCGGCCTGTATCTGATTTTCGTGCTGATCCGCTTCCCGATCGAACGCGCTTCGAAGGCGCGCAAGGAGCAGGCCGAAGCCGCCCGCGCAGCCGCCCGTGCCGAAGACGAGCGTGACGGCGATCAACCGTTCGGCGGTGCCGGCGACGAACGTTACGGCCGCCCACCGCTGCCGAGCAATCCGCAGCGCGGGCGCGTCGAGCCGCGTCTGTAATCACGAGAGCCCGCACATGTGTGAACTATTGGGCATGAGCGCCAACGTGCCGACCGATATCGTGTTCAGCTTCACCGGGCTGATGCAGCGCGGTGGTCGCACCGGGCCGCACCGCGATGGCTGGGGCATCGCCTTCTATGAAGGTCGCGGGCTGCGGCTGTTCCAGGATCCGGCAGCCAGCTGTGAGTCGGAAGTCGCCAATCTGGTGCAGCGTTATCCGATCAAGAGCGAAGTGGTTATCGGCCATATCCGTCAGGCCAACGTCGGCAAGGTCTGCCTGTCCAACACCCATCCGTTCGTCCGCGAACTGTGGGGGCGCAACTGGTGCTTCGCGCACAACGGCCAGCTCGCCGATTTCACCCCGATCAAGAGTTTCTACCGCCCGGTCGGCGACACCGACAGCGAGGCGGCGTTCTGCGATTTGCTCAACCGCGTACGTGCAGCGTTTCCGGAACCGGTCGATATAGAAGTGCTGCTGCCGGATCTGGTCGCCGCATGCGCCGAATACCGCAGCAAAGGCGTGTTCAACTGCCTGCTCAGCGACGGCGACTGGCTGTTCTGCTATTGCTCGACCAAACTTGCGCAGATCACCCGGCGCGCACCGTTCGGCCCGGCACGGCTCAAGGACGTCGATGTGATCGTTGATTTCCAGGCCGAAACCACGCCCAACGACGTGGTCACGGTGATTGCCACCGAACCCTTGACCGAAAACGAAACCTGGACCCGCTACGAACCGGGCCAATGGAGCCTGTGGCGACGCGGCGAATGCGTCAGCCAGGGCACGACCGAATAAAGGATCTTTCCTCGATGTTGCTCAGTTATCTACGGCTGGTGTTGTTTGCGGCGGGCCTGTTGATCGGTGTCCAGGTGCCGGGGTTCATCAACGATTACGCCAAGCGGGTCGAAGCGCATCTGATCGAGGCGCAGACCGGTCTGCGCGGCTTCCAGGGCACTGCCGAGCAGTTTTTCAAAGGTGATATTCAGGCGCTGGTCGCCCACTATCGCGCCAGCGAGGACCCGGTGTTTCGCAGCGATGCCGACAGCCTGAGCACCTTGCTCAACCGTCAACTGGCGCTGGACAAGCAATTCCAGGCGATGCAGGGCCCGTGGTACATCCGCTTCCTGCAAGTGGTGCTGGCCGCCGATCCGGATATCCGCAAGGAAACCTGGAACGGCTACAGCTACCAGATCCTGCTGACGCCTGAAGCAATGATCTGGGGCATGAGCGGCGCGCTGCTGCTGTCGTTCGGCCTCGAATGCCTGTTCCGTCTGATCGACTGGGTGGTGCTGGGCGGCAAGCGCCTGCGCCAGAGCCGGCCGATCGAAGACCGGGATGTGCGCGGGCTGTAAACCTCGATGCATCGTTCCCACGCCGTGGGAACGATCAACTCAGAACGATGTAATCCGTACCCACCTCGCGCGCATACCCCTCCAGCACCTGCTGACACAACGTCACGATCTCTTCGACCCATTCCACACCGACCCGCCACGACACCACCACTTGTAGTGCAGGTGGCCGTTGATCAATGTCGAGCAGGGTCAGTTCACCCCGCGCCAGTTCCTCGGCCACCAGCACCGGTGGCAACGCGCCGATACCGAAGCCATCACGCAACAAGCGGGTGATCGCCGACACCGAATTCACGCAGTTCAAGCGTGGCGCCAGCACGCCCTGGGCTTGCATCAGCGCCAGAATGTCCTGATGCGGCCGGGAGTTTTTCGAGTAGGTGATGATCCGCTCCTGCGCCAGGTCGGCGAGGCTTTGGTAGTCGCGGTTGTAGATCGAATTGCTGGCGACGATCCAGCCGATGGGGTGGCTGGCCAGTTCCAGACTGCGCACGCTTTCATGGCGCACCAGATCGGTTTGCAGGATCAGATCGAGAAAGCCTTTTTGCAGCTGATCGCAGAGATTCAGCGAGGTATCCGCCACCAGCTCGATTTCCACCCGTGGGTACAGATCGGTCATCTGCGCCACCAACGGGCTGAGCCAGGTGTGAATCACCGTGTCCATCACCCCGATGCGCACCCGGCCGACCTTGCTCGATCGGGTCTCGATGGACTGCTTCAGCGCCTGCATCGTGTCGAGCATCTGCTCGGCATAGTCCAGCACTTTCAGGCCTTCCGGCGTCAGGCTCACACCGCGCGAATCCCGCACAAACAGCTTCACCCCAAGCTCGCCTTCAAGCACCGCGATCCGGCTGGAGATCGAGGCCTGAGTGGTGAACAGCTTGTCGGCGGTCAGGCGAAAACTCTTCAGCCGGGCGACCCAGACGAAGGTCTCGAGAAACTTCAGGTTCATGGCAACAAATTTTTCTTATGTCTTGGGCGGGTTTTTATTCGTTGGACGCGACCGGGTGACGCACCCAAGAATCGACGCATCCGGTTCCCACGATAGGCGTCGTCGGAGCTTCGAACAAGACCAATAAAAGCCTGCGGAGACATGCCATGAGTGCGCCCGACACCCTCGACCTCCCCAAGACCACGGTCCGTCCCGGCCCGTTCGACTGGTATCGCAACATCAATCAGCAGGAGCGTCGCACCTTCTGGAGCTGCAAGATCGGCTACGGTCTGGACGGCATGGACACCCAGATGCTCAGCTTCGTGGTGCCGACCCTGATCGCGATGTGGGGCATCACCACCGGTGAGGCCGGGTTGATTCACACCAGCACCCTGATCGCCTCGGCCATTGGTGGTTGGGTGGCGGGGATTCTCTCCGACCGCATCGGCCGCGTGCGCACCCTGCAACTGACGGTGCTGTGGTTTGCCTTCTTCACCTTCCTATGCGGTTTCGCCCAGAACTACGAACAACTGCTGATCGCCCGCACCCTGATGGGCTTCGGTTTCGGTGGCGAGTGGACCGCCGGCGCGGTGCTGATCGGTGAAGTGATCCGGGCCAAGGATCGCGGCAAGGCGGTGGGCATGGTGCAATCGGGTTGGGCACTGGGTTGGGGGCTGACGGCAATTCTCTATGCGCTGCTGTTCTCGGTGCTGCCACCGGAAGACGCCTGGCGCGCACTGTTCATCCTCGGCATCGTGCCGGCGGTGTTCGTGATTTTCGTCCGCCGTCTGGTGAAGGATCCGGAGATCTATCGCGAAGCCAAAGCCAAGCAAGCTCCGGACAGCCCTTCGAAGTTCTACGAGATCTTCGCCCCGGGCATGCTCTTCACCACGTTCCGCGCTTCGTTGCTGACCACGGGGGCTCTCGGCGGTTACTACGCAATCACTTCCTGGCTGCCGACTTTTCTGAAGAACGAGCGCGGCTTGAGCGTACTCGGTACCGGCGGTTATCTGGCGATGGTGATCATCGGTTCCTACGCCGGTTATGTGATCAGCGCTTATTTGACCGACCTGCTGGGGCGCAAGAAGAACTTCATCCTGTTCGCGGTCGGCTCGTTCACCATCGTTCTGCTCTACACCCAATTGCCGGTCAGCAACGGCGTGATGCTGTGGCTGGGCTTCCCGTTGGGCTTCTTTGCCTCGGGGATTTTCAGTGGCATGGGGGCGTTTCTCACCGAGTTGTTTCCAACCCGGATTCGCGGCTCGGGGCAGGGCTTCTGCTACAACATCGGCCGGGCGCTGGCGGCATTGTTCCCGCTGCTGATCGGGCTGCTCAGCCAGAAAGTACCGCTGAGTGTAGGCATCGGTGCCTTCGCGGCCGTGTCCTACGGCGTGGTGATCCTGGCGGCGCTGAGCCTGCCGGAAACCCGTGGCAAGCAACTGGACGCGCAGTAACTGATAACCTGCGACAACGCCCTACGATAAAAAAAGACAAAAGCTACAGGAGTGTTCACCGTGAGCCGCCTGCTATTGAACTGTGACATCGGCGAGAGCTTCGGCAGTTGGACCATGGGTCTGGACGCGGAAGTCATGCCCTTCATCGATTGCGCCAACATTGCCTGCGGTTTCCACGCCGGCGACCCGGGCATCATGCGCAAGACCGTCAGCCTGGCCCTGAGCCATGGCGTGCAGATCGGCGCGCATCCGGCCTATCAGGATCTGGTGGGGTTCGGCCGGCGTTCCATGGCCTACACCGCCCAGGAACTGCAAGACATCCTGCATTACCAGATCGGTGCCCTCGACGGTATTTGCCGTGCCCAGGGCGGGCGAGTGAGTTACGTCAAACCTCATGGCGCGATGTACAACGACATGATGGCCAACCCCGCGCAGTTGCGAGCAGTGATTCAGGCCGTCGCGGTGTACGACCGCAGCTTGCCGCTGATGCTGATGGCCACCCGCGACAACACGGCCGCCCAACAGCTCGGCGACGAATACGGCGTGACCCTGTGGTTCGAAGCCTTCGCCGACCGCGCCTACGACAGCGCTGGCCGACTGGTTTCGCGGCAACTGCCTGGCGCGGTGCATCACGACGCCGAAACCATCATCGGGCAAGCGCTGACCATCGCCCGGGGCGACAACCTCACCGCCAGCGACGGCAGCGCGCTGCATCTGCAAGCCAACACGTTGTGCGTACACGGCGACAACGCCAGTTCGGTTGCGGCCGTGCAGCGTATTCGTCACGCCTTGAACGAGCAGAGCGCGCCATGAATCCGCGGGTGGAAGTGGTGGCACTGGATTGCCTGATGTTGCGTCTGTTCGATGAAATCGCCGAAACCAACATGCCGTGGATGCTCGCCGCCAGCGAGCGGTTGCGCACGGTATTTGGTGCGCATCTGATCGATCTGGTGCCGTCGTACACCACGTTGATGGTGCATTACGACCTGACCGAATTGAATCCGGGTCAGGCCCGGGAATTGATCGCCGAAGCCTTGATCGACCTGTCGCCGAATGCGCGCACCGGCGGCCAGTGTCATGTGCTGCCGGTGTGGTACGACCTGAGTGTCGGCCCGGAATTGAGCCTGCTGTCGCAGCGCAGCGGGTTGTCGGTGGAAGAGGTGATTCGTCGTCACAGCGCCCGGGAATATCAGGTATTCGCGCTCGGATTTGCCCCGGGTTTCGCTTTCATGGGACTGGTGGAAGAAGTCCTGGCGGCACCGCGTCTGAATACCCCACGCAAGAAAGTCGCCGCCGGCAGCGTCGGTATCGCAGAACGGCAAACTGCCGCGTATCCGGTGGTGTCACCGGGTGGCTGGAACCTGATCGGCCGCACGCCGGCAAAACTGTTCGACCGCGAGCGCGATGGCTACAGCCTCATGCAGCCCGGCGATACCGTGCGCTTCGAAGCGGTGAGCCACGCAGAATTCATCAACCTCGGCGGTGATGACACACCTCTGGAGGCGTTGTCATGAGCCGACTGACGATTGAAGCGAGCACGCCGCTGTGCCTGTTGCAGGACGCCGGGCGGTTCGGCGTGCGCCATCTGGGCGTGACTCAGGGCGGTGCGGCGGACTGGCGTTCGATGACCTGGGCCAACTGGTTGCTGGGCAATGGCCTGGATCTGCCGGTGATCGAAATCACCCTTGGCGGGTTTGCGGTGGTGGCGCAAGAGGATTGTCTGCTGGCGCTGGCCGGTGCCGATCTGGGCGCGCAGATTGACGGTGAAGCGCTGGCGCCGTGGCGCAGTTTCAAACTGCGCAAAGGGCAGACCTTGAAGCTCACTCAGCCGTTGCTGGGGGCTCGGGCCTATCTGGCGGCGCCCGGTGGCTTCACTGCGCCGAAAGTGTTGGGCAGCAGTGCGACGGTGGTGCGCGAGGAACTCGGTGGTCTTGATGGTTTTGGTTTGCCATTGGCCAAGGGTGCTTCGCTGAGCTATCAGGGTGAAACCCTGTTGGTGCGTGAGGTCCCGGCACAGCATCGACCGGATCTGCGCCTCGACGCGCCGCTGGATCTGGTGCTCGGCGCGCAGATCGGTCAGTTCAGCGGGCAGAGCCTGTTCGATGCGTTCAACAGTCATTGGACGCTGGACAGTCGTGCCGACCGCATGGGCATTCGCTTGCTGGGCACTGCTTTGCAGTATCAGGGCCAGCCGATGATTTCCGAGGGCATTCCGCTGGGCGCGGTGCAGGTGCCACCGGACGGGCAGCCGATCGTGTTGCTCAATGATCGGCAGACCATTGGCGGTTATCCGCGATTGGGAGCGTTGACGCCATTGGCGCTGGCTCGCCTGGCGCAGTGTCTGCCAGGGGCGAAAGTCAGATTGCGCCCGGTGGTGCAGGACGTCGCGCATCGGGAGCATGTCGAGTATCTGAAGCGCTTTTGATCGTTCCCCCGCCGTTGACGGGGGAGTGATCCCGGATTACTTGGACAGAAACCGCATCCCTTCTTCCAGCCCGCGCAGGGTCAGCGGATACATCTGATCCTCGATCAAGTCCCGCACGATGTTGGTCGACGAGGTGTAGCCCCACGTATCTTTCGGGTACGGATTGATCCAGATGAGCTTCTTGTACTTCTCCATGAAGCGCTGCATCCACACGTAGCCCGGCTCTTCGTTCCAGTGCTCGACACTGCCGCCGGCCTGGGTGATTTCATAGGGCGCCATGGCGGCGTCACCGATGAAGATCACTTTGTAGTCGGCGCCGTACTTGTGCAGCAGGTCCTGGGTCGACGTGCGCTCGGAGGTGCGGCGCATGTTGTTCTTCCACACCGATTCATAAATGAAGTTGTGGAAGTAGAAGTACTCCAGGTGCTTGAACTCGGTCTTGCAGGCCGAGAACAGTTCCTCGCAGATCTTCACGTGGGCGTCCATCGAACCGCCGATGTCGAACAGCAGCAACAGTTTCACCGTGTTGCGCCGTTCCGGGCGCATCTGGATGTTCAGCAGGCCGGCGTCCTTGGCGGTGTGGTCGATGGTGCCGTCGATGTCCAGCTCTTCCGCCGCGCCCTGGCGAGCGAATTTACGCAGGCGGCGCAGGGCGACCTTGATGTTGCGGGTGCCCAGTTCCACGGAGTCGTCGAGGTTCTTGTACTCGCGCTGATCCCAGACTTTCACCGCTTTGCCCTGGCGCTTGCCGGCGTCGCCGACCCGGATGCCTTCCGGGTTGAAGCCACCGGAACCGAACGGGCTGGTGCCGCCAGTGCCAATCCATTTGTTACCGCCGGCGTGACGTTCCTTCTGTTCTTCCAGGCGTTTCTTGAATTCCTCGATCAACTTGTCCAGGCCGCCGAGGGACTGGATCTGTGCACGTTCCTCATCGGTCAGCGAACGCTCGAATTCCTTGCGCAGCCAGTCTTCGGGAATCAGCGCCTGCAAATGATCGTCGAGTTTTTCCAGGCCGTTGAAGTAGGCGCCGAACGCCCGGTCGAACTTGTCGAAATGCCGTTCGTCCTTTACCAGAATCGCCCGGGACAAGTAGTAGAACTCGTCCATGTCGGCGAAGGTCACGCGCTGTTTCAGCGCGTTGATCAGGTCGAGCAGCTCGCGCACCGACACCGGCACCTTGGCTGCACGCATTTCATTGAACAGGTTGAGCAACATGGCGTCAGCCTCTTAACGGGTGCCGCGACGGCTCATGAACGCCAGACGTTCCAGCAGTTGCACGTCCTGCTCGTTCTTCACCAGCGCACCGGCCAGCGGCGGAATGGCCTTGGTCGGATCGCGCTCACGCAGCACCGCTTCGCCGATGTTGTCGGCCATCAGCAGTTTCAGCCAGTCCACCAGTTCCGAGGTCGACGGCTTTTTCTTCAGGCCCGGCACCTTGCGCACGTCGAAAAACACGTCCAGCGCTTCGCTGACCAGGTCTTTCTTGATGTCCGGGTAGTGCACGTCGACGATTTTCTGCAGGGTGCTGCGATCGGGGAAGGCAATGTAGTGGAAGAAGCAGCGGCGCAGGAAGGCGTCCGGCAGCTCTTTCTCGTTGTTGGAGGTAATGATGATGATCGGACGCTTCTTGGCCTTGATCGTCTCGTCGATCTCGTAAACGTAGAACTCCATCTTGTCGAGTTCTTGCAGCAGGTCGTTGGGGAACTCGATGTCGGCCTTGTCGATTTCGTCGATCAGCAGAATGACGCGCTCTTCGGACTCGAACGCCTCCCAGAGCTTGCCCTTCTTCAAGTAGTTGCGCACGTCGTGGACTTTTTCATTGCCCAGTTGCGAGTCGCGCAGACGGCTGACCGCATCGTACTCGTACAGACCCTGATGGGCCTTGGTGGTGGATTTGATGTGCCAGGTGATCAGCTTGGCGCCGAACGATTCGGCCAGTTGCTCGGCGAGCATGGTCTTGCCGGTGCCCGGTTCGCCCTTGACCAGCAGCGGCCGCTCCAGGGTGATGGCGGCGTTGACCGCCAGCTTCAGGTCATCGGTGGCGACGTAGGCCTGGGTGCCTTCGAACTTCATCTGCTAATCCTCGAACGGTAACGCCGACCTGAACGGGCAGGGCGGGGGCGAAATAATCGGATGCCCGACTATAACGCGCGGCCCGGTCGACTGTGAACGCAGACGGCTTATTCAGTCTCTGAATGGGGCGTCACATGTTGACTCAGTTTCGGCACGAGGCCAGTATTCAGGTATCGCCGATTTGGCGATAGCCTTCGAGCATGTCTACTAAATACCGATTTCGCGAAAAATACCGCATTCAGTTGCGCGAGAAGGATCACCCGCCACCCCATGTTCACCTGACCGGTGGTGGAGTGGATGTGATGCTGAGCCTGGAAACCGTCGAGGTCATGATGGGCAAGGCACCGCCGCTGATCGTCAAGGAAGCGTTGGCGTGGGTTTCGGCCCATCAGACGCAATTGCTGGAGGACTGGAAACGATGTTACCCATGAAGAGGCCAAGGTTGGCGGCAGTGCAGGCACTGGCTGATGCTCGCCTGTCACTGACCTTCATTGATGGCCAGCAACTATCACTCGATTTGAGCCGCGACCTCCAGACTTATCCGGGGCTCGCTCCGTTATTGGATGCTGCCGTGTTTGTAACAGCCGATCTGGGCGACAACGGTTGGAGCGTGGAGTGGCTGGAGCCGGATATCCAGATTGGTGCCGATACCTTGTACCGGGACGCGCTCGCGCAAAATGCTCCGGACGAAAACACACGGATCTTCATGGATTGGCGCGCTCGCACCGGTTTACCACTGAATGAGGCAGCCGAAGCGTTGGGCGTCAGTCCCCGCAGCATCAGTCGCTACAGTAATGGCCGGGAACCCGTGCCACGGTCATTGGCCCTGGCCTGTCTGGGTTGGGATTCGTTGCAGGAGAAACCTGCACTGATCGCAGCAGAGGACACTGGGCGCTACATCGTCAACCGTAAAACTTAACCCGCATCCGGCTTCGGCCGCTCATACCGGGCATTGAATGCCTGGATGAATCCATTGCGCAAAATCTGCAAAAACGCTTCGAATGCGCTGATATCTTGCTGATGGACGCTGCCACTGAGTTCGACCTTGGTTGCGAACTGGTTTTTGGCCTGATTCTTCAGCACGGTTTCAGTGCCGCCGACCAGCGCCTCCCAGACGGAGCGGAAGATGCTTTTGTTCTTGTTTTCCACGTCCTGCTGCCAGTTGAACACTTCAACGTCGCGCAGCAACGGCTTGATATATCCGGTGAGCTGGGCCTTTTTGGCCTGGGCTTCGATGACCACGTCGCCGTGGCCGGCGTTGAAGTCGAATTTGCCGTAGGCCGAGGCAAAGTCGTTCATGCGCTTGAGTTCGAGGTCGCGGGCGCGCAGGCGGAATTCGAAGTCTTCGAAGTTGCTCAGCGGGTCGAATGTGGCAGAGGTTTCCAAGGGGGCCTGACCGAGTAGCAGGGCCTTGCCTTCGAAGCGGGCATCACGCTTGCCCTTGGTGTCGACTACGTTGGTCAGGTTGTAAATGCTCGCCTCGACGTTGGTGGCGTTCATGTTCACCGGCGGTTTGGAATTGAAGTTGCGGAAGCTGATGCGGCCATCGTGGATCTGCACTTCATCGAGGGTTATCGGCAGCAGCTTGCCCAACTGCGCGCGCCAGTCGGTGCCCTTACCGGTCTGGGAGTTCTGTTTGTTGGCGCCGCCATCGACGAAGTTGACTTCAGGTTTGAAGAACTTCACCTGGGCCACCACCGCGTGGTCGTACCACAGCGAATGCCAACTGACGGACAAGTCGATCAACGGCGCGTTGACGAACGGCACCGGCACCTTGCCGTCGACCTTGACGATTTTCAAACCGTTGATTTTGTATGCACCGCGCCACAGGGCCAAGTCGACGTCGGTGATCTGGCCACGGTAGTCGCCCATGTTGGCCAGCTTGTCATTCAGATAGTCACGCACGAGGTAGGGCAGGGCGATGTGCAGGGCAATCAGCAGTACAACGACAGTGGCGAGGATCCACAACGGCCAGCGGTAGCGACGCTTCATGGTGGCAATTCCCGAACGATGTAAAGCGATTGACTGTCGGCCGTTGCAGACGTTCGACCCGACTGGACTGGCAGGAGCAACAGGCTTACCTTGGAGAGCTGAATTCAACGCTGCACAAGGACCCAGCCATGAGCCGTATTTTTGCTGACAACGCCCATTCCATCGGCAATACGCCGCTGGTACAGATCAATCGCATTGCGCCCCGTGGCGTGACCATTCTGGCCAAGATCGAAGGTCGAAACCCGGGTTACTCGGTGAAGTGCCGGATCGGCGCGAACATGATCTGGGACGCCGAAAGCAGCGGCAAACTCAAGCCGGGCATGACCATCGTCGAGCCGACTTCGGGCAATACCGGCATCGGCCTGGCCTTCGTGGCGGCTGCTCGTGGTTACAAACTGATGCTGACCATGCCGGCTTCGATGAGCATCGAGCGGCGCAAGGTGCTCAAGGCATTGGGTGCAGAGCTGGTGCTGACCGAGCCTGCCAAGGGCATGAAGGGCGCAATCGAAAAGGCTGCCGAGATCGTTGCCGGCGATCCGGGCAAATATTTCATGCCGGCCCAGTTCGACAACCCGGCCAACCCGGCCATCCACGAAAAAACCACCGGCCCGGAAATCTGGAATGACACCGACGGTGCCATCGACGTGCTGGTGGCGGGCGTCGGCACGGGCGGAACCATCACCGGTGTCTCGCGGTATATCAAGAATACGGCGGGCAAACCGATTATTTCGGTGGCGGTGGAGCCGGTGACCTCGCCGGTGATCACCCAGGCGCTGGCCGGTGAAGAGATCAAGCCGAGTCCGCACAAGATTCAGGGCATTGGTGCCGGTTTTGTGCCGAAGAACCTGGATTTGTCGATGGTCGACCGGGTCGAGCGTGTAACCGACGAAGAGTCCAAGGTCATGGCGTTGCGCCTGATGCAGGAAGAAGGGATCTTGTGCGGCATTTCCTGCGGTGCGGCGATGGCTGTCGCGGTGCGCCTGGCGGAAACCCCGGAAATGCAGGGCAAGACCATCGTGGTGGTACTGCCGGACTCCGGTGAACGTTATCTGTCGAGCATGTTGTTCAGCGATCTGTTCACCGATCAGGAGAACCAGCAGTAAGCGTCCCGTTGATTCAGATCAGCCAGGGTTCAGGCTCGTTATGTTAATTAGTGCTTTGTTGCGCAATTCTTAACACTGAATCTTGGGTCGGGCGGGTTTTTCCCGGAGCCGGTAGTGTTTATCATGGCCGGCCGCCATGTCGGGTAAATGACATTGCGTGGCGTTGTCTTTTTTCAAGGAGTCGTTGATGACCTTTTCGTTGGCCGCCAAGGTGTTGGTGTTGCTGCTGTTCGTGAGCAGCATCCTCTACGTGCATTTGCGCGGCAAGGCGCGTTTGCCGGTGCTGCGCCAGTTCGTCAACCATTCGGCGCTGTTCGCTCCGTACAACGCCTTGATGTACCTGTTTTCCGGTGTGCCGTCCAAACCGTACCTGGACCGCAGCAAGTTCCCGGAACTGGACGTGCTGCGCGACAACTGGGAAACCATCCGCGACGAAGCGATGCACCTGTTCGACGAGGGCTATATTCGCGCCGCCGAGAAGAACAACGATGCCGGTTTCGGTTCGTTCTTCAAGAAGGGCTGGAAGCGTTTCTACCTCAAGTGGTACGACAAACCGCTGCCTTCGGCCGAGACCCTGTGCCCGAAAACCGTGGCGCTGGTCAGTGCCATTCCCAACGTCAAGGGCGCGATGTTCGCGCTGTTGCCGGGCGGCAGCCACTTGAACCCGCACCGCGATCCGTTCGCCGGTTCCCTGCGCTATCACTTGGGGCTGTCGACGCCGAACTCCGACGATTGCCGGATCTTCGTCGATGGTCAGGTCTACGCCTGGCGCGACGGTGAAGACGTGATGTTCGACGAGACCTATGTGCATTGGGTCAAGAACGAAACCGAACAGACCCGCGTCATCCTGTTCTGCGACGTCGAGCGTCCGCTGAGCAACCGCCTCATGACCCGCATCAACCGCTCCATCAGCGCCTGGCTGGGCCGCGCCACCGCACCACAGAACCTCGACGATGAGCGCGTCGGCGGGATCAACCAGGCCTATGCCTGGACCAAGAACTTCAGCGACCGGTTCAGCGGCGTGGTCAAGCAGTGGAAGCGCCGCAATCCAAAGGCCTACCGCGTGATGCGGCCGGTGCTGGCGGTGGTGGTGTTGACGTTGCTGGGGTATTGGCTGTTTGGTTGAGGCTGGATGCAGGCAATAAAAAAACCGCTCACAAGGAGCGGTTTTTTATTGCCTGCGAGTCAGCGCCGTCCAGCGAGAACGTCGGGTTCGCCTTCTATACCTGTAGTCAGTAGCTGAAGAAAGCGCTGCTGATTGGTTGATAGCTCGGAGGAAGCAAGCCTTTCATCCGTTTTGATTGATCTTTTCTTGGTAGGGGATTTTTTCACGGATCTACGCATGAGCCCGCCCTCGTAGTGGATGTAGCCGTTGCTCAACAGCCTATTCAGCTCTCGCTCATCCGTCGCTACCGGCCCTTTGCCCAACTCATTGCAATCCATGTCGCAGGCTGGTTATAGTCGGCGCTCGTGAGTTCTACGGCTCACCTTTCAATCCCTCAAAAAAGATCAGCCCAGATGCCTGCATCCCTCATCAACGCGGTAGTCGATTCAGCGGTCAACGCTGGCGTCGTGCCGTGCGGGAATCAGCAGCCTGTGCAGATCAGCCATTACCCCCCACCTGTCAGTAGCACGCCGGTGTGCGCAGTCGTATCACCGCCGGGCGTTGGCGTTTCGGGCTGATCAGCGTTTTCTGCTGACCCCTGTGCCCGCCTGAAAAAACCTACTGAATTTCAGCTTCGGCTGAGTTGGCTATTTGCCTGACTACAGGTGGTATTCATGTTTGTCTTTTCGAAAAAGTCCGCGCTCGCGGCGGCGTCCACGAGCCTGTTCGTTCTGCTGTGGAGCAGCGGGGCGATTTTCTCCAAATGGGGGCTGGCCCACGCTTCGCCCTTTGCCTTTCTGCTGATCCGTTTTGTGATTGCCCTGTGCGGGCTGGTGCTGCTGGTGCCGTTGCTCAAGCTGAAACTGCCCAAGGGCGGCCGGCCGATGCTGTATGCGATGGCCACCGGGGTGGTGCTGTTGGGTGCTTATCAGATCTTTTATCTGCTGGCGCTGGACCTGAAGGTCACTCCCGGGGTGATGGCGACCATCATGGGCGTGCAACCGATCCTCACCGTGGTCATCATGGAGCGGCAACGCTCTGCGAGCCGGATCTTCGGTCTGGCGCTGGGGCTGGCCGGTCTGATCATGGTGGTGTACCAGGGCATCGGCCTGGCCGGGATGTCGCTGGCGGGGATGCTGTTCGGTTTGTCGGCATTGGCGAGCATGACGTTCGGCTCGATCATGCAGAAACGCATCACCGACAATCCCCTTGGCACGCTGCCGGTGCAGTATCTGGCAGGACTGTTGCTGTGCGGGATCTTCGTGCCGTTCCAGCCGTTCCACTTCGAGCACAGTGCCGGTTTCATCGTGCCGGTGTTGTGGATGGGACTGGTGGTTTCCGTACTGGCAACGTTGCTGCTGTATCGACTGATCGCCCGGGGCAATCTGGTGAATGTCACCAGTCTGTTCTATCTGGTGCCGGCCGTGACGGCGGTGATGGACTACCTGATCTTCGGCAACCGCCTGGCCGCGTTGAGTGTGTTGGGGATGCTGTTGATCATCGTCGGTCTGGTATTCGTGTTCCGTAAGTCGGAATAACAGCCGCACATAAAAAAGGCCCGGGAGGAAACTCCCGGGCCTTTTTGCATCTGTCGATCAGCGAGTCGCGACTTCTGCCGGCTTTACTGCCGCGGGCTTCAATACCAGCCACAGCGCAATTGCGATCAACACCCCGCCATACACATGGGCCATCGACAGCGGCTCATCCAGAAACAACGCGCCCCACAACACGCCGAACGGCGGGATCATGAAAGTCACGGTCATCGACTTCACCGGCCCGATGGAACTCAGCAGGCGGAAGTAAATGATGTACGCAAACGCGGTGCAGCCCAGACCCAGGCCCAACAGCGACAGCCAGACATTCCAGCCGCCCCAGCTCACCGGCGGCTGGGTAATGACGCTGTAGCCGAACAGCGGCAACAGGAACAGCGTCGCACCGAGCATGCTGCCCAGCGCCGAAAGGCGGCTGTCGAGCCCGCCGGCCTGATCCAGCCAGCGTCGGGCGAGGAAACCGGCGAAACCGTAGCAGGTCGTTGCGAGCAGGCAGGCAACGGCACCCATCAACAGCGGCAGGTCGAACGCGACCGGGCCGGCGCGGGTCAGCACGCCCACGCCGAGCAGACCAAGAAACACCCCGGCCAGTTTGGCCACCGTGAGTTTTTCACTGAAGAACAGCCCGCCGATCAACACGCCCATCAGCGGCGTGGTGGCATTGAAAATTGCGGAGTACCCGGCCGGCAGCACCTGGGCGGCGACGGAGTACAGGGTGGCCGGAACGCCGGAGTTGATCACCCCCAGCACCATTACGGTCTTGAGTTTGCCTTTGAAATCCCAGCTGATGCGCATCAGGCCAAGGATCACCAGCAAACCGACCGCCGCGATCGAGACCCGGAAAAATCCGGTCGGAACGGTGCCGATCGCAGGGGCGATGATGCGCATGAACAGGAAGCTCGCACCCCAGATCGCAGCCAGCGACAACATGCGGAAAATATCGACAGGGCTCACGGGTAACTCCTTCCTTGATGGGGACGAGAGTGTTGCCGAGCGCCCTGACGATGGCAACCGCTAATCGGGCATTTAATTTCCCCGTCAGAGCACGAAGCGCGTCACCAGACCGTTGAGGTCGACGGCCAGGCGCGACAGTTCCTGACTGGCGGCAGAGGTCTGGGTCGCGCCGGCGGCGGTTTGCGTGGACAGGTCACGGATGGTCACCAGGTTTTCATCGACTTCCCGGGCCACCAGCGCCTGTTGTTCGGCAGCGCTGGCGATCACCAGATTGCGCTGGTTGATCTGCGAGATCGACGCGGTGATTTTCTCCAGTGCATGGCCGGCGCTGTTGGCCCGGCGCAGAGTCTGGCTGGCCTGCTCGGCGCTGCTTTGCAACGCGCCGACGGTGGCACCGGTGCCTTGCTGGATGCTGCTGATCATCAGCTCGATTTCTTCGGTGGAGTTCTGCGTGCGCTGCGCCAGCGAACGGACTTCGTCGGCAACGACTGCAAAGCCACGTCCTGCCTCACCGGCCCGCGCCGCTTCAATGGCGGCATTGAGCGCCAGCAGGTTGGTCTGCCCGGCGATGCCGCGAATCACTTCCAGCACCTTGCTGATGTCCTGGGCCTGGGTCGCCAGGCCCTCGGCCTGTTCGGACGCACCGAGCACCGCGCTGACCAGTTCCTGAATCGAACTGATGGTCTCGCTGACCTGCACATGCCCGTGCTTGCTGTCCTCGTTCGAGGCTTCTGACGCTTCGGCGCTGGACACCGCGTTGGCCGCGACTTCATCCACCGCCGTGCTCATCTCGGTGACGGCCGTGGCGGCCTGTTCGATCTGGTCGTTCTGCTGTTGCAGGCCGCGGGTGCTCTGTTCCATCACCGAACTCATTTCTTCGGCGGCGGAGGCCAGTTGCTGGGCCGACTCGCTGATACCGCGAATGGTCGAGCGCAGATTGCCCTGCATCTCGGCCAGCGCCGTGAGCAACTGCGCCGCTTCATCCCGGCCGTCGCTGTCGATGCGGCCGCTGAGGTCACCGGAGGCAATCCGCCGGGCCACGCTCAGTGCCTGATTGATCGGCGCGGTGATGCTGCGGGTCAGCAGCCACGCCAGCAGCAAAGTGGCGATCAGGGCGATGACGATGATTGTCGCGACGATCCACAGTGACTGCTGATAGGTCGCGGCAGCGGATTTGGCGGCGGCATCGGCACCTTGCTGATTGAGGGTGATCATTTGCTCCAGGGTCTTGTCGAGCACGCTGCCCTGAGGCGCCAGTTCAGTGGTCAGTCGCGTGTAGGCCTGATCGTTCTGCCCGGCGTCGATCTGTTTGATGATCTGGTCGAGGATGCTCAGGTACTTGGCGGTGTCGGCACCCAGACCTTCGAGCATCGCCCGTTCCAGATCGTTGGCGAGCAGGGCTTTGTGATCGTCGAGGCGCTTGAGCAACTCCTGACGCTGCGCCGTGAGAATGCCCTTGCTGCGTTCGCGCACAGCGGCCTGGGTACTGGTGATCAGGCGCAGGGATTCGAGGCGGATGCTGGCGATATTCGCCGCTGCGTCATGAATGCTTTCGATGCTGGGCATCCACGATTCTTCGATCACCGCTGCGCTTTCACGCAGGGCCTTCATCTGGCCCAGACCGAACAGGCCCACCACCATCAGCAGACCGGCCAGAACGGCAAAACTCAAACTGGCGCGCAAACCTATGCGCAGATTCCGGATAGACATCAATGTGCTCCTTGAACGTTGAGAAAGAGGGCGTCCTCGTGGGCCGAGGATCTTGTTGTGAGGCGGGTGATGGCGGGCTGTATATCAAAGTGCCATCACCTTGGTAAGGTCACTGCGCAATCAAGGTCACGGGCGATGGACAGGAATGCGCAGACCGGGCAAAGCCGCGGAATAGAGATGTCACGGTATGATTGGATCCGAAACCCAGGGAATTCGCGGGCTGGGGCCGAATGGAGAGAAAGACTGATGGGCGTGTTTGCTGACCGAACGGTCGATTAAAAAAACTTTGATAAAAACTGTGTCGCTGTACAACGCCGTCGCAGATTTGGCAGAAATTACGCTTCTCCTGCCCCCGGTTCCGTGGCTAAGCTCAGGCCTTCGAGCACAGATTCTTCAATTCCCGCAGAGGTCTCATCTATGCCGCAGCAATGGCCAGCCACCGACATCGCCCGCATGATCCTCGATGGCTTTGACGATTACCGCGAGCATTTCCGGCGGATCACCGATGGCGCCCGGGAGCGTTTCGAACAGGCGCGCTGGCAGGACACGCAAACCGCGTCGGCGGCGCGGATCAACCTCTACGAAGACAAGGTCGGCGAAACCGTCGCGCGCCTGCGTGAGCATTTCGAGGCGGACACGCTGATGGAGGTCAGTTGCTGGCCGTTGGTGAAAAGCGCCTACATCAGCATCATCGACCTGCGCTTCGACGATGAACTCTCCGAGACCTGGTACAACTCGATTTTCTGCGGCCTGTTCAGCCACGACCTGATCAGCGACGGCTGCATGTTCATCCATACCACCCGGCCAAGCCTGCGCCGCGCCCGGGCTGCGCAAACCCGCACCTACAAACCGCAAGGGCAGTTGTCGGGCATGCTCGCGAGCATCTTTGCCGATTACCGTTTCAGTGAGGATTACGCCGATCTGCCCCGGGATCTGCAGCGTCTGGAAGCGCAACTGCGCGAGAACCTGCCGGACTGGGTGTGCAAGGACCCGGAACTGAGCGTCGAGCTGTTTTCCTCGGTGCTGTACCGCAACAAGGGCGCCTATCTGGTGGGGCGCATCTACACTAACGACGATCAGTGGCCGCTGGTGATTCCGCTGCTGCACCGCGAGGGGCGGGGGATTCAGATTGACGCGCTGATTACCGACGAAGCCGATGTGTCGATCATCTTCTCGTTCACCCGTTCGTATTTCATGGTGGATGTGCCGGTGCCGGCGGAATTCATCGGTTTCCTCAAACGCATCCTGCCGGGCAAGCACATCGCCGAGCTGTACACCTCGATCGGCTTCTACAAGCACGGCAAATCAGAGTTCTATCGCGCCCTGATCAACCACCTGGCCAATACCGACGACCAGTTCATCATGGCCCCGGGCGTGCGCGGCATGGTCATGAGCGTGTTCACGCTGCCGGGCTTCAACACCGTGTTCAAGATCATCAAGGACCGCTTCTCACCGTCAAAAAACGTCGACCGCGCCACGGTGATCGAGAAATACCGGCTGGTGAAAAGCGTCGATCGCGTCGGGCGCATGGCCGATACCCAGGAGTTCGCCGATTTCCGTTTCCCGTTGAGCAAGTTCGATCCGGCGTGTCTGGCGGAATTGCTGGAGGTCGCACCGTCCACGGTGTCGCTGGAAGGCGAAACCGTGCTGATCCGCCACTGCTGGACCGAACGCCGGATGACTCCGCTGAACCTGTATCTGGACAACGCCAACGAAGCCCAGGTGCGCGAGGCGCTGGAGGACTACGGGCTGGCGATCAAGCAACTGGCGGCAGCCAACATCTTCCCCGGCGACATGCTGCTGAAGAACTTCGGCGTCACCCGCCATGGCCGGGTGGTGTTCTACGACTACGACGAGATCTGCTTCCTCACCGAAGCCAACTTCCGCCACATCCCGGCACCGCGCACGCCGGAGGACGAAATGGCCTCCGAACCGTGGTACTCGATCGGTCCGCTGGACGTGTTCCCCGAGGAGTTTCCGCCGTTTCTGTTTGCCGACTCGGCGCAGCGCAAATTGTTCGATCAGTTGCATGGCGAGCTGTACAACGCCGATTACTGGAAGGGGTTGCAGGAGGCGATCAGGGCTGGAAAAGTCATCGACGTCTTCCCATATCGGCGCAAGGGCCTGGATAACGAATAAAGCCACCGCAAGCAGCAAGCTACAGGTCCCGCTTTCAACTTGCGGCTTGTAGCTTGGCGCTTGTAGCTGCTTTTCTGCGACAATCGCGTCCTTGCGCCACTAGACGACCGAATTGCGTACCCGATGACCGACGAATCGCCCTCCATCGACAAACTGCTGAAAAACCTCGATCACGCCATGCTCGCCGACCGCCACCGGCTGCGGCGGCAGTTGCTTGAGCTGCGCAAGAAACCCGACGAGGCCAAGCTGGCCCAGTGGGTGGCGCGCATGCAGGCGTCCTGCGATCAGGTGCTGGCGCGCAAGGCCAGCCTGCCGGTGATCCGTTACGACGACAGCCTGCCGATCGCGGCCAAGCGTGACGAAATCAAGAAGGCCCTGGAAAAGCATCAGGTGCTGATCATCGCCGGTGAAACCGGCTCGGGTAAAACCACCCAGTTGCCGAAAATCTGCCTGGAAATCGGTCGCGGCCAGCATGGCCTGATCGGCCACACCCAGCCTCGGCGAATCGCCGCACGCAGCGTGGCCAGCCGGGTTGCCGAAGAACTCGGTACGCCGCTGGGCGCGCTGGTCGGTTATCAGGTGCGCTTCGAGGATCAGAGCGATGCCAACACCCTGATCAAACTGATGACCGACGGCATCCTGCTGGCGGAAACCCAGAACGACCGCTACCTCGAACGCTACGACACGATCATCGTCGACGAAGCCCACGAACGCAGCCTCAACATCGACTTCCTGCTCGGTTACCTGAAAACCCTGCTGCCGCGTCGCCCGGACCTGAAAGTCATCATCACTTCGGCGACCATCGATCTGGAGCGTTTCTCCACGCATTTCGACGATGCGCCGATTGTCGAAGTGTCGGGCCGCACCTTCCCGGTTGAAACCTGGTATCGCCCGCTGACCCTTGAGCAGGATGAAGAGGGCAACCGCGTCGAGGACGACCTGACCGTGGATCAGGCGATCCTCGCCACCCTCGACGAAATCGCCGCTTACGAGCGCAGCGAACGCCGCAGTCCTGGCGACGTGCTGGTGTTCCTGCCGGGCGAACGCGAGATTCGCGACGCCGCCGACATGCTGCGCAAGGCCCAGCTCAAACACACCGAAATCCTGCCGTTGTACGCGCGCCTGTCGCCGGCCGAGCAGCAGCGGATTTTCCAGTCCCATCCGGGCCGTCGCGTGGTGCTGGCGACCAACGTCGCCGAAACCTCGCTGACCGTACCGGGCATCCGTTACGTGATCGACAGCGGCACCGCACGCATCAGCCGCTACAGCTACCGCGCCAAGGTCCAGCGCCTGCCGATCGAAGCGATTTCCCAGGCTAGCGCCAACCAGCGTAAAGGTCGTTGCGGCCGGGTCGAACCGGGTATCTGCGTGCGCCTGTACAGCGAAGAGGATTTCCTCGGTCGCCCGGAATTTACCGACCCGGAAATCCTGCGCACCAACCTCGCCGCCGTGATCCTGCAGATGCTGCATCTGCGCCTCGGCGAGATCACCGCGTTCCCGTTCATCGAGCCGCCGGACGGCAAGGCGATCAGCGACGGTTTCAATCTGCTGCAAGAACTCTCGGCGGTGGATCGCAACAGTCAGCTGACCCCGCTCGGTCGCCAGTTGGCGCGCCTGCCGGTGGACCCGCGCATGGGCCGTATGCTGCTGGAAGCGGCGAAACTCGGCAGCTTGCAGGAGGTGCTGATCGTTGCCAGCGCCATGTCGATTCAGGATCCGCGCGAGCGTCCGCCGGAACGTCAGCAAGCCGCCGATCAGGCCCACGCGCAATGGAAGGATGCCGATTCGGACTTCGCGGCGCTGGTCAATCTGTGGCGTGGCTTCGAAGAACAGCGCCAGGCGTTGACCGCCAATCCGCTGCGCAACTGGTGCCGCAAGAATTTCCTCAACTATCTGCGCTTGCGCGAGTGGCGCGATTCCCATCGCCAGTTGAGCCTGATCTGCCGCGACTTGCAGTTGAGCCTGAACAAAGAGCCGGCGGATTATCCGAAGCTGCACAAGGCTGTGCTGGTCGGTCTGCTCAGCCAGATCGGCCAGAAAACCGAGGACGGCGACTATCTTGGCGCCCGTCAGCGGCGCTTCTGGATTCATCCGTCATCGGGCATCGGCAAGAAGCGCCCGCAGTGGGTGATGACCGCCGAACTGGTGGAAACCACCAAGCTCTACGCGCGGATGGTGGCGAAGATCGACGCCGACTGGATCGAGCCGCTGGCCGGGCACCTGATCAAGAAGAACCATTTCGAACCGCACTGGGAGAAGAAGCGCGGTCAGGTCGTCGCATTCGAACAGATCACCCTGTTCGGGCTGATCGTGGTCGGTCGCCGACCGGTGCATTACGGGCCGGTTGATCCTGTGGTTTCGCGAGAGCTGTTCATCCGCGAAGGCCTGGTGCGTGGCGAAATTCAGTCCCGGGCCAAGTGCCTGACCGCCAACAAGCAATTGCTCGAACAACTCGACGAACTGGAAGCCAAGGCCCGTCGCCGGGACATTCTGGCCGACGAGGAAACCCTCTACGCGTTCTACGATGCGAGACTGCCGGCGGAGATTCACCAGACCGCGACCTTCGACAGTTGGTATCGGGTCAACAGCCAGAAAGACCCACAACTGCTGATCATGCGCGAAGAGGACGTGCTGGCCCGCGAAGCCAGCGAAGTCACCGCCCAGCATTACCCGGACACCCTGCACATCGGCGATCTGGAACTGGCGCTGAGTTACCACTTCGAACCCAATCACCCACGCGATGGTGTGACCCTGCGCGTGCCGGCGCCGCTGTTGCCGATGCTGCCGCCGGAACGTCTGGAATGGCTGGTGCCGGGGCTGATCGAGGCCAAATGCATCGCGCTGGTGCGCAACCTGCCGAAGGCCCTGCGCAAGAACTTCGTGCCGGTGCCGGACTTTATCAAGGCTGCGTTGCAACGCATGACGTTCGCCGAGGGTTCGTTGCCGCAAGCGTTGGGTCGTGAGCTGCTGCGCATGACCGGTGCGCGGGTCAGTGATGAGGCCTGGGCCGAAGCGGCGCAACAGGTCGAAAGCCATCTGCGGATGAACCTGGAAATCGTCGACGGCCAGGGCAAGTTCCTCGGCGAAGGCCGGGATCTGGCGGAGTTGACGGCGCGTTTCGCCGAGGCCAGTCAGGCCGCACTGGCTGTGCCGCAGAGCGCGAAAAGTCAGCAACCGGTGGAGGCCAAGGTCTTCGCGCCGGTTGCGGAAAAGACTCAGCAGAAGATCGCCGGGCTGTCGATGACGGTCTATCCGGCGCTGGTGGAAGAGGGCGGCACGGTCAAGGAAGGGCGCTTCTCGACCCCGGCCGAAGCCGAATTCCAGCACCGCCGCGCCTTGCAGCGCCTGCTGATGCAGCAACTGGCCGAACCGGCCAAGTTCCTGCGCGGCAAGTTGCCGGGCCTGACCGAACTGGGCCTGCTGTATCGCGAACTGGGCCGGGTCGATGCATTGGTGGAAGACATTCTGCTGGCCAGCCTCGACAGCTGCATTCTTGATGGCGAAGACCCGTTGCCTCGCGACGGCGCAGGGCTGGCCGCACTGGCCGAGCGCAAACGCGGCAGCTGGACCGAGCATGCGGAGCGCGTGGCGCGTCTGACCCTGGAAATCCTCAAGCTCTGGCACGGTCTGCAAAAACGCTTCAAGGGCAAGATCGATCTGGCTCAGGCGGTGGCGCTTAACGACATCAAGCAGCAGCTCAGCCATCTGGTGTATCCGGGTTTTGTCCGGGAAACACCGATGCTGTGGCTCAAGGAGCTGCCGCGTTATCTGAAGGCCGTCGAGCAGCGTTTCGAGAAACTGGGCGCGCAGGTGCAGAAGGATCGGGTCTGGAGCGGCGAACTCGCCGGCCTCTGGACGCAATACCAGACCCGCGCCGCCAAACATGCCCAGGAAGGCAAGCGCGATCCGCAGCTTGAGCTGTATCGCTGGTGGCTGGAGGAGTATCGGGTTTCGCTCTTCGCCCAACAGTTGGGGACGAAAGTGCCGATCTCCGACAAGCGCCTGAACAAGCAGTGGAGTCAGGTCGAGGCCTGACCTCCGATCCTGCAAAAGGCGCCAAATGCCAAGGTTTATGGCAAACTTCGCGCCTATAAACGCCGGCCCCGCGGTTTTGAGCCTTGTCAGCCGCGGGCGAGGTCGGAATAAAGCGATGCCAGGTTTTTGCGTCCCCTCTATGGGAATAGACCCTTTGCGTGTTGGCACGTCGGTGCCAGCACTTTCTGCCTGAACAGATTAGAGAAACGACCATGCATAACGTCGTCATCAGCGGCACCGGCCTGTACACCCCGGCCAACAGCATCTCCAACGAAGAGCTGGTGCAGTCTTTCAATACCTACGTCGCGCAGTTCAACGCGGACAACGCCGACGCCATCGCCAGCGGCGAGATCCAGGCCCTGACCGAATCCAGCGCCGCGTTCATCGAAAAAGCCTCGGGCATCAAGAGCCGCTTTGTCATGGACAAGGACGGCATCCTTGATCCACAACGCATGGCGCCACGCCTGCCGGAGCGTTCCAACGATGAATGGTCGGTGCTCTGCCAGATGGCCATCGGTGCTGCCGAGCAAGCCTTGCAGCGCGCCGGCAAGACCGCCGCCGACATCGACGGCGTGATCGTCGCCTGCTCCAACCTGCAGCGCGCCTATCCGGCCATCGCCATCGAAGTCCAGGAAGCACTGGGCATCCAGGGTTTCGGTTTCGACATGAACGTTGCCTGCTCGTCGGCGACCTTCGGCATCCAGCAAGCCGCCAACACCGTGCAACTGGGCCAGGCCCGGGCGATCCTGATGGTCAACCCGGAAGTCTGCACCGGTCACCTGAACTTCCGCGACCGCGACAGCCACTTCATCTTCGGTGACGCCGCCACCGCCGTCGTCATCGAGCGTGCCGATACGGCAACGTCGAAGCACCAGTTCGACGTAGTCAGCACCAAACTGCTGACCAAGTTCTCCAACAATATCCGCAACAACTTCGGCTTCCTCAACCGCGCAGCGGAAGAGGGCATCGGTGCCCGCGACAAACTGTTCGTGCAGGAAGGTCGCAAGGTGTTCAAGGACGTCTGCCCGATGGTGGCCGAACTGATCGGCGAGCATCTGGAAGAGAACAAGCTCAACGTCGGTGACGTGAAACGCTTCTGGCTGCACCAGGCCAACCTGAGCATGAACCACCTGATCGTGCGCAAGCTGCTGGGCCGCGAAGCGACTGAAGAAGAAGCCCCGGTGATCCTCGACACCTACGCCAACACCAGTTCCGCCGGTTCCGTGATCGCGTTCCACAAATATCAGGACGATCTGGCGGCCGGTTCGTTGGCGGTGCTGAGCTCGTTCGGTGCCGGTTATTCGATTGGTAGCGTGATTCTGCGCAAGCGCTGAGATTGAGGTTAATTTCCTCTTAACCGCGTTGATCTTTCCTACAGCCGGATCAGCTGTAACGCTGTAATTTTCGACGTTGACGGCAGGATGGTGTGTTGCGCGCCATCCTGCCGTTATCATTTTCGAAGTCAGGAAAAGGGGATTGAGGGATGGCGGTTGACGACACCCAACTGCTGGCACGTTTGCTGGCCGGTGAGCAAAAGGCTTTCAAGGAACTGGTCACGACCTACCAGAGCGCCATGCGCGCCGTGGCCTATGCGATTGTCGGTCAGCGTCATGTCGAGGAAGTGGTGCAGGACGCCTGGCTGTCGGTGGTGCGCCATATCGGCAGCTTCGAGGGACGCTCCAGTCTCAAGACCTGGCTGCTGACCATCACCGCCAACTCGGCCAAGGGCCGTTACAAGCAGAACCGCCGCGAAGTGCTGATGGATGATCTGCCATCGCCCCATGGCACCATCGACGACGACCGCTTTTCCCCCGGCGACGGCCACTGGCTGATCGCACCGTTCGCCTGGCATCAGGACACGCCAGAAGCGCTGCTGACCGAAAATGAACTGCGCGAATGCCTGGAACACACGCTGCTCAGCCTGTCAGAACTGCAAAGCAGTGTGCTGTTGCTGCGCGAGCGTCAGGGCCTGGAGCTGGAAGAGATCTGTAATCTTCTGGAGATCTCGCTCTCCAATGTCCGTGTGCTGCTGCACCGGGCACGTTTGAAGGTCTTCGCGACCGTGGAACATTTTGAGGAGACAGGCGAATGTTGACCTGCAAGGAGCAAGTGGCACGATCCAGCGATTATCTCGATGGCCAGCTGAGCTTTCGCGAGAAACTGATGGTGCGTCATCACCTGATGTTCTGCCCCAATTGCCGGCGTTTCATTCGTCAGATGCGTTTGATGCAGGCGACATTGCGGGTGATGCCGGAGAAACCGGATGAGGGTGTGGATGCGTTGGCCGAGCGGCTGGCGGCGCAACGGCGCAAAGACAATTCCTGAGACAAAAAAACAGCCCGGCGTAACAGCAGCGAACGGATGATGGGGATCGCTGCTGCGGCGCCGGGCTGTAGGAGAAAAGCAGCTTCAGGCTACAAATGAGGCATTCACTGGTTGCCTGAAGCTTGTCACTGCGGTGTTAGAACTTGGCTTCAGCATCCAGTTGCAGGGTGTTGATGTCGGAGTCGGTCTTCTTCAGGCTGGCGTTGGTGTAGTCCGAGTTAGCCATGAAGTAGGTGGCGCCGAGGGTGAAGTTCTTGTCCAGCTCGTAGCTCACTTTCAGCTTGCTGCCGCGGGAACCGGTGTAGCCGTTGGCGAAGTCGGAGTCGGTAAAGGCACCCACCACCGCGTTACGCTGTACGTCGCGGTAGTTGTAGTCGATGCCGAAGCCGTAAACCTTGGTCTTCACGCCGGCCAGCCAGCCAGTGTCCTGGTCGTTGCTGGCGTCGTTGTTGTTCACGTACTGACCGTAGATCGACAGCGGAACCGGCAGGTTGGCGATGTCCAGTTGACCGAAGCCTTCATACAGTTTGAAGGTTTCGTTCGGGCTGTTGCCGTTGACGGCCAGGGCGCATGGCGCAGTCACGGTGCCGCTGGTAGGGCAGGCGCTGTCCTTGTCGTTGTCGTAGGAGTAGATGCTGCCGCCCAGGGTCAGTTTCAGGCTGTCGGTCAGTGCGAAACGACCGCCCAACTGGCCAGCGTACAGACGCAGGTCGTGCTTGAACTGCACGCCTTCGCCGTCGACGTTGTCCTTGAGGGTGTAGTGACCGGCGCTACCGAACAGTTCGGCGCTGCCGTTCAGCGGGTACTTGTAGGTGACGGCCAGGCCTTCCGGGTTGATGTCGCTGTCCCAGATGATGTCGCCCATGCTCACCCAAGGCTGGTTCATCTTACCGGCGATCAGGTGCAGGTTCTTGACCGCGTCAGGGTGGTAGTCGACGTAGCCCAGGTCGAGCCAGATCTGCTTCTTGTCGAAGTAGTTGTTCAGGTCCTGGTTGGTGGAGCGGGCGTCGTCGCTGCTGCCGGTGGCGATACGGATACCGGTGTCCACCTGCGGGTTGATTTCGGTGTAGGCACCCAGACGGGCACGAATGCGCTGACGGTCCTGGTCCTTGGCGTTCGGTACGCCATCGTTCTTCACGGTTTCCTGACGGAAACGTACGTCACCCTTGAACTGGGTCTTGGCAGCCCAGGCCAGCTTCTGGTCGAAGCTGCTCAGCTCGTTGGTTTTCTTCGCGGTTGCCGCGATTTGCTCGTTGGTCTCTTGCTGCGCCTGCTGCGCGATTTGCTGGGCCTTCTGATCCTGGGCCAGTTCGGTTTGCAGTTCTACGTACTGCGCCTGGGTGATGGAACCGTTAGCCTTGAGCATGTCGAGCAGTTTGGCGTCGACTGCGGCACTGGCCGGAACACTCATGGCCAGCAACAGGCCACCGCACAGGGCCGCCGCAGTTTTCGTGGAAGCAAGACGCATAGCAATCTCCGAAGATGAGAGGGATGGCTGAACCATCCTGGGCACAACCGACGATTTGAACGTCGGAAAACTGTGTCCGGGTAGAACCCGGCGCTCTAAAAACAGGCGCCAGTATCGCGATGGTTTATGACAGAGCAGTGGCACGGTGATGGCAGGTTGATGACGATACAAAACTTGCGTGAACTATTGATCTAGAGCGCTGTCGCGCAATCGGGCGTGGGCAAGACAGGGCCGATCAGCGATACTCGCGAGGCTTTCAGGGCCAAAAGTGGAGAGGAAAATGCCGTTGCAGCGCCTGCAAAAACTGTCGGAAATCGAACCGGCACTCTGGGATGCACTGGTGCCGGACAACCAGCCGTTTCTGCGCCATGCCTTCCTCGGCGCGCTGGAAGACAGCGGCAGTGTCGGCCCGCACACCGGCTGGCAGGCGGAGCATTTGCTGCATGTCGAAGACGGTCGTCTGATCGCGGCGCTGCCTGGTTATCGCAAGTGGCATTCCTATGGCGAATACGTCTTCGATCACGGCTGGGCCGATGCCTGCGCCCGTGCCGGCATTGATTACTACCCCAAGTTCTTGAGTGCGGTGCCGTTCAGCCCGGTCACCGGGCCGCGCCTGTTGGCGGCGAGCGTCGAGGACGGATTCGAACTGCTCAAGAGCCTGCCGGGTTATCTGGAAATCGAAGAACTCTCCGGCGCCCACATCAACTTCACCGATGCCTTCACCGATGCCGCCATGGCCGAGCAGCCGGGCTGGCTGCAACGCATCGGCTGTCAGTACCACTGGCAGAATCGCGGCTATCGCGACTTCCAGGACTTTCTCGACGTGCTCAGTTCACGCAAGCGCAAGCAGATGCGCAAAGAGCGCGAGCAAGTGGCGGGACAGGGCTTCGAATTCGAATGGCTGGAAGGGCGAGAGCTGGATGAGGCGCAGTGGGATTTTGTCTACGCCTGCTATGCCAACACTTATGCGGTGCGTCGTCAGGCACCGTACCTGACGCGAGAGTTCTTCAGTCTGCTGGCCGAGCGCATGCCGGAATCGATTCGTGTCGTGCTGGCCAAACAGGGCTCAAGGTCGGTGGCGATGGCGTTCAGCCTTGTGGGTGGCGACAGTTTCTACGGGCGTTACTGGGGATGTCTGGCCGAGTACGACCGGCTGCATTTCGAAACCTGTTTTTATCAGGGCATGGACTACGCGATTGCTCAGGGTTATCAGCGTTTCGATGCCGGCGCCCAGGGCGAGCATAAGTTGATTCGCGGCTTTGAACCGGTGATCACTCACTCCTGGCATTACCTGCGCCATCCCGGCCTGAAAGCTGCCGTGAAGGATTTTCTTCAGCAGGAACGCGCCGGTGTGCTGGCCTATGCGGAAGAGGCGAGGAGCGCCTTGCCGTATCGGCAAGCCTGATCCTCGCCCGCTCTCCTCAGGTTTCTTCCTTGCCCAGCCAGCGATAGACCACACCGCCGACCACCGCGCCCAGCAGCGGCGCGACCCAGAACATCCACAACTGCGCGATGGCCCAGCCGCCGACCATCAGCGCCGGGCCCGTGCTGCGGGCCGGATTGACCGAGGTGTTGGTCACCGGAATCGAAATCAGGTGGATCAGCGTCAGGGCCAGGCCGATGGCGATCGGTGCCAGTCCCGCAGGGGCGCGTTTGTCGGTGGCGCCGAGGATGATCACCACGAACATCGCGGTCATGACCAGCTCGGTGATGAACCCGGAGGCCATGGAGTATTTGCCCGGCGAGTGCTCGCCATAACCGTTTGAAGCAAGGCCGGCGGCGATGTCGAAACCCTCCTTGCCGCTGGCGATGTGATACAGCAGCGCCGCTGCCAGAATCCCGCCGATCACCTGGGCGATGATGTAGGCGGGCAGTTCTTTGGCCGGGAACCGACCACCGACGACCAGACCGACCGACACGGCCGGGTTGAGATGACAGCCGCTGATGTGGCCGATGGCAAACGCCATGGTCAGCACCGTCAGGCCAAACGCCAGGGCGACCCCCAGCACGCCGATCCCCACAGGTGAAGACGCGGCGATCACCGCACTGCCGCAACCACCCAGCACCAACCAGAACGTACCCAACAACTCCGTGGCTGAACGTTTTAACAGAGACATGAGAGAGTCCTTGATAGACGCGCTATCGAGACTGCATCGAGTTGTGCTTCCTTGCAATTACGACAGGTTCATCTCCAGAGCCTTCGCTGAGTACAGCAGGGAATGCGGGGATTTCCAGCAGCCATGAAAAAACCGCCAGAGCCCGTAGTGAAGGGGCTGTGGCGGTTTTTTCGTTTGTCGCAGGATCAGTCGATGCCGACAAACCCTCCGGTCTGGTGCGCCCATAGCCGTGCGTACAATCCGCCGTGGGCCAGCAGTTCGGCATGGTTGCCGGTTTCGGCGATCTTGCCGTTCTCCAGCACCACCAGCCGGTCCATGCGGGCAATGGTCGAGAGACGGTGGGCAATGGCGATCACGGTCTTGCCCTGCATCAGGGTTTCCAGGCTTTCCTGGATTGCCGCTTCGACTTCCGAGTCCAGCGCCGAGGTCGCTTCGTCCATGATCAGGATCGGCGCGTCCTTGAGCAGCACCCGCGCAATCGCGATCCGCTGGCGCTGGCCGCCCGACAGCTTCACCCCGCGCTCACCGACATGGGCATCGAATCCGGTGCGTCCTTCGGCATCCGACAGCAGCGGAATAAACTCGTCGGCCCGGGCCTTGCGCACCGCTTCCCAGAGTTCGGCGTCGGTGGCGTCAGGCTTGCCGTACAGCAAGTTGTCGCGGATCGAACGGTGCAGCAGCGAGGTGTCCTGGGTGATCATGCCGATCCGTGCGCGCAGGCTTTCCTGGCCGACTTCGGCGATGTTCTGGCCGTCGATCAGGATCCGCCCGCCCTCGACGTCGTACAGCCGCAGCAACAGGTTGACCAAGGTCGATTTGCCGGCGCCGGACGGGCCGATCAGGCCGATTTTCTCACCGGGTTTGATGGTCAGGTTGAGGTCGCCGATGATGCCTTTCTTCTTGCCGTAGTGAAAATCCACGTGCTCGAAACGCACCTCGCCACGGGCCACGGCCAGTGGTTTGGCCTGTTCGCGGTCGGTGACGCTGACCGGTTGCGAGATGGTCTGCAGGCCGTCCTGGACCATGCCGATGTTCTCGAAGATGCCGGTGACCACCCACATGATCCAGCCGGACATGTTGACGATGCGGATCACCAGGCCGGTGGCCAGGGCGATGGCGCCGACGCTGATCACCGATTGCGTCCACAGCCACAGTGCCAGACCTGTAGTGCCGACGATCAGCAGGCCGTTCATGGTGGTGATGGCCACGTCCATGCTGGTGACCACGCGGCCGGCCAGCTGGGCTTTTTCGGTCTGCTCCTGAATCGCTTCGCGGGCGTAGTGCTGTTCGAAGTTGGTGTGGGCGAACAGCTTCAGGGTGGCGATGTTGGTGTAGCCGTCGACGATGCGGCCCATCAGTTTCGAGCGCGCGTCGGAAGCAGCGACGGAGCGGTCCTTGACCCGTGGCACGAAGTAGTAGAGCGCGCCGATGTAGGCGGCGATCCACGTCAGCAGCGGGATCATCAGGCGCCAGTCGGCTTCGGCGAACAGCACCAGCGAGCTGATCGCATAAATCAGCACATGCCACAACGCATCCACCGCCTGCACCGCGGAATCACGCAGCGAGTTGCCGGTCTGCATGATGCGCTGGGCGATGCGCCCGGCGAAGTCGTTCTGGAAGAAATTCAGGCTCTGCTTGAGCACGTAACTGTGGTTCTGCCAGCGGATGAGGCTGGTCATGCTCGGGCTCAGGGTCTGGTGCACCAGCATGTCGTGCAGGGCCAGGAACAGGGGTCGCAGGAGCAGGGCCACCACGGCCATCCACGCCAGTTCGGCGCCATGCACCTTGAAGAAATCGACGTTCGGCGTGCCTTGGGCAAGGTCGATGATGCGGCTCAGGTAGCTGAACAGCGCCACTTCGATCAGGGCACCGAACAGGCCGACGATCAGCAGGGCGGCGAAACTCGGCCAGACCTGCTTCAGGTAATAGGTATAGAAGGGCAGAACACGATCCGGCGGGGATGCCGTAGGCGCGTCACGGAATATGTCGATCAGTTGTTCGAAACGGCGATAGAGCATCAGATAACCGCCCGGAGTACGGGCTCTCCTTTTATCAGTGTGAGCGGCGCAGTTTTAAGCTGCAGCCGCTCGATATGCCCTGTAAAGCTTAGTCGATGCGCTTGGCCGACTTGATGATCACAGGGTCGACAGGCACGTTTTGCATGCCCTGTTTGGTGGTGGTCTGGGAGTTGACGATGATGTCGACCACGTCCATGCCCTTGACCACTTTGGCGAACACCGCGTAACCGGCGTCGCGGCCCGGATCGAGGAACGCGTTGTCGGCAACGTTGATGAAGAACTGGCTGGTGGCCGAGTTCGGATCGGAAGTGCGGGCCATCGACAGGGTGCCGCGAACGTTGTGCAGACCGTTGCTGGCTTCGTTCTTGATCGGTGCCTTGGTTTCTTTCTGTTGCATCTGCTGGGTGAAGCCGCCGCCCTGGGCCATGAAGCCCGGGATCACGCGGTGGAAAATGGTGTTGGTGTAGAAACCGCTGTCGACGTACTCAAGGAAGTTCTTGGTACTGATCGGCGCCTTGACCGGATCCAGCTCGATTTCGATGGTGCCGTTGGTGGTCACCAGTTCGACGTGGGGCGCCTTGGCCGGCGTGGCAGCCATCAGGTTGGCGGCGAACAGCACGGTGCCGGCGGCGAGGGCGAGTTTTTTCAGCATGGTTCAGTGATCCTGAGGGTGAATATCGGCTGTGGCGAGAAACGCCAGCAGCGTTTGATTGAAGCGTTCGGGTTGATCGAGCGGGGTGGCGTGGCGCGAATCGGCGATCACCACCAGCCGCGCATCGGGCAGCAGTCTGACATAGGTTTCTTTCAGCGAGACGGGGGTGTAGTCCCGGTCGGCGCTGACGACGAGCGTTGGACAGGAGATCCTCGAAAGTCGTTCCTGAACCCCCCAGCCAACAATCGCATCGAAGCTGGCGAGATAAGCACGTTTGTCGTTTTTTGCCCAGCGCTCGGCCATTTTCTGGCGCAAGTCCGCCTGCTCCGGTTTGGGGAACAGCTTGGCGCCAAGGGCCTTGCCGATGGTGGCCAGGCTCAGCAAACGCATCAGGCTCCAGCGCTTGAACCACTGCCAGTAGTCGTCGCGACTGCGCACCTTGACCTCGGGCGCGCTGTTGACGATGGTCAGGCTCTTGAGCATCTGTGGTTGATCGACAGCGAACTGGAAGCCGATCATGCCGCCCATGGACAGCCCGGCGTAGTGCACCGGGCCGAGCTTCAGGTGTTCGATCAGGGCGACGATGTCCGCACTGAACCCGGCAATGCTGTAGCGCTCGCGGGGCTTGTCGGAGCGGCCATGACCGCGCACGTCCGGGACGATCACCCGGTATTGCGCGGCCAGTGCCGGAATCTGCAATTCCCAGTCCAGCGTGCTGGAGCCGAGCCCGTGAACCAGCAGCAACGGATCGCCGTGGCCATATTCCTCGTAGTGCAGGTTGCAGCCTTCATGCTCGAAATACGCCATCGGTGAACTCCGTGTCAGGCTTGTTCGGGGGCGGCGAACGGTGCGTCCAGCGGCAAGGTGTCGAAGGTACGCAACAGTTCGACGAGGATCTGCGAGGCCGGGCCCAGCGGTTTGTCCTTGTTCGAATACAGATAGAAACTCGGATTGCGGCTGCCGCCCTGATCCAACGGTAGCAGCTTGAGCAGGCCTTCCTTCAATTCACGTTCGATCATGTGCCGTGGCAGCCAGGCAAAGCCCAGGCCGCTGGAAACGAAATTGGCGGCGGTGGCGAGGCTGCCGACGGTCCACCGCTGCTCCGCACCGAGCCAGCCGACATCCCGGGGTTGCTGGCGGCCGGAGTCGCGGATCACCACTTGCATCTGGGTTTCCAGGTCTTGGAAATTCAGTTCACGGTTCAGCCGATGCAGTGCGTGTTCGGGGTGGGCGACGGCGACGAATTCCACGTCGCTCAACTCCGCACCGAGGTAACCGGGAATGCTCAGGCCGGTGATCGCCAGATCGGCCACGCCTTCGAGCAACACCTCCTCGACACCCGACAGCACTTCTTCACGCAGACGCACGCGGCAGCCACGGCTTTGCGGCATGAATGCGGTCAGCGCACGAACAAGGCGGGCGCTCGGGTAGGCGGCATCGACCACCAGCCGTACTTCGGCTTCCCAGCCTTGCTCCATGTGATGGGCGAGGTCTTCCAGTTGGCTGGCCTGTTTCACCAGTTGTCGCGAACGCCGCAGCAATACGCCGCCGGCTTCGGTGAGCACAGCCTTGCGGCCGTCGATGCGCAGCAACGGCACGCCGAGCTGATCCTGCATACGGGCGACGGTGTAGCTCACCGACGATTGCGAACGGTGCAACGCTTCGGCGGCCTGGGCGAATCCGCCGTGGTCGACCACTGCCTGCAACGTTCGCCATTGATCGAGGGTCACGCGGGGCGCTTTCATCGATAGCTCCTCTTGTCCTAAGCTGGCGATCCCTCATGGAGACTGCCGAATGAAAAAGTTCTGTTGTGTGGTACTGGCGCTGCTGCCGCTGACCGCGTTTGCGTATCCGATCGATGTGCAGAAGAATCTCAATGGCCTGAAGATCGACTACGAGTCCTTCGATACCGATAAAGACATCGGCTCCATCCGGGTCGCCAACTACGGCGAAGTCGACGCGGTCTGCAAAGTCGTGTTCAGCAATGGCCCGGAAGCGCCGCGCACCCGCAATATCGAAGTGCCGGCCGGCAAACACACCAACGCCACCGCCAAGTTCTCCCGCGAGATCATCAAGCTGCGCGTCGAGCTGAGCTGCAATCCGAAATAGCGGTTTTGCCTCTCTGTGGGAGCGAGTCAGCCCGCTCCTGCAGGTGTAGCTTGCATCTAAACGAATATTTCGATGGTTTGCAGCAATTATTTGCGCTTTTTCATCGATGCGACTCTGTTTAACCTTCACTCCATCGACTTACAACATTCTCGGATGGAGGCTACACAACATGTCCCGCGTTCTGATCATCGAAAGCAGCGCCCGCCAGCAAGACTCGGTATCCCGTCAACTGACCCAGACCTTCATCAGTCAGTGGAAAGCTGCACACCCGGCCGATCAGATCACCGTCCGTGACCTCGCCGTGAACCCGGTGCCACACCTGGACAGCAACCTGCTGGGCGGCTGGATGAAGCCCGCCGAACAGCGCAACGCCAACGAACAATCCTCGCTGGATCGCTCCAACGAGCTGACCGATGAACTGCTGGCCGCCGACGTGCTGGTGATGGCCGCGCCGATGTACAACTTCGCGATTCCAAGCACCCTGAAAGCCTGGCTCGACCACGTGCTGCGTGCCGGCGTGACCTTCAAGTACACCGAAACCGGTCCGCAAGGACTGCTCAGCGGCAAGCGTGCCTACGTGCTGACTGCTCGCGGCGGCATCTACGCCGGCGGCCCGGCGGATCACCAGGAACCGTACCTGCGTCAGGTGATGGGTTTCATCGGCATCCACGACGTGACCTTCATCCACGCCGAAGGCATGAACCTGGGCGGTGACTTCCAGGAGAAAGGCCTCAACCAGGCCAACGCCAAACTCTCCCAGGTCGCTTGATATGTTAATCGCCAGATAATCGCCGATTGTTCTAGTGACCTGGCGCAACCCCTTCAAGGCTCTACGCGCATCGAACCTCCCTTTGCACTTGTTGCTCCTGAGTGCTGTAGCCCGATTGAACGCTTTAGCGAGATCGGGCTTTTTTTTGCCCGGGATTTAGCGATGGCCGGCAAAAACCGCTATCGTCGCCGCCATTCGAAATCGAGGCGACCATGGGCTATCTACTTATTGTCACGCTGATCCAGGCGTTTTCCTTCAGTCTGATCGGCGAATACCTGGCCGGGCATGTCGACAGCTACTTCGCGGTGCTGGTGCGTGTGGTGCTGGCCGGGCTGGTGTTCATCCCGCTGACGCGCTGGCGTTCGGTGGAACCGGCGTTCATGCGCGGCATGCTGCTGATCGGCGCGTTGCAGTTCGGCGTGACCTACGTCTGCCTGTACCTGAGCTTCCGCGTGCTGACGGTGCCGGAAGTGCTGCTGTTCACCATCCTCACGCCGTTGCATGTGACGTTGATCGAAGACGCTCTCAACCGACGCTTCAACCCGTGGGCGCTGATCGCCGCACTGGTGGCGGTCGCAGGCGCGGCGGTGATCCGCTATGACCGGATCAACCCGGACTTCTTCATGGGCTTCCTGCTGCTGCAACTGGCCAACTTCACCTATGCCGCCGGGCAGGTGCTGTACAAGCACCTGGTGGCGAAGCACCCGAGCGATCTGCCGCACTACCGGCGCTTCGGTTTCTTCTACCTCGGCGCACTCGCGGTGGCGCTGCCGGCGTTCCTGTTGTTCGGCAAATCCAGTTTCCTGCCCGACGCGCCGCTGCAATGGGGCGTGCTGGTGTTCCTCGGCCTGGTCTCGACCGCACTCGGTCTGTACTGGTGGAACAAGGGCGCGTGCCTGGTCAACGGCGGCACCCTGGCGGTGATGAACAACCTGCATGTACCGGTGGGCTTGCTGCTGAACCTGTTGATCTGGAATCAGCATGAAGAACTGGGGCGGTTGTTCCTCGGTGGCAGTGTGATTCTGGCGGCGGTGTGGATCAGCCGGTTGGGGATTCGCAAGCCGCAGGCTATTGGCTGAATCGCCCATCAACCCCTTATTTCCACCGCGATAACTATGTACCGCACCTGATTACCGCTTGATCGACACGCTGTGCCCTACAGACAAGGAGTGACTGTATGGCACAGAACAATTTCAACGATGGAACGTCGGGGAGCGTCGTCATCCGATCCGGGCCGCCCGCGTCGGGTGGCGGATCGGGTGGTGGTTTTGGTGGCGGCGGTGGAGTTTCGGGCGGCTTCGGCAAGGTCAGCAAGAAGAAGCAGAAGGCAAAGGCCAAAGCCAAAGCCGAGGCACTTCAAAAAAAGCAAAAAGAGCAGGCTGAGGCAGCAGCCAAGGCACAAGCCGAAGCGGCACAGGCTCAGGCAACCGCCACGCAGGTTCAGGAACAGGCGCGCCATCAAGCGCTGATGCAGTTCCTGGCGGGATTGGCGCAGCGACATGACGCCATCAGGGCGGAAGTCGATCGTCGTTTTGCCGAAAGGGCCGGTCAACTCTCGACGTCACTGGAGCAAGAAGTCCTCGCTTCGCGCAGGCCACCGAACAGCGATGACAGTGAGCGTTGGCAGCTCTACCTGATCACGAAGGAAAAAGGCGAAATCGACGGGCTGCTCGCCCGCAAATCCGCGGAACTCGATGCACAGAACGCGGCAGCCCTTTCCTTTGATGGTCATGACCCGCTGACGCGCTCGTCCCATCACTATCTGACTCGAATCGCCCAGTTTGGCCAAGCGCTCGATGACGGCCACCGGATCTGGGAAACCGCGTACAACGCCGCCCATGAAGCGCGATTATTGACCTCGCAGATCCATACCCTGCGGGAAAAGTCTGCTGCACTGGCCAGGCATCATGCCGAGCAGACTGTGGTCTGGCGTGCGAGGGAAGCGGTTTGGGAGGCTCAGCGCCAATACGCCGCGCAGCGCGAGGCACGGATTCGATTCAAGCAACAGGCTGATGAAGATGCGCGGGTAAGTCGAACCCGACAGGCCAATACGCTGACCGTCCCGCTGTCGTCGATGACGCAAGGCGCGATGGTGTTGACCCGTTCCGGAGCACTCGTCGCCCAGCAAGCGGGTGCACTCATCGAGGCAGGTGTACGGCAAGCGGTCAAACACCTTCCTCTCGCCATGCTGGTTCCGCATCCGTCCACGGTATTGATCGGCGGGTTGGTGTACTCGCCGACGCTGGGTGATGGAGAACTGACGCCGGAGCAGCGACGACGATTGTTTCAGTCTGTCGCCGTGCCTGCCGAGGCGCTGGGGCTTTCTGATGAGCAGACGCTGCGCTCGATAGCCGATTCCGGCGGGTCGGTGGACATGCCTTATCGGCTCAAGCCTGAGGCCGTAGCGCAAGGCACCGCCGTCATTGCGGTCACCACCGGCAAGGAAATCAGCGCCAGTGTACCGGTCATCAATGCGGTGCCTGATCCGCTGACGGGAAACTACACCGCAGAGGTCCCCGGCTCACCGGCCCGACACCTGCAGTTCACGCCCGATGCGAGCATCACCAAAGAGGTTCCGAGTCAGGGCCGGATAGCGCTGCTGCCACCGGTTGTTCAGGACTTGCCGAAGGGCGTCGACCTGCGCATTCAGGACTGCATCATCTGCGTCCCAGGTTCGGCGCCGATGTACCTGTCCTTCAACCTGCCACCGTTGGGCGCGGGCGTCGTCACCGGCAAGGGTCAACCCGCCAAGGCTGACTGGTGGAGCACGGCCAGCCGCAGCACCGGTGCAGCCGTTCCCAGTCAGATCGGCGACCAGTTACGTGGGCGGGAGATTCAGTCTTTCGGCGCGTTTGACCAAGTGTTGTGGCAAACACTCGGTGAGCATTCCGCGTTGACCAGTCAATTCGACAAGGTCAACAAAAAACGCGTCGAGCAAGGTTTCGCCCCTTATGCGCCGAAAAGCACCTGGGTGGGTGAACGCCGCGAGTTCGAACTGCGTTTTCAGGACGATGCATCCGTCGATGCGAATCCGTTCAATCTTGACCGGGTCAGCATCGTCGCGCCGCAAAGTGCCCACGGACGACGTGGCGTTCTACCCGCCGTCCAGCCTTGGCCGATTCCCCCGGTGGGCATTGGAACCTGGACACCTCTGGTGCCACCGGGCAGCGAACACCTCGGGCCGACCACCACACCGATTTCCCCTTCGACACCCACGATTTATCCCGGCAATCCGCTCATCCCGATCCTACCGGCAAACGAGACGTTTCCGGCTGTTGATGAAGGGCAGACGGGTGCGAGTATTCCGGGGTTCCCGGGGGATATGGAGCTGCCTTCGCCGGATCTGGTGTTTGCCGGTCCACCGGTTGAGCCGCTGGAGGTCGGGCCGTACAACGAACTCAGTGGGCGAAGCAGGGGGGATGGGTTGGATATTGACCATATTCCTTCGCGCAGAGCGTTGGATTTCCATTTGAGATATGCGTTTCCTGAACTTGGCCGGCAAGAAAGGGCAGATATGGTGAAAAAAGCCCCAAGCGTGGCTATTCCAGCTCAAGTACATCGAAAATTTAGTGAAACTTATGGCGGGCGGAACAATAGGGATAAGCAGGTGGAGGATGCGGATAATCTCAGGCGTGCCGTAGATGTTAATTTTGACGCCATAAAAATTGGTTTGTCGCAGAGTGGATTTGACGAGGTATCTATAGAGAAAGCTCGCTCTGAGATTCACAATCTCCATGTCCGCCAAGGGTGGTATGAATGAATATTATGCAAGTTAATAAGTTGATGCTTGGGCTTGGTGAGAATTATGAACAATTACTTGCTAAGGATTTTTTTACTGAGTCTTGCAAGTTAGATGCGTTGTATCCTGGCTGTGACTTGTTGGATGTGGAGCTGGAAGCTGGAGTGAGTTTGACCTTCTTTGAGGAAACTAAGAGGTTTGAGGCGTTGTTTATTACATTGAAAAAAACGACGCCCTCCACCATTGCTTATCAGGGGGAACTTCCTGTGCCCTACAAGTTGAGTATGGATCAAGGTTGTGTTCATGCTCTTTTTGGAAGGGCAGTTGAGTCAAGGGGGCCTATAAAGATGCCTGAGCCAATGGGCCAGACAGGCGGTTGGGAGTCCTATCCGCTTGATCAGAAAACTTATCCAGGATTGAAGGTGGTCTTTCAATATACCGCTGATATGCAAGTTAAGACGTTGGTTTTCACCCTAATTGATAAAGGGCGAAAGTAACTGTTTAGATTGCGAAGCACTCTGGTGGCTTTTAACTGACGACATACCCATGGACTATATGGTTTAACCAATTAGTCTGTTCATCCCGATCCTACCGGCAAACGAGACGTTTCCGGCTGTTGATGAAGGGCAGACGGGTGCGAGTATTCCGGGGTTCCCGGGGGATATGGAGCTGCCGTCGCCGGATGTTCTGTTTCTGGATCGAAGGGATGATCCGGGAGTTGCTACGGGAACTGGGCAGCAGATTACGGGGATTTGGTTGGGAGACAGTGCCAGGGCAGAGGGTGCGCACATTCCAGCGCAAATTGCTGACCAGTTAAGAGGGAAGGAGTTTGCCAATTTTCATCGATTCAGGGAGGCCTTTTGGAAGGCTGTGGCGGCGGATGAGCTTCTTGTGTCGCAGTTCAACAAGACCAATCTCAGGTTCATGCGTAAGGGAAGTGCGCCTTTTCCCGCGCTGGAAGATCAACATGGGGGAAGAGTGAAGTTTGAGCTTCATCATAAAATTCCAGTAGCGAAGGGAGGCGCGGTTTATGACGTGGAAAACATATTGGTGATGACGCCAAAGCGACATATATCGGTGCATAAAGGAGAGGATGCGCAATGAAAAATACTGCACGTATCGAAGACTACACAGAGTCCGAATTCCGAGCGTTTCTTACAGAGCTTTTTGAGGGCGGGGAGGAGCTGTCAGGTGACGAGTTTGATCGCTACATGATGAGGCGCGTAATACATTTCGAGCTGGTCACCGAACACCCCGACCGCTCGGACGTCATCTTCTACCCCAAGGAAGGACGTGAAGACAGCCCCGAAGGCATCCTGAAAGAAGTGAAAGAGTGGCGCGCACTCAATAACAAACCTGGCTTCAAACCCGATTAACTTTGAAGCAAGTGACCAAGGACGGAGGGCATTCGCTTGAATGCCCTCCGGAGTCATGCGGACATACAAGGAAGTTAAAAACCATGAAACTCAAATCAACCCTCGGCGAATACACCGAGCCGGAGTTCCAGACGCTGGTCGACCGGATCTGGGCCGTCGATCTGCCTGAAGCCGACCACAATCGATTGATCAACCATTTTGACCGGATAGCAGGCCATCCCCGAGGCGCCGATCTGCTGTTTTATCATCCGAAAACCGAACGAAATCCAAACTCGTCCGGCGTCGTGGTGTATCACGTAAAGGCTTGGCACGGCGGGCAGGGCCGTGCTGCGTTCAAGGGGCAAAGTCTGTCTGCTGCAACTGCGCCATCGGCAAGGCCCCGAGCCCCCGTGGATTGGGCGCAGGTTACACAGCAGCGCATTGCTAAAAGTCTTGCTGATGCTCACAAGATCAGCGGCGATCTGACTGTTTCAGAGCGAGCGGCAGAGGCTGCGCTGACCATCGCGCAGGAGCGTCTCGCTGACTTGCGCCAGCGACAGAGTGTGCAAGTGGATGTCGTTTCGAGAGAGGCCGACATTCGTTCTGTGGAGGCCGCCGAACTGGACGCGCTTGCCGCCATCGGTCGCTATGAGTCCTGGGAAATGCGTGTCCGGTTCAAAAAGGACGATGCTCTGGGTGAGGTGACGCGGGCTCAAGCCGAGCGCGGCCAATGGCAAAATATTGCACAGCAAATCACTGCTACTTACGACAGCTATGTGGTGAAGCTCAAAAACATCCATCAACGTTTCAAGCATTTTCAAACCCAGTCTGAGGCTCTATTGACGAGCGCCCAAACGCAACTGGTTGAACTACGCGAACAGTTGGGCAGCGGGTCAGCGCAACTGTTTGCTCCGCTGGTTTTCATCAGCGCACGGCCGGCAATCCTGGTCGATGGCGCACTTTCCCGACCGTTGGAAAGTCATCGTGTCGATCTGCAAAAAGCCATTCGTTCGGCGGTGTCGGAGTTCACCTGGCAAAGCACTTCAAGCACTCCGGCGGAGCAAGCTCAGTTTGCCGAAGTGCTGCAGTTCGGTTTCCGCAGTCGCGCCGACACAGGCCTGTATGGGGTTTGCGTTCCGCTGGCGGAGCTGATCCCGGTTGAGGGGTTGGACTGGCAGTATCTGGCGGCAACTCTTGGCGCCGTCGATGTACCGTTCAGATTGAGCAGCGGCACTTACTCCGTACCGACCGGCACGCTGTTTCAGGGGATCAGAGAAATCAAGACTTTGCATCAGGTCATTCTCACGCCCGCCAACGTTGATAACTCGACCTCGGGGGTAAGAGTCCGGGCGGCGGTCTGGGATGACGTGGCGCAGACCTACAGTTTTACTGCGGATGGAAGCACCCCGGTCACCGTAAATTGGTGTCCTCCTGACACGCTTGAAACCGCTCTACCACCTGCTGCAATCACGCCATACCGATTAGGGTTTATCCGTTCGGCGTCAGTACCACTACTGGAAACATTTTCCGACCCGGCAGACGTAGTGTTCGAAGATTATGTCGTGGTCTTTCCGAAGGATTCAGGCCTGGATCCTGCGTATGTGATGTTCCGCAATCCGCTTGAGTTCGCACGATCATCCAGAGCTACGTCGCAGCCAGTTGCCCCACCAGAAACTCGATAAACGCCCGGGTCTTCTGCGGCACCCGCCGCGCTGACGAATACACCGCGTTGATAGTGATCGCCGGGGCTTGCCATTCGCACAGCACCGGCACCAGTCGCCCGGCCGCCAGTGCCTCTTCGACGATGAAGTCCGGCAGCAGCGCAATGCCCATGCCGGCCTCGGCCGCTTGCGCCAGCAGGTCGCCGTTGTTGGCGTGCAATGGCCCGGTGACGTTGACGCGCTGGGTCTCCTTGCCGTTGCACAGTTGCAGGCTGACGCCGCTCTGCAGATAGCCGTAGTTCAAGCATTGATGCGAGCGCAGATCCTGCGGCGACAGGGGCGTGCCCGCGCGTTCGAGGTAAGCGGGGGAGGCGACCATGATTCGCGGCGCCGGCGCCAGTTGCCGGGCGATCATGGTCGAGTCGGGCAGGCTGGCGATGCGGATGGTCACGTCGAATCCGCCGCGCACCGGATCGACCTGCTGGTCGCTGAGCACCAGTTGCAGCTCGATGTTCGGGTGCTGTTCATGAAACAGCGGAATCAGTTTGCCGAGCCGCCGCAGGCCGAACGACATCGGTGCGTTTACGCGCAGTACGCCGCGCAATTCGCCAACCCCGTCCCGCGCTCGCTGCTCGGCCTCGTCCAGCGCCGCAATCACTTCCCGCGCCGCTTCGAAATACTCCGCGCCAGCCTCGGTCAGGTGCAGGCTGCGGGTGGTGCGTTGCAGCAGTTGCACGCCGATGGCTTCTTCCAGCGCCTGAATCTGTTTGCTGACTTTCGACCGGGGCACGTCCATGGCCCGGGCGGCGGCCGCGAAGCCGTTTTCGCCGACCGTCACCACGAAGGCGCGCATGCATTCGATGCGATCCATGATTGTCCCTTTTTTAGAATCAATGATTCTCGATTTTAGGGAATTGTCCCTTTATCGGCTAGCCCCTAAAGTGACATCCAAGCCGAGACAACAACGCCGAAGACGGCAAGCCACTCGACTCACCCATTACCCAATCGAAACGCTGAATCGACATCAAAAGGAACGCGCCATGTCTATCCGTGAACTGCTGAACCCGACCAACTCCGCCCTGATCCTGATCGACCACCAGCCGCAAATGGCTTTCGGCGTGCAGTCGATCGACCGTCAGACCTTGAAGAACAACACCGTCGGCCTGGCCAAGGCAGCGAAGATCTTCAACGTACCGACCATCTACACCTCGGTCGAAACCGAAAGCTTCAGCGGCTACATCTGGCCGGAACTGCTGGCGGTACACCCGGAGCAGAAGCCGATCGAACGCACCTCGATGAACTCCTGGGAAGACAAGGCGCTGGTAGACGCGGTGAAGGCCACCGGCCGCAAGAAACTGATCATCGCCGCGCTGTGGACCGAGGTCTGCCTGACCTTCCCGGCTCTGGAAGCGCTGGCTGAAGGCTACGAGGTGTACATCGTCACCGACGCATCCGGCGGCACTACCAAAGAAGCCCACGACATGTCGGTACAGCGGATGATTCAGGCCGGCGCCGTACCAGTGACCTGGCAGCAAGTGCTGCTCGAGTACCAGCGTGACTGGGCGCACAAAGACACTTATCAAGCGGTGATGGACCTGGTGCTGGAACACAGCGGCGCGTACGGCATGGGTGTCGACTACGCCTACACCATGGTGCACAAGGCACCGCAGCGTCAGGCCTGATAAGTCGGCCGGACAAAAAAAGACGCAACCCGGGTTGCGTCTTTTTTTGCGCTGAAGAAAGCGCTACATCAGATGTTTTTCGGCTTCTGGAATGTGGCTCGCGCCAAGGACTGCCGGCAATATCCCGGAGCGCAAATCCCCACCACTCGGCTGCTGATACAGGCTCAATCCGAACTCCGGCAGCACCGCCAGCAGGTAATCGAAAATATCCCCCTGGATCCGTTCGTAATCGGCCCACACCGTGGTGGTGGTAAAGCAGTAGATTTCCAGCGGAATGCCCTGGGCCGTGGTCTGCATCTGGCGGACCATGCAGGTCATGTTCGGCTGGATCTCCGGGTGGCTCTTCAAGTAAGCCAAGGCATAGGCGCGGAAGGTGCCGATGTTGGTCATGCGCCGGCGGTTGGCCGACATCGCCGCGACGTTGCCCTGCGCTTCGTTCCAGGCCTTGAGTTCGGCTTTCTTGCGGCCCATGTAGGCGGTCAGCAGGTGCACCTGGGACAGTTTCTCTTCTTCATCGTCGCGGATGAAACGCACACCGCTGGCGTCGATGAACAGACTGCGCTTGATCCGCCGCCCGCCGGACTGCTGCATGCCGCGCCAGTTTCTGAAGGATTCGGACATCAGGCGCCAGGTCGGGATCGAGACGATGGTCTTGTCGAAATTCTGCACCTTGACCGTGTGCAGGGTGATGTCGACCACATCGCCATCGGCGCCGACTTGCGGCATTTCGATCCAGTCGCCGACCCGCAGCATGTCGTTGCTGGTCAGTTGCACGCTGGCGACGAACGACAGCAGGGTGTCCTTGTAGACCAACAGGATCACCGCCGACATCGCACCCAGACCGGACAGCAGCAACAGCGGCGAACGGTCGATCAGAGTGGCGACGATGATGATCGCGCCGAACACGTACAAGACCATTTTCGCCAGTTGCACGTAACCCTTGATCGAGCGGGTGCGGGCGTGTTCGGTGCGGGCGTAAATGTCCAGCAGCGCGTTGAGCAGGGCGCTGACCGACAGCAGCAGGAACAGAATGGTGAACGCCAGCGCCACATTGCCGAGGAACACCATGGCGGTCTTGCTCAGCTCCGGCACCAGGTGCAGGCCGAACTGGATCACCAGCGACGGCGTCATCTGCGCCAGACGCTGAAACACCTTGTTATGCCGAAAGTCGTTGATCCAGTGCAGCGCGGGCTGGCGACCGAGCATCCGGCTGGCATGCAGGATCAGGTAACGCGCCACTCGTCCGAGGACCAGCGCGATCACCAGCAGCAGGATCAGTGCCAGGCCGGCGTGCAGGAGCGGGTGCTGATCGAGGGCACCCCAAAGGTCTTGGGCGTTGAGCCAGAGCTGTTTGAAATCCATGAGGGCAACGATTCTTCTGTAGGACGCGACGGGCGATTAGAGCATTTAAGACGCTGTGTATTACCGTTGGAGACAAATCGAGCAACAAAAAAGCCACTGATTGCGGCTGATTTCATAAAGAAACTCGGCCTGAGCGCTCGAAACCGGTAACCTATGCAGCTGTTTTTCTGCATATCTTCGAGGTAGCACCCGTGTTTTCCCAATTCGCCCTGCACGAACGCCTGCTCAAAGCCGTGGCCGAGCTGAAATTTGTCGAGCCAACGCCTGTGCAAGCCGCGGCCATTCCGCTGGCGCTTCAGGGGCGTGACCTGCGGGTGACGGCGCAAACCGGTAGCGGCAAGACCGCCGCGTTTGTCCTGCCGATCCTCAACCGCCTGATCGGCCCGGCCAAGATCCGCGTCAGCATCAAGACCCTGATCCTGCTGCCGACCCGCGAGCTGGCCCAGCAGACCCTGAAGGAAGTCGAGCGCTTTTCGCAGTTCACTTTCATCAAGTCCGGCCTGATCACCGGCGGTGAAGATTTCAAGGTCCAGGCCGCCATGCTGCGCAAGGTGCCGGACATCCTGATCGGCACCCCGGGCCGGATGATCGAGCAACTGAACGCCGGCAACCTCGATCTGAAAGAAGTCGAAGTGCTGGTGCTCGACGAAGCCGACCGCATGCTCGACATGGGTTTCGCCGAAGACGTGCAGCGTCTGGTCGACGAATGCCCGAACCGTCAGCAGACCATGCTGTTCTCCGCCACCACCGGCGGTTCCGGCCTGCGCGAGATGATCGCCAAGGTGCTGAACAACCCTGAGCACCTGCAGCTCAACGCGGTCAGCCAGCTGAACGACACCACTCGTCAGCAGATCATCACCGCCGACCACAACCAGCACAAAGAACAGATCGTCAACTGGCTGCTGGCCAACGAGACCTATCAGAAGGCCATCGTCTTCACCAACACCCGGGCCATGGCCGACCGCATCTACGGTCGCCTCGTCGCCCAGGAATACAAGGCGTTCGTGCTGCACGGCGAAAAAGACCAGAAGGATCGCAAACTGGCGATCGACCGTCTGAAGCAGGGCGGCGTGAAGATCCTGGTGGCTACCGACGTGGCGGCCCGTGGTCTGGACGTTGATGGCCTGGATCTGGTGATCAACTTCGACATGCCTCGCAGCGGCGACGAATACGTTCACCGTATCGGTCGTACCGGCCGTGCCGGCAACGACGGTCTGGCGATCTCGCTGATTTGCCACGGCGACTGGAACCTGATGTCGAGCATCGAGCGTTATCTGAAGCAGAGCTTCGAGCGCCGCACCATCAAGGAAGTCAAAGGCACCTACGGCGGACCGAAGAAGGTCAAGGCCTCGGGCAAGGCCGTCGGCGTGAAGAAGAAAAAGACCGACGCCAAGGGCGACAAGAAAAAAGCTGCCGCCAAGACCCCGACCAAGCGCAAGAGCGCCAACCGTCCGAAGCCGGATTCTCTGGTGAGCAGCGACGGCATGGCCCCGCTCAAACGCCGCAAGCCGGCAGCACCTGCGGCCGAGTAAGGCGTTTCAGGCAGGCAATAAAAAACCCGGACACTGTCCGGGTTTTTTTATTGCCTGCGTTTATCAGCTGCCCAGTTGCCCACGGGTGTCGGCGTCAAAGCGCTGCTTGGTCTGATCCGCCTTCGGTTTGAGCTGCGCGAGCAGGGCGGCCTCGCTGTACAGCCCGTTCAGGGCCAGCTCCTTGGGCGTCGGCTCGATCGGGATCAGCACATCTTCACCGGCCGCGTGCAGCCAGATCGCCACGACATGCAGCGCCGAAACGAACAGCACTCGCAGCTCGACGGTTTTGCCCTGCAACTGCGGCGATTGCTCCGCCAGCTTCAGCGCATTGACCGTGGCGGTGGCCAGGTTGCCGTGGTTCAACGAGGCAAATTCGACGTGACCGCGGACTTCGGCCAATTGCGCATCGGCAATCGACACGCCGTCGGCAAACACCAGGTAATGCCAGTCGCCGTGTCGGGCGTCTTTCAGGCCTTTGCCCTGGCTCAGGTCCTCCAGGCTGAGCGAGTAGCCGCGATAAGCCTCGCTCAGGCTGATTTTCGCCGGTACAGCACTGGCGAACTGGCGATTTATGCCAAATCCCTGGGTTTGCAGCGCCGCTTGCAGCACCGGACGCAAGGTCTGTACGCCGTTGGAGGGCGCCTTTGGATAAGTCAGTTGCATGATGTCGCCCTCCTAGTTTTTCGCCGTGAAGTAAGTGTGGGTCCAGTTGCCGCCACCGTTGTAGGAACCGGGGAACGAGTTCAATGCGCGGGTCGAATAGCCGTAGATCGAATCCGCGACCAGCACGTAGTTGCCATTGGTGCCATAGATCGTCAGGAAGTGCGCACCGCCGCCGTACCAGGCACAGCGCAGACCGACGGGCCGGCCCATGTTGATCTGGTTCTGGATGGCCGACATCTGCAACGAACCCTGATTCATCCCGTTGTAGCTGCGGGTGGTTTGCAGGGCCGAGTCCAGATAGCCATAGACGTTGCACGGCCCCGGCTGGCTGCAGCAGTTGCGGTTCAACTGGGTGCTGGCAACGCCGCACTGAGTCCATGACCCGGTGCCGTAATAGTTGCCGACCGAAGCGGAAACCGCGGCCCAGCACCAGTTGGTCTGGGTCTGTTGCTGCATCGTGAAGTTCAGGCTAGAGGCCGCCAGGGCCTCGACCTGTGGCGCGGCTTCGACCTTGACCAGTTGCGCGTCGAGCAGATGGCCGGTCAGGCACCCGGGCAGGGTGTTGCCGGTGTATTGCGTTGTTTCAGTGGTTAACATTTTTCAATCCTCCATGAATGAAAACAAATGTCCTGCGTGTATTACGAGCCGTCGGCGGTTAAGGGGTGCCACTTCTGCGGCGGGTTCCGAGCAGGCTCGAGGTAACCCTAGGTCTGAATATGCATTTATGCAAATAAATAAATGCACAAATGCAATTCTACGGACGAAAGGACACTGCCTTGAGGGTGTCCCTTGTGGTGGAAGTTGAAGTCCGAGGCCGTTAACCCTCGGTTTTATGCTCGGCCGAATCCAGCTCCTTCAAGCGCTGGTCGATCAACTGGCATTTGTCCGGCAGATCGGCAGAAGCGGTGCCCAGGTCCATTTTCTGCAGCTCGGCATTGATTTCCTTGGCCTTGGCCGGGTTTTGCTCGGTGAGTTTCGCCACTTCCTGAGCCAGTTGTTCGCGTTTGGCGGTGGCTTCTTCCGGGGTGCAGGCCCACACGGGCAGGGCGCAGGCGAGTGTGGCGGCGAGTGTGAGGGGGAGCAGGGTTTTCATGATGGCAGGCCTCAGATCCGGTTAAGGCGGGTTAACCGGTTGAGGGCCGTGACCCGTGAAAAGTTCAGTGTCTTTGCCGGCTCAGTCGCCGTGGCAGCAACTGGATTTGTGTTCTCCGTCATAGCGATCGTGATGCCTCACCCACTCCATGATCTCGTCCTCGTTCCGCCCTTTTGGCGTGAGGTCGAGAAAGTTGTAGGCGCCGACCAGCAGGTCCAGACCCCGGGCATAGGTTGAGTAGGTGTGGAATATCTCGCCGTTATTGGCGCGATAGAACACGCTCAGCCCCGGCATTTCCTCTTCACCACTGTCAGTCTTTTCATAGTTGTAAGTAGCCTTTCCGGCTTCGGCATCTTCAGCACGGGCACAAACGCCAAAGTCGTAGTTGAAATCGGAACCGTCCGACGACACCCAGTCGAACTTCCAGCCCATCCGCCGCTTGAACGCCTGGAATTCGGCGAATGGCGCGTGGGATACCGCCACCAGCCCGATGTCATGATGGGCCAGGTGCAGATTGGCGCCGTCGAAGTGGTCGGCGAGAAACGAACAGCCCTGGCAGCCTTCTTCCCAGCCCTTGGCGAACATGAAGTGATAGACGATGAGTTGACTGTGCTGGCCGAACAGGTCGGTGAGTTTCAATTCGCCGTCCGGCCCCATGAAGCGGTAGTCCTTGTCAACTTTCACCCACGGCAGCGCGCGGCGTTTGGCGCTGAGGCGGTCGCGTTCCCTGGTGAAGGCCTTTTCATCGGCCAGATGCTGCTTGCGGGCGGCGAGCCATTCTTCGCGCGACACCACCGGATGATTCTCAACGTTCATGATGATTTCTCCTGCGGGGTTGAAACCGTCTGTCTCAGACTAGTCGCTCAAGGCTGTCGGAAATCGACAGACCGCCGGTCGGTCGTTGCGGTAAATGAAGCTGAACGGCTATTGCCCGCTCGGGTCACAACCTAAGACAGCGCCATTAATCACGCGCACCGGAGGTTGAATCAGGATGACGACTTATAACTGGGATTTGATTGAACGCCTGCTGCATGAAGTGCAGAACGGCGCAGGCCACAGCTTTGCACCGCGCTCCTATGCCGAAGACTACGCAGCGGAAAAAGCCGCGGCAGGCGAGCCGATCGAGAATCTGGATCATCTGAAAACCATCGCCTGTGAATACGAACAGAAGCTGTTGCTGCGCGGTTTTATCGAGCCTCGGGGCGACGATGAGGGCAGTACCGGCAACAATTTCAGCCTGACCCCGCGTGGCTCTAGCCTGTTGAGCCTGATCGACAGCAGCATTCCCGGTAACGATCATCCGCGTCAGGTGCTGGATGAGCAGGAGGATGCGCTGGATGAGGCGACTTTCGATCGTGTCGCGTCAAAAGCGCAGATTGCCTGAAGGCCTGCTGCGATCCCTATGGAGCCGGGTTTTCCGGCTCCCGCAGGTTCAATGAACCTCAGCCTGCTTTCGCCGCTTTCAGACACTTCAAATCATTGAAGTCCTTGCGTACTCCATCGATTTTCTTCAACAGGCGCTGGCGTTGTTGCGGTGTGCTTTCTGCCATCAGATCAACCGCCAGCGAGCGCGCCTGGGCCTCGGTGTCGGCGTAGGCCTTGCGGTAATCCGCTGTCCATAAACGCTCGCGATAGACCAGAAGTGTCTCGATCCGCTGTGGGAAATCCGGACTTTTACGCTGGGCAACGGCGGCGCTGAACTGCTGTTGCCAGTGCGCACGGTTGGCGATCCATTGGGTGTTCTGGTCGCCGAGTGCGGTTGACCACGCCATCACCCGTTGCTCTTGCGTGACACTCAAAGGTCCGAGCCAGTCGTTGAGGCGCTTGTCCATGCGGGCGCCACGCTCGGCGATCTGCTGGGCCAGTGGCGGCTTCACATACTCCTGCTGACGTTTGCGCAGGTCCTTGGCGAACGCATCGTTCATGTCGGTGACCTGTTTGTCGTCCAGCCCTTGCAGCAACTCGATGGCCGACGGGGTAATCTCCCGGGCGGTTTCGGCAATCGCCTGCTTGGCTTCCACGGTGCGGGCCTGGAGCGCGGTGTCGGTGACCTGATTGGTCTCGACCATGGTTTGCAAACGATCCAGCCAGTCCAGGTAGCCCGGCAATTGCGTGGTGCAGTGCCAGCTCAGGTGTTCCTTCAGGCGTTCGTTGAACCAGCCTTTCTGCTCGCCGGTCATGTCCAGGTAGTCGCTGAGCGTCCATGGAATGATCACGTCGAGATTGCGATAGGCCAGGCCGACGCGGCTGCACGCGCCGAGGGCGAGGGTGAAGATCAACAGGGTGGCGCAGTGTTTGAACCAGCGAGACATGAGCGAGTCCTTGCGAAAGCCTGGCGTCTGATTCTTATGTGAACGCAGGATGCTCCCGGCAGTTCAGCCGATCAATAGAACGCACGCTCGGCCTTGAGCGTGACCAGCCCGTCGCACTGGCTGTTGTGCCCGGAATAGGCGGAGCAATCGCTGCCGCTGAGGCTGGAATTGCTGTAGATCAGGTCCAGGTCGATGCCCATCACCGGCCGGGAAAATTTCACCGACCAGTCGGTAAAACTGCTGACATAACCGCCGTCCACCGAGACCGGCGTATTGAGCTGATGGGTGGTGTATTTCATGCTGATCCCGATGCCGAACGGCTGGTTGCCGCCCAGATCGGCAAACAAGGTGTTGTTCTGTTTGTCCGGATCGTTGCTCAGTGCGATGCCGAAACGGCTGCCGAGCAGGGTCAGGCCGCCGAACAGTTCCTGGCTGTCGAGGGTGTCGACCTTCGGATAGCTGTAATGGATCATCCCGACTTCGTAGCCGAGGGTTTGATCGAAGGGTTGTTTGAAGCCGACGTAGGAGTCGATCTCCAGATTCTTGCCCGGCGTCAGCCCCATGCTCGGTGCGTATTGGCCAACGTAGAGGCCGCTGTCATGGGTCAGATCGAGGCCGCCGTGAAACGAGCCGGCCGCCGAGGGTTTGACCAGACCCTGGGCCATGCTGCGGCTGGGCGTAGTGCCGAGCTTGAGGTCGAAGTCGCCGAGTTCACGCTGGAAAATCTGCGCGTGCGCCACCGGGCTCGCCAGCAGTCCTGCAAGAAATAAACAGAGGGGTTTGAGCATGCGTCACTCCATGAACAGCGAGCACAGGCCGACGTACCTGCTGAAACGCTTGATCCAGACGCGTGCAAGGATACCGGCGAATGATCGGCATCGAGGGCCGTTCGTCGATTTCTGTTGTTTTGTCGGTTTGATTAAACGTGAGAGAGGTCTTGCGAGGGTTCCGGTCCAGACGCTTCGAAGCTCAAAGCGCCTTGGGACTGGGATGTTGCGGGGTGTTACTTCTTGCCCAGGCTGATCTGCTTGGACGGGCCGAACGTCTGGCCGCTGACGCCCTTGGCAATTTGCTGGATCTCGCCGCCTGACTTGAGGAATGCCGCGATCTGATCGTTGATCGATTCGCTGGTTTCAACGGCTGGAGCTGGCTTTGCTTTGCTGGTGGATGCTTTTACACGCATGGCGGCCATTAACCTGTAGAAAAGTAACTCGGCCAGGCATCGTACAGGAATAACTTGACAATTGCTTGGTAAATATCCCCCGGAATAACCCAGCATGCGGGTGGATTATTCTCGATTAATTATTATAAATATCCTGCTAACCTGCTGTTTTAAATAACAACATTTATCGGGAAGGGTGGATTTTTCGCGGGGGCGTCGCGCCGGGGAGTCGCCGAGGTGGTCTGACGAGTGGCGCCCGCTCGGCGGCAAACCAAGGAAAATCAAGGCTTCGCGCAAATTTCAGTTTGCGGAAGCATCTGCCGGCCAACGAACCCGGCAAAACCGGGTAGAATGCCGCCCACGCAATGAGGGTATTGGAAATGGCTTTAGTCGGGCGCTACAACAGTTTGCAAGTGGTTAAACACACTAACTTCGGTTTATATCTGGACGGCGGTGCCGACGGCGAAATTCTTTTGCCCAACCGTTATATCCCTAATGATATTCCCAGCGAAGATGAAGACTGGCTCAATGTTTTCATTTATCTGGACAGCGATGACAAACTAATTGCCACCACTGAAAAACCAAAAGTTCAGGTCGGTGAATTTGCCAGTTTGAAAGTTGTTGAAGTCAACAGCATCGGTGTGTTCCTCGATTGGGGTCTGCCGAAGGATCTGCTGCTGCCTTACTCCGAAGAAAAACGCCAGATGACCGCCGGCGAGTACTGCGTGGTGCATGTCTACCTCGACAAACACACCCGCCGCATCACCGCCACCGCGCGCCTTGATCGCTACCTCGACAAGACCCCGGCCAACTACAGCGTGGGCCAGGAAGTCGATCTGCTGGTGGCCGAAGCCACCGACATGGGTTTCAAGGCCGTCATCAACAACAAGCACTGGGGTTTGATCCACAAGAACGAAATCTTCAAGTTCATGCGTTCCGGCATGCGCGAGAAAGGTTTCATCAAGGAAGTGCGCGCCGACGGCAAGATCAGCCTGAGCCTGCAACCGGTGGGTCAGGAAGCGGCCAGCAGCCTGAGTTCGAAGATCCTCGCCAAGTTGCGCGAAAGCAACGGCACCCTGGCCGTCAGCGACAAGAGCGATCCGGCGCTGATCAGCAGCCTGTTCGGTGTCAGCAAGGGCAACTTCAAGAAGGCCATCGGTTCCTTGTACAAGGAAGGCAAGATCGTCATTCATGCCGATCGCATTGAACTAACCTGAGCCTGACGTGGCCCATGTTGCATGGGCCAACCTGAGGTCGGGCAGATGAAAAAAGCGCTGATTGCCTACGTCGCCACGCTGCTGATGTTTCTCCTGCTCGACAGCCTCTGGCTCGGCGTGTTGATGGCACCGACCTATCGCGAACTGCTGGGGCCGCTGATGCTCGAAAAACCGTTGCTGGTGCCAGCAGCGGTTTTTTATTGCCTGTATGTTTTCGGTTGCATGGTGTTTGTGGTGTTGCCATCGATGACCTGGCAACGCGCCGCCCGGATGGGTGCACTGCTCGGGCTGGTCGCTTACGGCACCTATGACCTGACCAATTGTGCAACGCTGCGCGGCTGGTCGGTGCAGGTGACGTTGCTGGATTGGGCATGGGGGACGTTTGCCACTGCGCTGGCCTGTATGATCGGATTTGTCGTGGCCGACCGGTTTGACAGATCAACCCGTCAGCGCTGACGCTTCAGGAGAATGAAGTGTCTCTTCCAGACGGCTTTTTCTGGCCAACTGGTTAATAATCCCCGAGACCATTTTTCGCCCCGGACGAAGAGCCGGGGCTTTGTTTTGACCATTGGAAAAACTGCCATGTCGTGTGTGTTCGAGGTGTTGCGGTGAGCGTCAGTCGGCGCAGTGCCGACGGCTTTGCCCTGCAAGTGATGATCGGCCTGTGCCTGATCTGGGGTGTGCAGCAGGTGCTGATCAAGTGGGCGGCGACCGACATTGCGCCGGTGATGCAGGCGGCGGGGCGGTCGGGAATTTCCGCGTTGCTTGTAGGACTGCTGATCTGCTGGAAGGGCGGCTGGGATCAGGTCGGCACGACCTGGCGCGGCGGCTTGCTGGCCGGTGCCTTGTTCGGGCTTGAGTTCCTGTTCATTTCCGAAGGCCTGCAACTGACCACGGCAGCGCACATGTCGGTGTTCCTCTACACCGCGCCGATCTTCACCGCGCTGGGCGTGCATTTCCTGTTGCCCAGCGAACGTCTGCGACCGGTGCAATGGCTGGGGATCTTCATGGCATTTGTCGGGATCGCGGTAGCGTTTGCCGGCGGCGTGTCGTGGGACAACCTCGATCATCGCATGCTGCTGGGCGATGCCCTCGGCGTGCTGGCCGGGGCCAGTTGGGGCGCGACCACCGTGGTGGTGCGCGCCTCGCGCCTGTCGGAGGCGCCGGTGACGCTGACGCTTTTTTACCAGCTGATTGTCGGCTTCGTCGGTTTGCTGTTGATCGCACTGCTCAGCGGCCAGATCACCCACGTCAGCCTGACCGCCGTGGCGGTGGGCAGCGTGCTGTTCCAGGGCCTGGTGGTGTCGTTCTTCAGCTATCTGACCTGGTTCTGGCTGCTGCGCCGTTATCTGGCGGCCAATCTGGCGGTGTTTTCCTTCATGACGCCGTTGTTCGGCGTCACGTTCGGCGTGGTGCTGCTCGGCGAAGAACTGAGCCTGAACTTCATCATCGGTGCCGTGCTGGTGCTGCTCGGCATCACCTTCGTCAGCGCGGAACAGTGGGTGCGTCGGCGTTTGCGCAAAGCGCTCGGCCAGTCGTAAGCGGCTTCCACGCCAGACCGCCGGCAATCAGCAGGCCGCTGCCGGCGATCATCAGCGCCGGTTGCAGGCCACCGCTGAAGTGGCTGCTGACCGCCGCCAGCAACGGCCCGCTGAGCTGACCGACAGCGAAGCACGCGGTGAGCAGGCCGGCGTTGCGCTGGGTGGCATGGGGCGCCAGCTCCCGGGAGCGCTGCATCACCAGTTGCATGCAGGCCAGGAACGGCGTGCCGCACAGGATCACACCCAAAGCCAGGCCGAGGCCGCTGCCCAGCAGGCAGGCAAAGACACCAGCAGCTTGCAGCCACAACGTCGCCATCAACCAGTGACGAGTGGTTTCCGGATCGTGTCGACGCAGACTTACCAGCAACACGCCAATCGCAGCAGCGAGGCCGAAGCATGGCCAGAACAGATCCGCCTGCCATTGCCCGTGAAACTGCGCGTTGGCCATCTGCGACAGGAACGTGGCCGGAATGATGTAGCCCACGCCGTACAAGGCATACACCACCGCCAACCGTCCGATGCCGCGATTCGAATGATTGACGGCGGCAGGCGCGACGCTTGCTCCAACACCCGGTTGCGGCAGGATCCGCACGATCCCCAGCAACATCACCAGCGCCACGGCGGCATAGATCAGCCACAAAGTGGCGGACGTCTGCTGCGCCAGATGCGAGAACAGCGCCAGCAACCCCGTCAGAAAGATTCCAAGGCCCGGCCCGGCAAATACAAGCGCGCCCAGTCTCGGGCGACCCGCCGCCGCAGCCAGCGGCTGACTCAGCGCAGTAATCATCACCAGTACCCAGGCGCTCGCCACACCGGTGCCGAAGCGCAGCAGCAAGTGCGACCAGAAGCCATTGGCACAGAACGACGCCAATGTCAGCAGCACACACAGCCACAAGCCACCATGCAGGCGCCGTTGCACCTGACCGGGCCGACGGGAAAACATCGCGTCCACGGCGCCGAGCAGATAGCCGAGGTAGTTGGCGGCTGCAATCAGACCGGCGGCGGTCAGGTCGATCTGCCCTTCGCTGATCAGGTGGGGAAGTTGCGGCGTGAGGGCGAAACGCCCGATGCCCATGGCCATCATCAGGGCAATGAAACTGGCGGATAAGCGAATCAGCGGCGACATGGTCTGGATTCCGTTGGAAGGTTCGATGACCGTCAGGCTAGGACTGATTGACTTTCTTTAAAATTGAATAATAGTGAGTAACTTGTTCTGTTCAGGAGAAAGGTTGTGGAGTTCAGCCAATTGCGGATCTTCCAGGCCGTGGCGGAGGAGGGCTCGATCACTCGCGCCGCCGAACGCCTGCACCGCGTGCCGTCGAACCTGTCGACCCGGCTCAAACAGCTCGAAGAGCAACTGGGCGTCGAATTGTTCGTCCGCGAGCGTCAGCGTTTGCAGTTGTCGCCTGCGGGAAAAGTCCTGCTGGACTACACCGGCAAGCTGTTCGCCCTGCGCGATCAGGCCAGTGCGGCGGTGATGGGTGGGCAACCGGCGGGGGATTTCGTGCTCGGTACCTTGTACAGCACCGCCGCAATTCACTTGCCGGCGCTGCTGGCGCGGTATCACAAGCAGTATCCGGCGGTGAATCTTCAGGTGCAGTCTGGGCCCAGCGGCGAATTGCTCGAAGGGCTGCTCACCGGGCGGCTCGATGCGGCGCTGGTGGACGGCCCGCCGCAACTGGCCGGGATCGACGGGGTGCCGTTGTGCAACGAGCGGCTGGTGCTGATCAGCGAGGCCGATCATCCGCCGGTGCGCAGTGCCAAGGATGTCGAGGGGCGGGCGGTGTTCACCTTTCGTCATGGCTGCGCCTACCGCGCACGGCTGGAGTCGTGGTTCGCCCACTATCACGCGGCGATGGGCCGGGCGATGGAGATCGAGTCCTACCAGGGAATGCTGGCTTGCGTGATTGCCGGCAGCGGTGTGGCGCTGATGTCGGAGTCGATGCTCGCCAGCCTGCCGGGCCGCGAAAGTGTCGCGGTGCACCCGCTGGCCGAGCCGTTTGCCAGTGCGACAACGTGGCTCATGTGGCGCCGGGGCATGGTCGGCGCCAACCTCAATGCGTGGATTGAGCAGCAGCAGGCGCTCTATCCCGTGGCTGGCGAAGATACCCGGGAAACGGCTTGAACGAACGGTCAGGGATTCTGATCCATTCAGTAACAGATCATTGCGGATTTCGCCGAGCATTGCGTAGGACTTCGGACTATTATCAGTGCGAAGCGGCTACAGAATTCCGGCCGCTCAGCACCACCCTGAAGGGGGCATGACGATGAAAGAGAAAATTCAGAACTGGCTGCACGATTTGGGTGTTGCCCTCGGCTTGATCGAACCGCCTCTGCAACCGGTCCCGATTCGCACTGACGACGAACAGCGTCGGCGTCAGCAGCGTCGGCGGTAATGCCTTCCGGCTCCAAGGATTAAAGATTAGAGAGGTCGCCGTTTCGGGCGGCTCCGGCAGAAAGAGGCTGGAGCCGCCGGAAACGGCGACCTTTTGCTTTTCAGTGCCGCCCGATTTCCAACAGAAACCGGCTCAAGTCATTCGCGGTTTTCGCGTTCTTGAGCATGCGGTCCTCTTCTGCGGTGAAGGCCGTCAGTCCGAATTCATCTTCCAGATGGAAGATCAGATCCTCGATATCCGCCTTCTCCAGACCCAGCTCCGCCAGACTGGTGTTGTCATTGAAGTCGCGGTGTTCCAGCAGGCGTTTGATGAATCGGTGCACGGCGGCACGCACGGCAGCTCTTCTCATGGCAGATGTTCAAAAAGTGGCGGGATCTGACTGGAGTACAGCAGGCCTCAGGCGTGTCGGCGCAACCATTCGTCAATCATCGAGCGTAAATGCTCTCCCGAGAAACTGCCGAAATGCCCGCCATGCACCGTGCGGATCCTCAGCGCCTGCAAGCGTCGCAGGCTGGCGGCGTAGTCCTCGAGATTGGAGTGGTAGGCGTCTTCAATCAGGGGGCCGTCGTAGATGATGTCGCCGCTGAACAGGGTTTCGGTGGCGGCTTCATAGAGGCTGATCCCGCCTGGTGAATGCCCCGGTGTGTGCAGCACCTGCAAAGTGCGGTTGCCCAGGTCTAGCACATCGCCGTCCTCGACAAACCCGGTGGCCGGCGCAGCCTTGACCCGGTATTCGGCGTAGCACAACGGGCAATCCGGGTGCGCTTCGAACATGTCGTCGCCGACGAAGGCGCGGCTCAAGTCATTCTCGCCATCCGGCGCAGCCAGAATGTCCGCCTCGGCGGGATGCACCAGCCGTTCGGCAAACTCGTGATGCCCGGCGATGTGGTCGAAATGGCAATGACTGGCCACCGCCACCAGCGGCCGTTCGGTCAGCCACGGCAGTTGCTCGCGCAGGCTGACCAGCCCGGAACCGCTGTCGAGCAGCAGGTCCTTGTTCCGACCCTGCACATGCCACAGGTTGCAGCGGTAGAACGGGCGGATGAACGGCTCGTGGATCAGGCGAATGCCGTCGCTCAGGTGCTGGACTTCGAACCACTGATCGCGAGAAACAATCTTCATAAAGCATTTTCTCCAGACGAAAAAAAACGGGTGTGGCAACCGACGCCACACCCGTCGAAGAAAGCATCAAGTCGTTATGTTTCAGCTTAGATCGCGCTGGCCACGGTCGCAGGGCGACGGGATACCAGGCTCACCACCACGAAACTCACCAGGCCAACGGCCAGGCTGTAGTAGATCGGGGTGTTGGCGTCCAGACCGTCCTTGACCATGAACAGCAGGGCGGTGGCGAAGCCCAGGCCCATGCTGGCGATGGCGCCGGCGGTGGTGGCGCGTTTCCAGAAAATTGCACCGATCAGCGGGATCAGCATGCCGCCCACCAGCAGGTTGTAGGCCAGGGTCAGGGCGCTGATCACGTCATTCACAATCAGCGCGATACCCAGCACCACAACACCGGTCAGCAGGGTGAACAGGCGGTTGATGCCCAGGCTCGACTGTTTGCCGCCACGCAGTTTCGGCAGCAGGTCTTCGGTCAGGGTGGTGGCAGCGGCGAGCAGGCCGGCGCTGGCGGTGGACATCATCGCGGCCAGGGCAGCGGCGATCACCAGGCCACGGATGCCGTCCGGCAGCGACAGTTTGACGATCGCGGCGAAGGCGTTGTTGACGTTGTCCAGATCCGGGATCAGCACGTGTGCAGCCATGCCGATCAGCGCGCAGGCCAGGCCGTAGAGGATGCAGTAGATGCCCGCGATGCTACCGGCGTACTGAGCGACTTTGGCGGTCTTGACGGTGAACACCCGTTGCCAGATGTCCTGACCGATCAGGATGCCGAAGAAGTAGATCATGAAGTAGGTGATGATCGTGTCCCAGCCGATGGTGGTGAAGCTGAAGGCGGTGGCCGGCAGTTTCAGCACTAGTTCGTCCCAGCCACCGACTTTGTACAGGCAGATTGGCAACAGGATGAACATCAGGCCCACGGTCTTGATGATGAACTGGACGATGTCGGTCAGGGTCAGCGACCACATGCCACCGATGGCCGAGTACACCACCACCACGCCACCGCCGAGCAGCACCGAAACCCAGAACGGCAGGCCGAACAGCACTTGCAGCACGGTGCCGATGGCGAGGATCGAGGTCACGCCGATCATCAGCGCGTAGGCCAGCATGATTGCCGCGCTCGCCGAGCGGGCCATCGGGTTGTAGCGTTTTTCCAGGACCTGGGTAACGGTGTAGATCTTCAGTTTCAGCAGCGGCTTGGCCAGGAACAGGTTCAGCGCCACGATGCCGCAACCCAGTGCCGCGCACAGCCAGAAACCGGAGATGCCGTGCACATAGCCCAGACGCACGGTGCCCACGGTGGACGCGCCACCGAGAACGGTCGCGGCCATGGTGCCCATGTACAGGCTCGGGCCGAGGTTACGCCCGGCGACGAGGAAGTCCTCGTTGGTCTTGGCTTTGCGCATGCCGAAATAGCCGAGCAACAGCATGCCGGCCGCGTAGATGAGGACGACGAATAAATCCAAAGCCATGATGGCGTGTCTCCGATTGTCTTTTTTATGGGGTGGAACACTGTGGGAGAAGGCTGACTCCCACAGGCGATTCGTTTCTTCAGGCGGCCTGACGCAGCGCCGCTTCCGCCGGCGCATGGGCGCCTTTGCTCCGTGGATCCTTCGGTCCGTAGACCAGCGCCGGTTCCGGGAACAGGCTCAGCAGCATCAGGTACATCACCGAGGCCAGACCGAGGGTCACCAGAAGGCTGATGTCGATGCCGCCGGCCAGTTCACCCAGCGGGCCGACGAACTGCCCCGGCAGGTTGACGAAGCACAGGCCGACCGCCGCGCTCGGGATCCACGCACCCAGGCCGCGCCAGTTCCAGCCGTGGCTGAACCAGTAGCGTCCGCCTTGCTCGCCGCGCGTGAACACTTGCAGGTCGTCCGGGCAGTAGAAGCCGCGACGCACCACCAGGCCGATGATCATGATCACCATCCATGGCGTGGTGCAGGTGATGATCAGCACGGCGAAGGTCGACACGCTTTGCACCAGGTTCGCCGCGAAGCGCCCGATGAAGATGAAGGCAATCGACAGCACGCCGATCAGCAGCGTCGCTTTCACTCGCGACAGCAGGCGCGGGAACACACTGGACATGTCCAGCCCGGTGCCATACAGCGACGTGGTGCCGGTGGACATGCCGCCGATCACCGCGATCAGGCACACCGGCAGGAAGAACCAGCTCGGCGACACCGCCAGCAGACCGCCGACGTAGTTGTTGGCCGCGATGTAGTCCGGTGCCTGGATCGCTACGATGGTCGCAGTGGTCAGGCCGAACAGGAACGGAATGAACGTAGCGATTTGCGAGAAAATCACCGCCGCCATGATCCGCTTGCGCGAAGTTTCACGCGGGATGTAGCGGGCCCAGTCGCCGAGGAACGCGCCGAAGGAAATCGGGTTGCTCATGGCCACCAGCGCGGCGCCGATGAAGGCGGCCCAAAAGCCCGGCTGACCGAGGCTGACAGTACCGGCGTAGTGCGAATCGAAAGGACCGGCGAAGGCGAAGATGCCCAACAGGAACAGCAGGCTCGCGCTCCACACCGCAACCTTGTTCACCCACAGCAGGAAGCGGAAGCCGTAGATGCACACGGTCAGCACCAGAATCGCGAACAGACCGTAGGCCAGGCCCAGGGTCAGGTCGGTTTCCGGCAGGCCGATCAAGCGTTTGGCACCCCCGATCAGCGCATCCCCCGAACTCCACACCGAGAGCGAGAAGAAGGCGATGGCGGTCAACAACGACAGGAACGAACCGACGATCCGCCCGTGCACGCCGAAGTGCGCACCGGACGACACGGCATTGTTGGTGCCGTTGAGCGGGCCGAACAGGCCCATCGGTGCGAGGATCAGCGAGCCAAGCAGCACGCCCGAGACAATCGCCCAGACGCCCGCCTGAAAGGACAGGCCGAACAGCACCGGGAAACTGCCGAGCACGGCGGTGGCAAAGGTATTCGCGCCGCCAAAGATCATGCGGAACAAGTCCACGGGACCGGCGGTGCGTTCGTTGTCCGGGATCTGTTCGACCCCGTGGGTTTCAATCTGCGTAAGGCTTTGGTCTTTGTTGTTGTTATTCATGATCTGCTCCGATCATAAAGGCGCGCTCATCGTGCGTGAGCGTCACCTGTCTTGGCTAAGGGGGTGGCAGCCCTTCCGGCATTGCGGACAAATGTTCGTGGCAGGCCAGCCAATGGCCTTGTTGTTCTAGGCTCGACGTTTGTTTCTTGAAAACAATCGTCTCGCGCTCCTGGCTGAAGTGTTGCTCCCCTTGCATGCGCAGCTCGGTGGCCACGTCATGGATGAAAATCGCCACGTCACCCTGCAGGCTGACGAAGGCGTTGCTCGAGGTGCACGACAGCACCTCGAAGCCATCCTCGGCGCGCCAGCTGTCCCACAACGCCTGATAGGCATCGCGCGACAGCAGGGGCTGTTCGAGGGTGTAGAACACGAAGCTCGCATCGGCGCTGAACGCGCCGAAGTAGGCTTCGCGATCGTTGCGGGCGAAGGCGGACACCAGATCGGCGGCCGCTTTCAGAACCTGATCACGTTCGTTCATGACCCGACCCTCAGCGGTGGACCACGCCCGGCAGTACGCAGAGCATTTCGTACAGCAGGTTGGCGGCCAGCAGCGAGGTGTTGCCGGTGGTGTCATAAGCGGGCGAGACTTCTACCAGATCGCAGCCGATCAGGTCGAGGCCCTGGCAGCCGCGAACGATTTCAATCGCCTGAATGGTCGTCAGACCACCGATTTCCGGGGTGCCGGTGCCCGGCGCCCAGGCCGGATCGATGCCGTCGATGTCGAAGCTCAGGTACACCGGGCCGCCACCGACTTTCTCGCGCACTTCGGCCATCAGCGGTTCCAGCGACTTGTGCCAGCACTCTTCGGCCTGCACCACGCGGAAGCCCTGATCGCGGCTCCAGTTGAAGTCGTCAGCGGTGTAACCCTGCGCACGCAGACCAATCTGCACCACGCGGTCGCAGTCCAGAAGGCCTTCTTCGACGGCGCGACGGAAGGTCGTGCCGTGGGCGATCTTCTCGCCGAACATGTGATCGTTGACGTCAGCGTGAGCGTCGATGTGCACCAGACCGACCTTGCCGTGCTTTTTGTGGATGGCACGCAGGATCGGCAGGGTGATGGTGTGGTCGCCACCCAGGGTCATCGGGATCACGTTGTGCTCGAGGATGTTGTCGTAGGCTTCTTCGATGATGCGCACGGCGTCGAGCAGGTTGAAGGTGTTGATCGCCACGTCACCGATGTCGGCAACCGACAGCGAGTCGAACGGCGCAGCGCCGGTGGCCATGTTGTACGGGCGGATCATCACTGATTCGGTGCGGATGTCGCGTGGCCCGAAGCGGGTGCCGGGGCGCAGCGAAGTACCGATGTCCAGTGGCACGCCAACGAAGGCAGCGTCCAGGCCGGCAGCGGTCGGTACATGGGGGAGTCGGAGCATGGTGGCGATGCCGCCGAAGCGCGGCATTTCGTTGCCGCCCAGTGGTTGGTGAAGAATCTTGTCCACGGGTAGGGCCTCATCGTCTTTGTTTTATTTATGTCGGCGCGCCGTTCAGCACAGGTTCGGACGCCGCTGTGGGGCCGATTCTGCGAAATGTAGTGAGATGGAAGAATCGCTACGAACAAAAACTTAGTTCAGAATTTTCTAAACTAATGGAGAGGGGCGGGATAGACTTTGTGCGCCTTGGGGTTCGATTGATCAAGCGACACATCTCTACTGCCGGGAGTAACCCATGGCCAACGCTTTACCCGACCTGAAACTTTTGCGCATTTTCGTCAGCGTCGTGCGTCATCAGGGTTTTGCCAACGCGCAGCAGGAACTCAACCTGTCGACCTCGGCGATCAGCACCTACATGAGCCAGCTCGAAGCCGCGCTCGGTCTGGTGCTATGCCATCGCGGGCGCGGCGGGTTCAGCCTGACCAGCAAAGGCGAGCTGTTCCATCAGGAAACCCTGCGCCTGCTGGCCGAACTCGAAGGGTTCGAGCAATACGCCGCAGCGCTCAAGGGTGAACTGCGCGGCACGCTCAATCTGGGGGTGATCGACTCCACGGTCAGCGACAAGGCCTTGCCGTTCGCCGAAGCCATCGGCGCCTACAGTCAGGAACACCCGGCGGTGCATTTGCACCTGTCGGTGATGAGCCCCTATGAACTGCAACTTGGCGTGCAGGACAACCGCCTCGATCTGGCCATCGGCGCGTTTTCCACGCGCATGAGCGGTCTGGTGTACATGCCGCTGTACCGCGAACAGCACTGGCTGTATTGCAGCAGCCGTCACCCGTTGTTCAACGAGCGGCGGATTCCCGAGCAGGTCATCACCCAGCAACGCATGGTCGGGCGGGGCTACTGGAGCCAGGCGGAACTGGCGCGCCACGGTTTCAAACACAGCGCCGCCACCGTGGAAAGTATGGAGGCACAGCTGATTCTGGTGCTGTCCGGCGCCTACATCGGTTACCTGCCGGAGCACTATGCGCAAGCCTGGGCCGACAAGGGCGACCTGCGGGTTTTGCTGCCGGCGACCTTCGGTTATCAGGCGCCGTTTTCCATGATCATGCGCCGTGGCCGCAGCCGCGAGCCGCTGATCCAGACTTTCCGTGACCTGCTCAAAGCGCAGCTCAATCAGGCATAAGAATTCATGTCCAGACCTCAATGCCCGCGTTGCCTGCGCCCACAAACCCACTGCCTGTGTCCGCTGATCCCCAGCCTCGACAGCCGCACCCGGGTGTTGCTGTTGCAGCACCCGAGCGAAGTCAGTCACGCGCTCAACACCGCACGTCTGGCGGCACTCGGTTTGAACAATGCCGAACTGATCGTCGGCGAGGTGTTCGAGGATTTGCCAACGTTGCTGAACCGGCCGGGCTATCGGGCGCGGTTGCTGTTCCCGGCGGACGATGCGCAGCCGATGCAGGCTTACACCGCGACCGATGAACCGCTGTTGCTGGTGGTGCCGGACGGCACGTGGCGCAAGGCGCGCAAGATGTTGCACCTCAATCCCTTGCTGGCGGCGTTGCCTCGGGTGACTTTGGCGGAGGGTGGTGTTTCCCGGTATCGGCTGCGCAAGGCACCGGGGCCGGGGGCGTTGTCGACCATCGAGGCGATTGTGCAGGCGTTGCAGACCCTGGAAGCGCCGGCCTCTTTCGATCCGTTGCTCAAGCCGTTCGAGGCGTTGATCGAGGGGCAGATTGCGGCGATGGGGGAGGAGACCTTCCAGAAGAATCACGGAGGCTGATCGTTCCCACTGCGTGGGAACGAGTGCGACTAGCGCTCGCGCATCGCTTCGGTCCGGGCCTTCAGCACCGGTTTGAGCAAGTAATCCAGCACGCTTTTCTCCCCGGTAATGATGTCCACTGTCGCCACCATCCCCGGAATGATCAGCAGCGGTTTCACATCCCCGCCCAAATGGTTTTTGTCGGTACGCACCTGAATCAGGTAAAAGCTGTTGCCCTTGTCGTCGGTGATGGTGTCGGCACCGATCAGCTCAAGTTTGGCACTGAGCCCGCCGTAGATCGTGTAGTCGTAGGCACTGAACTTGACCATGGCTTTCTGGCCCGGGTGCAGGAACGCTACGTCCTGCGGACGGACCTTGGCTTCGATCAGCAGGTTGTCTTCCAGCGGCACGATTTCCACCATGTCGCTGCCCGGCTGGACCACGCCGCCGATGGTGTTGACCTTCAATTGCTTGATTACCCCGTGTACCGGCGAGGTCACCGTGGTGCGGCTGACGCGGTCGTCGATGGCGATGCTCGACGCGGTGATTTTCGACAGGTCGGTGCGTTTCTGGTTGAGATCCTTGGCGGCGTCGGAGCGGAAGGTCTGTTCCGATTCGTCGATCTTGCTCTTGATCTCGTTGATCGCCGATTCAGCCCGGGGAATCGCCAGGGTCGTGGCGTTCAACGAGCCACGAATTTCCACCGCGCTGCGTTTGAGCCGCAGGATTTCCACCGGCGACACCGCCCCGGTGCCCACCAGCGGCGATGACATGTTCATCTCTTGCTGCAACAGCGCCAGGCTGGAGCTGTACTGACCCTGTTTGGAGCGAAACTCCGCCAGTTCCTGAGTCTTTTGCCGCAGCTGTTCGGTGAGCGTGCGTTGCTCACTGGCCAGGCGCCGCTGGCGCTGGTCGTAGAGCGCGCGTTCATCTTCGGCCACTTGCGGCGCCTTGCTGACGATCTCGTCCGAGAGCTTCATCGGCCGGCCTTCGGACTCTGCCGACAGGCGTTCGACCTGCGCCATCAACGCATAGCGATCCGCCTCGCTCTCGCCCTTGTTCGACAGAAACCGCGTGTCATCCAGGCGCAGCAGGGTGTCGCCCTTGTTCACCATTTGCCCTTCACGCACGAAGATCTCGGTGACGATCCCGCCTTCGAGGTTCTGGATCACCTGGACCTTGCTCGACGGAATCGCCTTGCCTTCGCCCATGGTCACTTCTTCGAGCACCGCAAACTTGGCCCAGACCAGCGCGCTGATCAGCAGCGCCGCTGCCAGCCACACGGTGATCCGCGACCAGCGCGGCGAATCCTGCAACGACGCGCCGGCGGTTTCCGGCATGAATTCGGCCTCGGCGCTTTTGCCGAAACTGTCGAAGTAGCCGCGCGATTTTGAAGAAGAGGAAGCAGACATGGGCAACTCCTAGACCGCCGCCGAGCCGACCCGGCCCTTGCGCAGTGCATCGATGACCGCATCCTTCGGACCGTCGGCGACGATCCGGCCGTTGTCCAGCACCAGCAACCGGTCCACCAGGCTCAGCATCGAGGTGCGGTGGGTAACCAGCAGCAAGGTTTTGCCCTGCACCCAGCCGTGGAGCTTCTGACGCAGGACGTCTTCGCTGCTGTTGTCCATGGCGCTGGTGGGTTCGTCGAGCAGCATGATCGGCGGGTCGAGCAACAGCGCCCGGGCCAACAGGACTGCCTGGCGCTGACCGCCGGAGAGCAATTGCCCGCGTTCTCCCACCGGCCGGTCGAAGCCTTGCGGGTGCTGGCGGGCCAGTTCGGTGACGCCGGTCAGTTCAGCGACTTCGAGCATCCGCGAATCGCTGACGTAGCGGGCGCCGAGCGTGAGGTTGTCGCGCAGGCTGCCGGCCAGCAGCGGCAGGTCGTGGGCGACGTAACCGATCTGCTGGCGCAGGTCGGCGACATCCAGTTGCCGCAGGTCGAGGCCGTCGAGCAGCAACTGGCCTTCTTCCGGTTCGTAGAAACCCATCACCAGTCGTGCCAGGGTGCTTTTGCCCGAGCCGCTGCGGCCGATGATGCCGATGCGTTCGCCGGGTTTGAGGCTGAAACTGACATTGCTCAGGGCCGGGGCATTCTGGCCGTTGTAATGGAAGGTCACACCGCTGACGTCCAGCGCGCCTTGCAGTTGCGTGCGTTCCAGCGGCCGCTGTTTGCCGTCGCGCTCCTGAGGCAGGGCCATCAGCGCGTCGGTGCTTTTCATGGTCAGTTGCGCTTGCTGGTAGCGGGTGATCAGCCCGGCAATCTGGCCCAGTGGTGCGAGCACGCGGCTGCCAAGCATGTAACTGGCCACCAGCGCACCGACGCTAAGGTTGCCGGCGATGATGCTGTAGACCCCGGCGACGATGGTCGCCATCCCCGAGAACTGCTGGATGAACAGCGTGCCGTTGGTGGCCAGCGCCGAGAGATTGCGCGCATGGCTGTCGAGGCGGGTGAGGGCGCCGTGGGTGCTTTCCCATTTGTGCTGGCGCTCGCTTTCGGCGCTGCAGGCCTTGAGGGTTTCCAGACCGCCGAGGGTTTCGATCAGCAGCGCCTGACGCTCGGCGCCGAGGCTCAGGCTTTTTTGCACGGTGTCGCGCAGGCGCACCTGAATGATCATCGCGAACATGATCGTGATCGGAAACGCCAGCAGCGGGATCACCACCAGCCAGCCACCGAGCAGGCCGATCACCACCAGCATCAGCACCACGAAGGGCAGGTCGATCAGGCTGGTCAGGGTCACGGCGGTGAGAAACTCCCGCAGCCCCTGAAAGTCGTGAATGCTCTGGGCGAAGCCGCCGATGGTCGCTGGCCGGGCCTTCATCGCCATGCCGGTGATGCGCTCGAATAAAGTGGCGGAAAGGATCACGTCGGTCTTCTTGCCGGCGGTGTCCAGCAGGTGCGCGCGCACCACCCGCAGCACCAGTTCGAAACCGGTGCCGATCAACAACCCGATGGCCAGCACCCACAGGGTCGACGTGGCCTGGTTCGGCACCACGCGGTCGTAGGTCTGCATGACGAACAGCGGCACCATCAGGCCCAGCAGGTTGATCAGGAAACTGGCGAGGATCGCATCGCTGTACAGCCATTTCGACAGCTTCAACGTGTCGCGAAACCACGCCTGGACCCGTGGCACCAGTGGTGAGCGAAGGTCTTCCAGTTCATGCCGGGGCCGGGCGAACAGGGCCTGGCCGCTGTAGTGTTCGGCGAGTTCTTCGCGGCTGACCCACTGCTCGCCGCCATCGGCTTCACTGGGCAGGATCAGGGCCTTGCCGTCATCGGCAAAACGCCGCAACACGGCGGTGCGGCCATTGCCCAGCAGCAACAGCACCGGCAGGTTGAGCGGGGAGATGTCCTTGAGGTCGCGGCGCAGCAGCCGCGCCTGCAAACCGGCCCGGGCTGCGGCGCGGGGCAGCAGGTCCAGGCTCAGGCGTTGCTTGTCCAGGGGCAGCCCGGCACTCAGACTGGCGCGACTGACCGTCGCGCCATGCAGTTTGCAGAGGATCAACAGACCGTCGAGTAACGGATCATCGAAGCTCAGCCGCGGATCGACCCCGGAAACACCGGGTTCCATGCTGGTCATATTGATCGCTCCCTGGCTACATCATCGGGACTACTTCAGTTCGGGCAAGCGCGCCTCGTTCTTCACTTCGGCAGCGGCAATCGCGTCGGCTGGCAGCACCACCCGTTGCTTGCTCAGCAACTGACCCATGTTCGCCAGCACGCGGTACATCGAAAATTCCTCGGTGTAGCGGATTTCGGTGTAGCGGCGATTGGCGTTGTACAGCTCGTTTTCACTGTCGAGCAGGTCGAGCAGGGTGCGTTGGCCGAGGCCGAACTGATCCTGATACGCGGCGCGCACACGCTTGGTGGTCTCGGCGTATTCGCGGGCGGTCGGGGTCTGCTTCTTGGCATTGACCATGGCGTTCCACGCCAGGTGAATGTTCTCGTTGAGCTGGCGCAGGGCGTTGTTGCGGATGTCCATGGCCTGGTTGATCTGGTGCGCATCGGAGGCCAGTCGCGCCTTGTCGCTGCCGCCACGGAACAGGTTGTAGTTCATCACCACGCCGACCCGCCATTCGTTGTCGTGGCCCTCGTCACCCTGCACGTTGTTGTTGGCGCCGACCGCCGCTTCCGCATCGAAGCGTGGATAGAACGGCGACTTGGCGACTTCGTACTGGCTCTCGGCCGATTGCACGTCGGCCTGGGCGGATTTCAGGTACGGGTTGTTCTCGACCATGCTCTGCTGGGCTTCGGGCAGGGTGGCGGGCAGTTCACCACGGGTCGAGGCCGGCGCTTCCAGCTCGTCGGGCATGCGTCCGACCACGCTGTAGAAGTTCGACTCGGCGTCCGCCAGATCGACCTCGGCGGTGTCGAGGTTGTTCTGCGCCAGCGCCTTACGGGCCACCGACTGATCGGAGTCGGCGGTGCTGCCGATGCCGCGCTGGGTACGCAGGCCGATCTGGTCGTTGACCCGCAGGTGCGCCTGCAGGTTGTTTTTGGCCAGGGTCACCAGTTCGCGGCGCTTGAGCACTTCGAGGTAGACCTCGATGGTGCGCAGGGCCAGGTCCTGGGCGGTGCCTTGCGCGTAATACGCGCGCGAGTTGGAAACGCCTTTGGTGCGCGCGACTTCGTTGGACGTGTTGAAGCCGTCGAACAGCATCTGCCGCAGGCGCAGCTCGGACTGGGTGTAGTTGAGGGTTTCAGTGTTGTGGCCGCTCGGGGTCAGCGCCCGGGTGTTGGTGTTGTCGCTGTAACCGCGCCCATAGGAGGCATTCAGATCGACGGACGGATAGTAGCCGCCCTTGGCGACGTTCACCTGTTCATCCGCCGACAGTTTCGCGTCGACGCGCGAAGCGAGATCCGGGTGGGTCGCAATGGTGCTCTGAATGGCTTCGGTGAGGTTCATGGCCTGGGCTTGGGAAGTGCAAGCCATGGCCAGCAAAACCGCACTGCAGAGGGGGGTTAGAACGCGCATGGGTGCATCTCCCTGAGTCCTGATGGTATTCCGCTGTCGCCAATTTATTGACGATATTTTTAGTGTTTAGCGTCTCATCGCTGTTACAACAGAGCTAAGAACATCCTGAAGCGTAGCTAAGAAAAATTTTTCATATGGCTTATGCCAAAAAAAACTTATGCGCTTCGCCGAATCCGGCACATTGTTCCATTCGAAAGCCTTTGTTTTATGTGCTTTAGGGAGTGCATGAAGGCTTGAGGAAAGTTCCACTCACTTTGCGACATACGGGCGAAGTACTGCTAAAGGGGAGGGACGCGTAGCGGCAAATGGGCGACAGTTTTTTGTCACTCGGGTGATTCACCACCGTTACGTAGCGCTAGTGGGCGTGCTGCATCGATCAGGGATTCCAGGTGCCTGAGGGCGCTGGAGTTTCTGAACTTGCACAACCTGCGAAACGAACTGTCGAGGTGCGAGCGTCGCCCCGACAACCCGCTTGAGCCATGGGCTGCTTCGCGAACCAGTGCCGACGGTGGTCGGCAGCGGAGGAAATGCACATGGCAACGCTCATCGGGACTGTCACTAAAGTCATTGGTCAGGTTTTCGCTCAATCGGCTGATGGAAGTCGGCGTGCATTGGTCGAGGGCGATCGGCTGTTTACAGGGGATCAATTGATCACCGGTGCGGAAGGGGCGGTCGCCGTCCATCTGCAAAACGGCCAGGAACTGACCCTGGGCCGCGACAGCAGCATGACCCTGACCGGGCAATTGCTGGCCAACCACGCGCCCCATGTGGATGCCCCGGAAGCACTGACCCCGAGCGATGCTCAACTCACCGACGTGGCACAGATCCAGAAAGCCATTGCCGCCGGTGAAGACCCGACTAAATCTGCTGAGGCCACTGCCGCAGGCCCCGATGCCCCGGGCGATGCCAATGGCGGCAAGGGCGGCGGCCACAGTTTCGTCTTGCTGACGGAAGTCGCCGGGCGGGTCGATCCGGTCGTCGGCTTCCCCACTGCCGGTTTCAATGGCATTCCCGAGTTCCCGCAAGAGCGCCACTACGCGGTGATCGACAACGGCGACAACACGCCTGCACCGGTCATCCCGCCACCGGTCAACAACCTTGTCACTCTCACGGGCCTTGATGTACCCGGGGGCGAACTGACGCTCAACGAAGCCAATCTGCCGGACGGTTCCGCCGCCAATCCCGGCGCGCTGACCCAGGCCGGCAGCTTCAGCATCTCGGCGCCCGATGGTCTGACCAGCCTGAGCATCGGCGGCATCAACGTCATTGTCGGCGGCGTGCCCGTCGGTTTCCCGCAATCGATCACCACGCAACTGGGCAACACCCTGACCATCACCGGTTACAACCCGGCGAACGGCACGGTCAGCTACAGCTACACCCTCAATGGCAACGACGCCCATCCTGCGGGGGATGGCGCGAACAGCCTCAGTGAACATTTCACGGTGGTTGCCGGTGACAGCAATGGCGATACCGCGACCGGCTCGCTTGACGTCAACATCACCGATGACGTGCCCAAAGCGGTGGATGACAGCAACGCCAGCACCGCTTCGGAAACCAACCTGAGCCTGACCGGCAACGTGCTGACCAACGACGTGCAGGGCGCCGACCGCATTCCTGTCGGCCCCAACAGCGGCCCGGTAGTTGCCGGTACGTTCACCGGGACTTACGGCACGCTGGTGCTGAACGCCAACGGCACTTACACCTACACGCTCAATACCAGCGACGCGGATTTCAAGGCGTTGCATGGCGGCGGTAATGGCACCGAAACCTTTACCTACACCCTGCGTGATTCCGATGGTGACACCAGTACTGCAAACCTCGTTCTGCAGATCCACAACAACGACGATCCGGTGCTCATCAACGGCTTGAACGTAGAAGGTGGTGAACTCACAGTCTTCGAGAAAAACCTCAGCACCGGCAGTGCGCCGGATGCTACCGCGCTGACTCAAAGCGGCACGTTCACCATCACAGCTTTGGACGGTGTCACCACGCTGACCGTGGGCGGCATTGCCGTTGTCACCAACGGCGTGGCCGCAGGCTTCCCGCAATCAGTGACCACACCATTGGGCAGCACACTGACCATCACCGGGTTCAATTCCACCACCGGAGTTGTGAGTTACAGCTACACCCTCGACCACAACGACGCGCACCCGACCGCCAACGGCGCCAACACCTTGAGTGAGCAGTTCGCGGTCACTGTGGTGGATGACAACGGCACCACCGCTAACGCTTCTCTGGACGTGAACATCGTTGATGACGTGCCAAAAGCCGTGGACGACAGCAACGCCGGTACCGCTTCGGAAACCAACCTCACGCTGACCGGGAACGTCCTGACCAACGACGTTCAAGGTGCTGACCGCGTCCCGACCGGCCCGGTCACCGCCGGCACCTTCACCGGGACTTACGGCACTTTGGTGCTGAATGCCGATGGCTCTTACACCTACACCGTCAACCCTAGCGACGCCGACTTCAAAAACCTGCACGGCGGTGGCAACGGCACCGAAACCTTCACCTACACCATCACCGATTCCGACGGCGATACCAGCACCGCGAACCTGGTTCTGCAGATTCACAACAACGACGATCCGGTGCTCATCAACGGCCTCGACGTTAACGGCGGCGAGCTGACGGTTTTCGAGAAAAACCTGAGCACCGGCAGTGCGCCGGATGCCACGGCTTTGACTCAGAGCGGTACTTTCACGATCACTGCTTTGGACGGTGTCACCACGCTGACCGTGGGCGGCATCGCCGTTGTCACTAACGGTGTAGCCGCCGGTTTCCCGCAATCCGTTACCACGCCGTTGGGCAGCACGCTGACCATCACCGGGTTCAACGCCGCCACCGGCGTTGTCAGTTACAGCTACACCCTGGATCACAACGACGCGCATCCGACTGCCAACGGCGCGAACACTTTGAGTGAGCAATTCGCGGTCACTGTGGTGGATGACAACGGCACCACCGCTAACGCTTCTCTGGACGTGAACATTGTCGACGACGTGCCAAAAGCCGTGGACGACAGCAACACCGGCACGGCTTCGGAAACCAATCTGACCCTGACCGGCAACGTGCTGACCAACGACGTGCAAGGTGCCGACCGTGTTCCGACTGGCCCGGTCACCGCCGGAACCTTCACCGGAACCTATGGCACTTTGGTGCTGAATGCCGACGGTTCTTACACCTACACCGTCAATCCTAACGACGCCGACTTCAAGAATCTGCATGGCGGTGGCAACGGCACTGAAACCTTCACCTACACCATCACCGATTCCGACGGCGATACCAGCACCGCGAACCTCGTGTTGCAGATCCACAACAACGACGATCCGGTGATCATCAATGGCCTCGACGTAAACGGCGGCGAGCTGACGGTTTTCGAGAAAAACCTGAGCACCGGCAGTGTGCCGGATGCCACGGCTTTGACCCAAAGCGGCACGTTCACCATCACTGCGCTGGACGGTGTGACCACGCTGACTGTCGGCGGTATCGCGGTCGTCACCAATGGTGTAGCCGCCGGTTTCCCGCAATCGGTCACCACGCCGCTGGGCAGTACTCTGACCATTACCGGATTCAATGCCACCACCGGAGTTGTGAGTTACAGCTACACCCTCGATCACAACGATGCACACCCGACCGCCAACGGCGCCAACACCCTGAGCGAACAGTTCGCCGTAACTGTCGTGGACGATAACGGCACCACCGCTAACGCTTCTCTGGATGTGAACATCGTCGATGACCTGCCAAAAGCCGTGGACGACAGCAACACCGGTACGGCTTCGGAAACCAACCTGACCCTGACCGGCAACGTGCTGACCAATGACGTGCAAGGTGCTGACCGCGTGCCAACAGGCCCGAACGCCGGCCCGATCACCGCCGGTACTTTTACGGGTACTTACGGCACTCTGGTGTTGAACGCCAATGGCACTTACACCTACACCGTCAACCCTAACGACGCCGACTTCAAGAACCTGCACGGCGGCGGCAACGGCACCGAAACCTTCACCTACACCATCACTGACTCGGACGGCGATACCAGCACCGCGAACCTCGTGCTGCAGATCCACAACAACGACGATCCTGTGGTTATCAGCGGCCTGGACGTCAATGGCGGCGAGCTGACGGTTTTCGAGAAAAACCTCAGCACCGGCAGTGCGCCGGATGCTACGGCTTTGACTCAGAGCGGCACGTTCACCATCACTGCGCTGGACGGCGTAACGACGCTGACCGTGGGCGGTATTGCGGTCGTCACCAACGGTGTAGCCGCCGGTTTCCCGCAATCGGTCACGACTCCGCTGGGCAGTACGCTGACCATCACCGGGTTCAACGCCACCACCGGCGTTGTCAGCTACAGCTACACCCTGGATCACAACGACGCACACCCAACCGCCAACGGCGCCAACACGCTGAGCGAGCAGTTCGCCGTCACCGTGGTGGATGACAACGGCACCACCGCCAACGCATCGCTGGACGTGAACATCGTCGATGACCTGCCCAAAGCCGTGGATGACAGCAACACCGGCACGGCTTCGGAAACCAATCTCACGCTCACCGGTAACGTCCTGACCAATGACGTGCAAGGCGCCGACCGCGTACCGACCGGACCCAATGCTGGACCGATCACTGCCGGCACTTTTACCGGGACTTACGGCACCTTGGTGTTGAACGCCAACGGCACTTACACCTACACCCTCAACACCAATGACGCCGACTTCAAAGCCCTGCATGGCGGCGGCAACGGCACTGAAACCTTCACCTACACGATCACTGATTCCGACGGCGACACCAGCACCGCCAACCTAGTTCTGCAAATCCACAACAACGACGATCCGGTGATCATCAACGGCCTTGACGTCAACGGTGGTGAGCTGACGGTTTTCGAGAAAAACCTGAGCACCGGTAGCGCCCCGGATGCTACCGCGCTGACTCAAAGCGGCACGTTCACTATCACTGCGCTGGATGGCGTAACCACGCTGACTGTCGGCGGCATTGCCGTTGTCACCAACGGCGTGGCCGCCGGTTTCCCGCAATCGGTGACCACGCCATTGGGCAGCACACTGACCATCACCGGGTTCAACGCCGCCACCGGCGTCGTCAGCTACAGCTACACCCTCGACCACAACGATGCACACCCAACCGCCAATGGCGCGAACACACTGAGTGAGCAATTCGCTGTGACGGTGGTTGATGACAATGGCACCACTGCCAACGCATCGCTGGACGTAAACATCGTCGACGACCTTCCAAAAGCCGTAAACGACACCAACGCCGGCACCGCCTCGGAAACCAACCTCACGCTGACCGGCAACGTCCTGACCAACGACGTACAAGGCGCCGACCGCGTCCCGACCGGACCCAATGCCGGCCCGATCACCGCCGGTACTTTCACCGGGACCTACGGCACGCTGGTGCTCAACGCCAACGGCACTTACACCTACACCCTAAACACCAACGACGCCGACTTCAAAAACCTGCACGGCGGCGGCAATGGCACTGAAACTTTCACCTACACAATCACCGATTCCGACGGTGACACCAGCACCGCCAACCTCCTATTGCAAATCCACAACAACGACGACCCGGTGATTCTCAGCGGCCTCGACGTGAACGGTGGCGAACTCACTGTCTACGAGAAAAACCTCGGCAACGGCACTGCGCCGGACGCCACGGCTCTGACCCAGAGCGGCACCTTCACTGTCACCGCACTCGACGGTCTGCAAACCCTGACCGTCGGCGGCATCGCGGTGGTTACCAACGGCGTCGCCGCAGGCTTCCCGCAATCGGTCACCACGCCGCTGGGCAGCACACTGACGGTCACCGGCTTCAACGCCGCGACCGGCGTCGTGAGCTACAGCTACACCCTGGTGCATAACGATGCGCATCCGACCGGCAACGGCGCCAACAGCATCACCGAGAACTTCAACGTGGTGGCCACCGATGGTGACGGCAGCACCGCGTCGGGGCAGATCAACGTCAACATCGTCGATGACCTGCCGACCGCCAAGGCCGACACCGGTTCGGTGGTGGAGGGCGGCACCGTCAATATCAGCGTGCTGGGCAACGACGTCACCGGTGCCGATGGCCCGGCGGCGGGCGGTGCGGTGGTGGGCGTGCGGGCCGGCAGCAACACCGCGACTTCGGCCATCGGCGGCCTCAACAGCAACATCAACGGCGCCTACGGTTACCTGACTCTGGATGCGGCGGGCAACGCGGTCTATCACAGCAACCCGAACTCGGTGAGCCCGCCGGGCGCCACCGACACGTTCACCTACACCATCCGCGACAGTGACGGCGACGAAAGCACCACCACCATCACCGTCAACGTCGCCGACAGCAAGCTCGTGGCCTCGGTGGATCAGGACGTGACCGTCTACGAAAAAGCCCTCGACCTGACCAAGGACGGGCAAGACCTGGCCCCCGGCACGGTCATCGGCAGCGACCCGACCAACACCGGCGAAACCGCCAGCGGCACGCTGGTCGGCGCGGTCACCGGCGGCAGCGGCGCGATCACCTACACCCTGGTCGGCAGCAGCACCGGCACGTACGGGCAGATCCAGCTCAACGCCGACGGCACCTACACCTACACGCTGACCTCGGCGCCGAAAACCACGCCGAACGCCAATGACGGCGCAAACACCCTGAGCGAAAGCTTCACCTACAAGGCCACCGATGCGCTGGGCAACAGCACCACCAGCACCATCGTGGTCAACATCGTCGACGACGTGCCAAAAGCGGTGGCCTCGGATCGCTCGGTGGCGGCGGTGGAGATCGACTCCAACATCCTCATCGTGCTCGATATCTCCGGCAGTATGGCCGATGCCTCCGGCGTGCCGGGCCTGTCGCGGCTGGACCTGGCCAAGCAGGCGATCAGTGCGTTGCTCGACAAGTACGACGATCTGGGCGATGTGAAAGTGCAGCTCGTCACCTTCAGCAGCAACGCGACTGACCGTACGTCGGTGTGGGTCGATGTGGCGACCGCCAAGACCCTGCTCGCCGGCCTCAGCGCCGGTGGCGGCACCAACTACGATGCGGCCGTGGCGACCATGCAGACCGCGTTCAACACCTCGGGCAAGCTGACCGGGGCGCAGAACGTCGGCTACTTCTTCTCCGATGGCAAACCCACCACCGGTCAGGAAATCGGTACCGCTGACGAGGCCGCGCTGAAAAACTTCCTTGATGCCAACAACATCAAGAACTATGCGATCGGCCTGGGCAACGGTGTCAGCAACGCCAACCTCGATCCACTGGCTTACGACGGCATCAGCCACACCAACACCAATGCCGTGGTGGTCACCGATCTCAATCAACTGAACTCGGTGCTGTCCGGCACCGTGGAGGGCGCGCCGGTCACCGGTTCGCTGTTGGGTGACGGCGGAACGTTCGGCGCCGATGGTGGTTTCATCAAGTCCATCGTGGTCGACGGCACCACCTACACCTACGACCCGAAAGCCAACGGTGGCCAGGGTTCGCTGACCGCCAGCGGCGGCACCAACCACGGCACCTTCAACACGGTGAACAACACCCTGAGCATCGCCACCAACAACAGCGGCACGCTGGTGGTCAACCTCGATACCGGTGACTACAGCTACACCTCGCAGAAAACCACCACGACGGTGATCACCGAGAACATCGGCTTCACCCTCAGCGACAACGATGGCGACCTCGCCAGCTCCACGCTGACGGTGAAAGTGATTCCGAACTCGCCACCGGTGGCAGTGGACGACCACATCATCACCAACGTGCTGTCGAGCAACGTTGTGGTGCCGGGCGAGTTGCTGCTGGCCAACGACAGCGATCCGGACGGCGATACCCTCAGTGCTTCGCCCACCACCTTCAACACCGGTTGGGCTGCCAAGGGCGCGGACTTCACCGGCAGCGGCGCGATCAGTTTCACCGGCACCACCAACACCAGCGCCAACCAGAACCTGGCGGATGTGCGCAGCGCCTTCGCGGCCAATACCGCAGCGATGACCGCCGTGCTGGTTGTCAGTGGCTACCTGGGCGCGGTGACCACCGCCAATGCCAACGATGAAGACCTGATCACCGTCAAACTGAAACAGGGCGAGACCCTCAACCTCGACCACAACCTGGCGGCCGGGCACATCACCATGGAGTATTCGGTGAACGGCGGGGCGTTCGTCAGCATCGCCGATGGCGGCACCATCACCGCCAGCGCCGATGGCACGTATCAGATCCACATCACCAACATCACCAACACCAGCGGCAGTAACACCAATGCGGCGGAAAACTACCAACTGACCATGACGGTCAACTACGCCGGGGCCCACGATGTCACTCCGGACTTCCACGGCACCTACACCGCCAACGACAACCACGGCGGCAGCGATTCCGCCAACGTGACCATCAGCTATCAGGACGGCCACACCCTCACCGGGACTTCCGGCGATGACGTGCTGGTGGCGGGCAGTGGCGACAACATCCTCAATGGCGGCGACGGCAACGACGTGCTCACCGCCGGCTCCGGCAACAACGAACTGCACGGCGGCGCCGGCAACGACTTGCTCTACAGCGGCCCGGGCAACGACATCCTCGATGGCGGCACCGGTATCGACACGGTCAGCTATGCCCACGCGACGGCTGGGGTCACGGTCAACCTGAGCCTGCTCGGTGCGCAGAACACCATCGGCGCCGGCATCGACACCATCAGCAACGTCGAAAACCTCGTCGGCTCGAACTTCAACGACACCCTGACCGGTGACAACAATAACAACGTCATCAACGGCGGCCTGGGCAACGACATCCTCAACGGCGGCGGCGGTGACGACCTGCTGATCGGAGGTATGGGCAACAATACCCTGACCGGTGGGCCGGGCGCCGACACCTTCCAGTGGCTCAAGGGCAACAGCGGCCACGACACCGTCACCGACTTCACCCCCGGCACCGACAAGCTGGATCTGTCGCAACTGCTGCAAGGTGAAAACGGCACGGCGGCGTCACTGGATGACTACCTGCACTTCACTGTCACCGGCAGCGGCGCTTCGGTGGTCACTTCCATCGACGTCAGCGCCATGGCCGGCGCCACGCCGACTCAGACCATCGACCTGGCGGGCGTCAACCTGGCCAGCCACTACGGCGTGACACCGGGGGCGGGCGGGGTGATTGCCGGCGGGCATGACACGGCGACGATCATCAACGGCATGTTGAATGATCATTCGTTGAAGGTGGACACGGTTTGATCTGAACGCTGAAACGACAAAACCCGCCGTCCCGATCTAACGGGACGGCGGGTTTTTTCTTTGCTCAGGCTACAGCGGCGCTTCAGCCTTCAGTTCCAGATTATCCAGCACCCGATTTACCGCCAGTTCCGCCAGCATGATCAGTTGCCCGATACCCAACAGCACATGCCGCTGCGGCGCATCGATCATCCCGGCGAAATCGCTGGCCATGGTTTTGGCCGAGGTCAGGGTTTCGCAGGCGTCGGCCAGCAGTTCTTCGCTGGGGATGCCGGGGCGATGAGGTAGCGGGTGTTGGGTTTGAGCAGCGGCTTTCTGGGGTGGAACGGATTGAGGTAGTGATCGAGGGCGCGTTCGGCGGCTTCGTGGAATTTCTTGGAATCGAGGGTTTCGTAGGGGGAGGTCGAATCGACTTCCGGCGGGTTTGGTGTGGGTTTGATCATGGCGAATCTCCGTGATTGGATTTAGCCGCCACGACTCATCGCTAAACAAGTAAAGGTGGCGGCTGTACGCAGGTTAGCGATCCGGGTCACAGAAACCCCGGGTAGACCCGAAGGTCTCCCACGCACAGCCACCATTACGCCAAGTGCAGAAAAGAGTCTGCAATTGAGAGTGGGCATTGTTGCGTCTGTAGGGAGCCGGATCGCTAAACCCGATCGCTGCTTTTCAGCGACCGCCAAACAATAGAACCCACCCCCAAGGCGCACAAGCCGGCGGATTCTGGCGGATGCGTAGGCAAAGGCGCAAGGTGATGTGGCTTTGCGGACATAACATTCAACACAGTTCAACGTGGATTGTTCGCAGGAGTCGAAACGACAAAACCCACCCTCCCGGTTGAACGGGAGGGCGGGTTTTCATGGTGGGGACTGGTAAATAAATGCGTCCCCGGTTACTCGGTTACTGGAGATATCTACTTTGTCTCCATGGTGAAATGGTCAAATGCAAGTACATCCATTCTGGGCGTTTTGATCTCTATTCCCCAAATGTCGTTCTGCGTGCTCGAGTAATCAACAAGTTGAGGCGTGAATACGTTGGAAAGAAAACTCTCATGCAGTTTCTGATTGGACTTGTCCAGGTAGGTAACAGGGATATCGGCAAAATTGGTGAATCTGGCCCAGAATGAAACCCTGTAATAGCCTGCATTGAATCTGATCCGCATATGTTGAAAGCTGCCTTGATGCCTTGTGTGCATTTCAAGCACTTGACCAGAGCTTTGTCCTGCAACAGGGGCGTAGGGGCCCGTTATCACACTGGATAAGGGTGTGATCCCCATTTGGCCCTGCCCATCAAGAAAGCTGATGGTCATGCTGGGAATTACAATCTGTTCATTCACTGATATGAGTTTGGTGGGTTGCTCATCAAAATTCTCAAATCGCGCTCCCACCCCGAACACCAACGGATTCGAATAACTGGTCTTGCCCGCCGCATCCCGAACGATGTGGTAGCGGATACTCAACTGTTCACCGCGATGGGCCTCAAAGTACTGCTGTACAAACGCCGCATTGAGCGGAAATTTCACGGGTTTGCCGGCGCTCAGTGAGTTGAGGGGCTTGCTGTCCGTAAACAGCAGCACACCCTGGGCATCATACAATTGCCAGTGCACCACATCCTTGGGCAGGGTCGGGTTGTTGACCGGGTTGGGGCAGGTGACTTCGCTGATGCCGTTGGGCAGATCCTTGGGTTCAAATGTACCGTCCTTTTCACCGAGCAGGATGGCCGGAACCAGCTCAAGCTTCGGCTCACCGATATTCAACCGCGAGGCTGGCGGAGAAGGCCTGCGAACGATTTCGCCGTTCGCGCCTTCGCTGAGCACGTCGTACGACACCACCAGGGTGCCGCCTTCACCGGGTTTCAGGTAATCGGGGCCTGAGATGATGTCGATGAAGCCGTCGGGGTCATCGGCCTCCTGCTGGGTCGGAAAGATCCAGTCCAGCTCGGGCTCGAAAACGGTGCCGTCCGCAAGGGTTATGCTCCAGTGGATTTCAATGGCGTTGTCCGGGGTGATCAGCGGATCGTAGGGGATGCGGACGATCACGTTCGGCAGGTTCGGATCCAGCGCACCGCTCACGGCGCTTTCGACGATGGGGGCTGCCAGCCGTTTGGGTTCGCCGATGATATTGATGAAGCGGCCTCTTGAGCGCTGAATGATGCTGCCGCCACGTTCCAGGTCGAAGAAAAACACCCCCTGTGTTTTTGCCAGTGCCCGGGCACCGTCGTTGTCCATCAGCACCTCGACCACCAGCGGTGGTTTTTTGTTGATGGTCTGGCGGGCATCGACCTGGATGCTTTCGCCGTCGAGGGTGGTGCCCTGCAAGTACATGATGATGGTGTCGCCCTGGTTGAAATCGACGGGTGAGGCAGCAAAGACCTGGAGCTTCAATTGCTCTTTATCCAACTGATCGACGTCGAGTTCGTTCCCGTCAGCCTGCTCAAGAATCGGCGCTTCCAGCCGCGAGTTGCCGGTGTCGACAACGATGCGCGTTTCCTTGCACCAGTCCTCGGAGTCGTTGTCGGCAAAGTCTCTGACGAAGAACGACACCGCCAGCCCTTCGCTCCCGGAATCGCCGACTGCAAGGATGACGTCCTTGCTGATGTGGATGACGATAGGGTTCTTCAGCGGGTCGTTGATCTGCGCCTGAGTAACCGGATCCGACGGCACCATGTTGCCGCCCCAGCTCACCCAGATCACGTCGCCGACGGCGATGTCGGGGTACGGAAGGTTGGAGCCGCTGCCGGGTTTGGCAGTTATCCAAATGTCCACGCCATTTGCGGCAGTGTCCTTGTCGACACCGTCCTGGACAATTTCCGGCGGCCTGAACTCCATGTGCAGGTTGGAGTGTCCCTGTCCGGGATCGGTGTCCTGGCCGGCGGGGATTTCCAGTTTGACCAAGAGTTTGAACGGTGGAGTAAAAGGCTCTGGCGCCTGGTTGAAGCGCGTCACCCGATAGGCCAGATCCCACGTGCCGCTCTGAAAACGGCCCGGTGCAACGAACAAGGTAGCGCGCTGGGTCTTTTCGGCATCCTGGGTGACGGTTTGCTGATCGACCACCTGGTTATTGAGCAGAAGCTCGACTTTGTCGCCCAGGCTCTTGTTTGACCAGACCGGGATCTGCACCTTGAGACCCCGAGTGGGGAAGTTGAGTAGTGCGGCGGCACGGTTGATGGCCCATTCTCCGGTCGGCAGAAGTTTGGCGCCGGGGATGTCTGGGTCGAGCAAGGCGAGTGTGCCAATGGCTTTTTTGGGCTGCACGAGCATGACGGGAACTCCTGCCGAAGGGTGTGGGCGGTGGAGTTATTGAGCGATCAAACGGGTAATTTGGCTACTGTCAGATCTGACAGGTGAGTCGTTGTTTCTGATGAAAGGTTGATCATGGACAAGTATGCATACCGAACCCCCTCCGGTATGAAACCGGAGGGTGCAATGTGACGAGAAATGTTTCGTGTGCTATCAGAGGACCACGGAACAGGGCCAGTTTTATCGAAGCGCCACAATGAGTGAGTGATCAAATGGAATTCTTATCGCCCATTGCTCTCCGTTGACCAGATTCTTGCAGGTTCTGGCCTGTGCCCATGGCCACCAGAAGTTGCTGGGGTCAGTTGACCAGTAGTGGTGATTGCCCATGGGCCATCGTCCTCCATAGGCTGCCTGTATTTCATGAAGCTCAGCGAGGCTGGGAAGCCGCGCACCGTTGGCGGCGGCATGTGAGTTGGCTGTGGACCACACTCCGGAACCCAGTCCGATGCAGTGGATGACCCCAGTCACTGTCACGTTGTAACTCTTGGATTGGCCGGCCGCATCAGAGGCGGTAATTGTCGCTGTTCCCCGGCCGCGGGCTGTGACCAGACCGGCTCCGTCAACACCGGCAACACCGGCATTGCTGGATCGGTAGGAATACCCCGGTCTGCCACCACTTGCCTGGTGCCTTACAGAATTTCCAGAGTTGAAAGCAGGCAAAATTACAGAGCCCGGAATGATGTAGGTCTTGCCACCCAACGTGACCGGGTTGGTATTGAAGTTCAACGGCGCTAACGGATTCTCCCGGGTAAAGCTGCGTGACACGGTCTGTTGATTGTTGGCAACCGACCTCGCGTAAACCGTGTTCGAGCCCAGATGAATGCCGAGGCTGAGCGACCAGACACCGCTCCCGTTGACAGGCACGGTTTGTCCCCCCACGTTGTTTAGAAAGATCTGCACGCTGTACAACGGCGTTGCCGCCCCGGTCACGGTTACCGAAGTGTCTGTGGTTTTGCCGCCATTAATTAGTTCCCCGCCTGAATGCCGGACCGAGGTGAGGGTAGTAGTGAGGTGGGCCCTGACGGTAAATGAGTGGACGGGTGATTCAAGCTGGCTGCCGTAAAGCGCTCTGGCCTTGAGTGAGTAAATCCTCTGGCCAAGACTCGATAACGTGGTGCTGCCATTGCCGTTGCCGTCCAGATCAATCGGCTGTCCGATTGGCGATGCACCGTCGTAGAGCTGAACTTTTTGACCTGGATCGGCGTTGACACTCACCGTCACCTGGTTGTCGTAGGTTGTGCCGTTGTTGCCCACGGTTCCCTTGCTGTCCCTGACGTCTGTGATACTGGGTAACTTGGCCTCTTTAATGGTGAAGGATCTCGGGTTGCTGATTCTATCGTCGGCCTCATATTGAGCGATGGCGACGACGCGGTGCAGGCCCTCGATCAAGTCCACGGTGATTGTCCACTCGCTGTTGGCATCGACGGTTGGCATCCCCTCTGAGACCCCATCGATTTGAACATCGACTTTCTCGGCCCGAGTGGCTGTCCCTTCGACTGTCAAACGCTTGTCGTAGGTCTGACCCGCCTCAGGAATGACCGTACCCAGAGCCGTTTTCACAGTGGTGATGACGGGCGTGACGTACTCGTAATGCTGTCGGATGACCAGCGGCAGTTTCGGGAAAACGATGGCGGCATCTTCATCCGTGCTGTTATCGAAAATGACCTTGCAAACCACGGTGGCGTTGGAGCCGTGCAGCAGCTTTAGCAATTCCGTTTTGAGCAGGGTTTCGTTCAGCCCTTGCGTGAGCTGTGTTGAGTTCACTTCATGCGCAGTGAGCAGATCGATTCGATAGGCGCCGGTGCTGGCCTCACCCTCGATGTACAGCCAGACCAGCTGCTTGAGGGCAATGAAAGGCCATGTCTTGACCTGAGCGTTCGCATTTCCGGCGAGCTCCATTACCAGCAGCTCACCTGCCTTCGCCTCTGGAACTTCGGGTCGCGGCAGTTCCGTTTCTGGATTCTGGAAGTTGAGAACCTTCAGCGGGAGGATTTCCGAGGGGGTCCACAAGCCATAGCGCTGGACGTCGTAATTGACCGCTACCTCGCGGTCGATGTTGGCCCCGACAAAGGAGCGCGGCAGATGAAACCTCACGGTGCCGGTGGTCTCGGCGGGTTTCTCAAGGTCTTCCGAAGTCCCGGCGCCTGGCGTGCCCCGCCATTTCAATCCGAGTTTGTCGAGCAGGGCGTCCATGGACGCGTAGCTGCAATCGATGTCCACGCCATTGATGGCGTGCATCGGGTTCAGAGTGCCACCGAGGGCCTGGACGACCGTAGGCGGCAGTAATCTGCCTAGTGGAATACCGACCAGCACCTCAAGAGGCGCTGAATAGCTGTATTTCCCGGTGGCCGCATGCAGCAGTGTGTAGATGACGGTCACGTAGTAGCCGATATTGGCCGAGACATATTGTTTGTCCACCCGGAATCGTACCGGTTGGCCAATTGTCGCCAACGTGATCGGTACGCTTCCGGATGTACTGCCGTAAAGGTTGATCCCGATCCAGTGGTAAGTGAGCGTATCGCCCTTGACCCAGTTCACTGGCAAGACCCGCACGTGAACCAGCTTGTCAGTTTGCGAGGGATCGAGAATGTCATCCGGTGCTTCTTCAACCTTGGGGGCCGGATGCGTTGCCTGCCATGATCCCACGTCGACCCGCAGAAACTCGGACTCGCTGGTTCCGTACTGGCCGGTAGCGTCGTTGAATACTCGGTACTGAAGTTTGAGACTGCCGTTTTCCAACGCTTTGACGTGCTCGCCCATGACGTAAATCGTCACCTCGCCGGCCTTCTGCTCTTCGCCCGATACGGTGTGTTCTTCTTCATGCAGGTAATCATCACCGTTGGATTTTTTACCTAGCCAGATCAGTGTCAGGAAATCGCCATTTTTGATGGCTGGGTATCTGATGACTACCGATGCTGCTTGTATCAGTGCGGGCAAAATATTCCCGACCACTTCGCTGATGGTAGGTGCCGGCAGTAATGAGGGGTTGCCGATTACGGTGGCAAAGGTGCGTTTTGAATAAAGCGTCGGGCTACCGTCCTGCTTGCGCAATGCATAGGAGGCGTCGAGGGTGCCCTGGGCAAAGAGCTTCACGAACTCGTAGGCAACCGGGATTTCATGAATATAAGGCGGGTTTCGGACAATGACTTCAACGGTAAACGTTTGAGGTGGCCTGCCGGGAATCGGCGTGCCGACCACGGTGATCAGAAGGGTGTCACCGGCAGCGAAGACGTCGTTGGCCTTGATCAGGATCTGCAGGGTGACAGGATTGGCATCCAGGTCTGCAAGAATGATTTTCCCGTCATCCGCTTCCTTGATGATGAGTGCATCGAGACGTGATACCCCGGCATCAACTGACACGGAAGTGGCCTCCGACCATTTCTCGCTCCAGTTGTAAACGAGATCACAAACGTCGTAGTGGATCTTCATTGCGGCGCTGTCGCCGGCTGTGAGGATATCTTCAGGCCGGGCCATGACGATGATTTCGGCGGTGCCATCCACTTCTGCCTGCGTCAGCACATGGGGCAGAAGAAACACACTACCCCACATTACGAGAATGATGTCGCCTACAGCCATTTTCGGATAAGGCGTAATGGTCATCGGCACGCCCTTGTCGGTCCACTCTTTGGTCACGCCGTTATCGATGACATCCTGCGGTAGCCCGACCTTTTTCAGCTCTGAGTGCCAAGGCTCGAAAGGACGCTTGTCGGGGCCGGCCGGATCGTCGACTTCCAGCAACAGCGTCAATGTGGCCGATGGATCGTCGGGTACGGTTTCGCCTGCCCGGGTCAACACGTAGTGGCAGGTGAAAAGACCCGGTAGAAGCCCGTCCTTGGGTACGAAGAAGAACCATCGCTGGTTGAGGTGCTCATCCTTGACCTTGAGTTCGCCGACCTTTTTGTCATTCAGGAAGACTTCCAGCAGGTCGTCGATTGCCATGTTCGGGTAAGGGTCGATAAGGGCAAACAGCCCTGCATCGAACGCTTCAAACGCCTTTCTGTTGATCCCTCCGTCAGCACCCGGCACAGGGATGACCATGTCGGCGAAGTAGGGGGGGAACAATCCCGACAACGGTGCGAGCAGTTCATTACGACTGGGGAACAAGGACCGGCGGAAAGTGAACATGATCAACTCCATCCGAAGGGGATACGCCAGTGGCGTCAAGGGGTTGTGGCCTTGGACGCGAAGGCCGGCGAACAGGGGATTTCAGGGCAGGAACGAGCACTGGGACGTTCGAGCCTCAGGCCAGGGCTGGAGTGATTTAAGGCTTGAAGCGAGGGGATTGGCTACTGTCAGAAATAACAGGTGTAGGGGAGTTTCCGATGAGCGGTTCGTTGCTTTGAAGAGCTTGAAAACAGGATGAGATCAGAACTTGCGCAGCGTCTTCTGCCGCAAGATATAAGCCGTCACCAGCACCGCACTGGTCAGCATGAACCCCCGGGCCCACGGCAGCGGCACCAGGTAGCACGAGAACAGAATACTCGCCCACATCAGCCCGATCGCGTAGACCTTGCCCTTGAGCGGTATGCCATTGCCGTCGAGATAATCGCGGATCCATGGCCCGAGCCGTGGGTGCTCGACCAGCCATTGGTAGAAACGTGGAGAGCTGCGGGCGAAGCAGGCGGCGGCCAGCAACAGGAAGGGGGTGGTGGGGAGAACAGGCAGGAAAATCCCGATCACCCCCAATGCCACACTGAGCCAGCCGATTGCCAGCAGGATGTAGCGCAACATCAGGGGGCGGTTGCCTATGGGGTTGTCCATAGGCCGGATCTTAGTGGTGACGTGGCTTGAGGATCGCCGGTTTTTCGTCAGGCGCCTGGCACAGCAGGTACAGCGCGGTCAGGGCTTCCGGGATCTGCACGATCATGTCGTCCATCAGGTTGGCGTCCTTGGCAATGTCTTCGAACTCAGGCTGTTCGTCGAACAGACCCGAACCGACCATGATCGGCAGGAGCATTTCGCTGACTTCTTCCTCGGCGGTTTCGAACCAGGCCGCTTCGCGCAGGAACACGCCTTCCATGAAGCCGATGCACCAGCCGCGCAGTTCGGAATCGTCCGGCTCGTCGCCCAGGTCCAGTTCGCATGGCAGCTCGAATTCTTCGTCGGAGGCCAGTTGACGAGCGATGTGGGCCTTGAGGCCGATCAGCGTGGCTTCGATCTCTTCGCGCTGGGCTTCACTGCTGTAGTGCGGTTCTTCGGCGAACAGGGCGTCGATCCACTCACGATCCGGCACCACGTCGGCGCAGATCGACAGCGCGGTCAGGTAACCGTGAGCGGCCACGTAGTCCAGCGCCTCTTCATGCAGCTCGTCGGCGTCGAGGAAGACTTGCAGGCGGGTTAGTTGCTCGGCGAAGGACATTAAAGGGCTACCTTGGGGGAATAAACAATGCGGGAATTCTAGGCCTTCTTGAGCCCTCAAGCCAGCCGCACGGCAGATTTGCCCGCACAAGCTTCTTATCGGCGGTGCCCTTTGCCGGGGAGGGCTCGGGTATACTGCCGCGCTTTGCGATCCCTGCCGGTGTCGCGGCTGAATCTGTATGGCGCGATGCAACGCGCCCTTACGTTTTGTTTAAAGCAGCCTCGGCTGTCTTGAACCAGCCTGTGCAGGGATGTTTCGGTGGATTTTTGGAGTTTTTATGCTCGAACAGGCTCAACGCGTCCTCAAGGACATCTTCGGCTACGACAGTTTCCGTGGCCGCCAGGGTGCAATCATTGAGCGCGTGGCCAGTGGTGGTGATGCCCTTGTCCTGATGCCGACCGGCGGCGGCAAGTCCCTGTGCTTCCAGGTGCCGGCGCTGCTGCGCGATGGCCTGGCGGTGGTGGTGTCGCCGCTGATCGCGCTGATGGACGATCAGGTCGCCACCCTCGAAGAGCTGGGCGTGGCAGCGGCTGCGTTGAACTCCACGCTGAGTGCCGAGCAACAGCGCGACCTCGCCAACCGGATCAAGCGCGGCGAAGTGAAGATGCTGTATCTGGCGCCGGAGCGTCTGGTGCAGCCGCGCATGCTGTCGTTCCTGCAAGGCTTGAACATCGCCCTGTTCGCCATCGATGAAGCGCACTGCGTATCGCAATGGGGCCACGATTTCCGCCCGGAATACCTGCAACTGGGGCAGTTGGCGGAAATGTTCCCCGACGTGCCGCGCATCGCCCTGACCGCCACCGCCGACAAGCGTACCCGGGAAGAAATCGTCACCCGTCTGCACCTGCAGAACGCCGAGCGTTTCCTGTCGAGCTTCGACCGGCCGAACATCTTCTACCGCATCGTGCCCAAGGAGCAGCCGCGCAAGCAGTTGCTGGCGTTCCTTGCCGAGCGACGCAGCGATGCCGGCATCGTCTACTGCCTGTCGCGCAAGAAGGTGGAGGAGGTGGCCGCGTTTCTCACCGAACAGGGCTTCCCGGCGCTGCCGTACCACGCCGGTCTGCCCAACGATCTGCGCGCCTACCACCAGAAGCGCTTCCTCAACGAGGAAGGCCTGATCATGGTCGCCACCGTGGCGTTCGGCATGGGCATCGACAAACCCAACGTGCGCTTTGTTGCTCACCTCGACCTGCCGAAATCCCTTGAGGCCTATTACCAGGAAACCGGACGCGGCGGTCGTGACGGCCTGCCGGCGGACGCGTGGATGGCCTACGGCCTGCAAGACGTGGTGATGCTCAAGCAGATGCTGCAGAACTCCGAGGGCGACGAGCGCCACAAGCGTCTGGAGCAGCACAAGCTCGATGCCATGCTCTCGCTTTGCGAAGAAACCCGCTGCCGCCGTCAGGCACTGCTGGCGTACTTCGATGAAGACATGCCGGAGCCGTGCGGCCACTGCGACAACTGCATCGACGGCGTGCAGACCTGGGACGCCACCGAGCCTGCGCGTCAGGCGCTCTCGGCGATCTATCGCACTGGCCAGCGTTACGGTGTTGGTCATCTGGTGGACGTGCTGCTGGGCAAGGACAACGAAAAGGTTCGCAGCTTCGGCCATCAGCACCTGTCGGTGTTCGGCGTGGGCAAGGCGCTGGGGGAGAGCGAATGGCGTTCGCTGTTTCGCCAGTTGGTTGCGCGAGGCTTGGCTGATGTCGACCATGAAGGCTACGGCGGGCTGCGCCTGAGCGACACCTGCCGACCGCTGCTCAAGGGCGAAGTGAGCCTGGAGCTGCGCCGCGACCTCAAGCCGCAAATCACCGCCAAGAGCGGCAGCAAGAGCCAGGCCAGTCAACTGGTGCGTGGCGAAGAACGCGAACAGTGGGAAGCCTTGCGCGCCCTGCGGCGCAAACTGGCGGAAGAACATGGTGTGCCGCCGTACGTCATCTTCCCCGACTCGACCCTGCTGGAAATGCTCCGCAGCCAGCCGACTTCGCTGGCGGACATGGCCCGGGTCAGCGGCGTCGGCGCACGCAAGCTGGAACGCTACGGCGAGGCCTTCCTCGAAGTGCTGGGCGGCGAGGCCGAGGCGCCGAAAGTGGTGGCCGACGTGCGCCACGAACTGATCACCTTGGCCCGCGCCGGCATGACGCCGCTGCAGATTGCCGGTCAGTTGCAGTGCTCGGAAAAGAACGTCTACACCATGCTCGCCGAAGCCATCGGCAAGCAGCAATTGTCGCTGGAGCAGGCGCTGGACCTGCCGGAAGACCTGATGGGCGAAGTCCAGGATGCGTTCCTCGACGGCGAGGGCGAGTTGCCGTCGGTCGCCGAAGTGGCAGAGCTGTTTGCCGGTCGCGTACCGGAGGGTGTGCTGTATTGCGTAAGGGCCGCGCTGCAATCTGAATTCGAGATGTAATTCGGCCCATTCCCCTCACCCCAGCCCTCTCCCCCAGGAGAGGGAGCCGACCGAGTTGTCTTGCGCTATACATCGACCTGAAATACCGGGTCGATTGTGGATTCAGCTCAGAGCTTTCAGGTCGGCATATTCCTTGAATATTCCCGTATCGGCTCCCTCTCCCTCCGGGAGAGGGCTGGGGTGAGGGGCTTTTCAGATGTAACGATTCAGTACAAGTCCCCCCTTGCCTATAGCCAAATGTCATGCTTAGCTGACTAATAATTAGTTTTTCTCTATTTCTTCAGTCTAACCATGAGTGTTTTATGCCGTTAACCGATCAACACCGCTTTGGCATGCAACTGGCCCAGATGTCCCGTGGCTGGCGTGCCGAACTGGATCGCCGGCTGGCCGGTCTGGGTTTGTCCCAGGCGCGCTGGCTGGTGCTGCTGCATCTGGCTCGCTTCGAAGAGGCGCCGACCCAACGGGAGCTGGCGCAAAGCGTCGGCGTCGAAGGGCCGACCCTCGCACGTTTGCTCGACAGCCTGGAAAGCCAGGGCCTGGTGCAGCGCCAGTCCGTGATGGAAGACCGCCGGGCGAAAAAGATCGTGCTGTGTGCCCCGGCCCGCCCGCTGATCGAACAGATCGAAACCATCGCCACGCAACTGCGCACGGAGTTGTTTGAGGGCATCGATGAGGCTGACATGAAGGTGTGCATGCGGGTTCACGGGCACATTCTGGCCAACCTGGAAAAATCTTGAGGCACAACGACGTGCCGTTTTTTTGAGGGATCGCGCTGGGCAGACTATAAGAACTACTGGGCAATATCGTGTTCGTACCGGATGTGCGAACCCATAGAAGTCGGTTTTGCTTATTTAAGGGATGCTCATGCTCGACAGTCGGCACGTAGTACTGCGTTGCGCCAATTCGCTGCTGGTGGCCGGTGTACTCACCTGGTCCACGGCATCACTGGCGCTGGGTCTCGGTGACATCACCGTGCATTCAGCGCTCAATCAGCCGCTCAAGGCCGACATCGCCCTGGTGGACGCCGCAGGGCTCAGCGCCGGCGAGCTTTCGGCCAGCCTGGCCTCGGCGGACGAATTCGGCCGTGCCGGGGTCGAGCGGGTGTTCTTCCTCAACGACCTCAAGTTCACCCCGATCCTGCATGGCAATCGCAACCTGATCCGGGTGACCTCGACCAAACCGGTCAACGAACCTTTCCTGAATTTCCTGGTGCAGCTCAATCAACCCAACGGCCACGTGTTGCGCGAATACACGGTGCTGATCGATCCGCCGGGTTCGCCGGGCATCGTGCCGGCCACCGACGAACCTGATGTGCATGCGCAGTCTTCGGAGTTTCCAACACCGGAAGCACCCGCTGCGGCCACTCAGAACAAACCTGCTGCAGCACCGGCCGCGCCGACGCCTCAAACGGCCGCGACCAACGACGCGCAAGCGGAACAGCTGGCGGCCAGTGTGCTGCTGAACCAGCAACTGCAGAAAACCGTCGATGAGCTGAACCTGAAGCTTCAGGCGCAGGACGTGCAAATCGCCGACGGCAAAAAACAGCTGGCCGATCTGCAGGCGCATCTCGCGCAGGCTCAGCAGGCACCTCCGGCACCCGCAGCCCCGGCGGCGCCTGCCTCGGTCCCGGCGCCGGTCATTGCGCCGACGGAGAATCAAGACGACTCCGTCAGTTGGCCATTGCTCGGAGGCTTGCTGGTGTTACTGGGAGGGCTGGTGGCCGGGCTGATCGTGCGCCGTCGACGTCAGCAGGCAGTGATCCCGGACGTGCCGGCACGCGTGCTGCCGCAGCGAAGCGAACCAGAGCTCAATGACAGCCAACATGTTCGTCCGAATGCTGCCCATGGCGCCGTCGAGCATCGAGACGAACAGGCAAACGGCGATGTGCTGGAAGCCGTGGGCATTTATCTGGCCTACGGACGACTGGGCGAGGCGCTCGGGTTGCTGCGCGACGCCTTGCAAAAAGAACCGGAGCGCATCGATCTCGGCGTGCAGTTGCTCGAGGTGCTGGGGCGCCAGGGCGATCAGGTGGCCTATGACGATCAGGAAAACCACTTGCGCCAGCTCGGTGTCGAGGAGCAGCGGTTGCACGAGATCCGCGCTCGATATCCGAAACTGGCCAGGACTGAACCTTTGGTTGCGGCGGCTCCGCTCATTGCCGCGTTACCCGTTGAGCAGGCCGCACCCACAACACCACTGGCCGAAGATGATTTCGAACTGAATCTGGAGCAACTGTCGATGGATTCCAGCTGGGATCTGGAAGACAGTCGCCCGGCAACCGACCCTCTGTCCTCGGCACCATCGGCACTTGGCTCGAGCCTGCAAGTCTTGCCGCAGGATTTCGAGTTGCCGCAAACCACCGGCGATGACGTTGAAACGACAGAGCTGGAGTGGATCGCCGAGCCGGAAGTTCAGGCTATCGACGAAGACTTTCTCAACGAGTTCGGCGATCCCGGTCAGTCACTGGCCCTGGAACCGCTGGACCTGCAGGCGCCGGAGCCCGAGCCGGATCCGACAGACGCCGCCAACGCCGGCAAGCTCGAACAGGCCCAGACCTGCATCGATGACGGCGACCTCGACAGCGCGATCGCCTTGCTCAATGAGTTGCTGAAAGAGGGCGATGAGCCGCTCAGGCAGACCGCCCGCACCCTGTTGGCCGGGATTCGCTGATCCGGGTCAGAAGGTCTGCCCCAGATTCAGATAAACCGCCTGTTCATTGGCATCGTTCAGGCCATAGCTGAAATTCAGCGGCCCCAGCGGTGTGTCGAAACCGATGAACACGCTGGCCGCGTTGATGTAGCCGCTGTCGAACTCGTTGTCGTTGTTCCAGGCCCGGCCGCGTTCCAGCGAGCCGCCGGCATACAACGGGAAGTCCAGCGGCAGGTAGGCGCGTGGCGTCAGGCGGCGGTAGTACACGGCCCGCATCAGGCTGACGTTCTGCCCGGATATGGCATCTTCGCGGAAACCGGACAACTGCCGGGCGCCACCGAGCAGGAAGCTCGATGTCACCACATTCGCATCGTCCAGCGTGCGGCCGTAACGCCCGCCCAGAATCAGTGTGTTCGGGCCGCTGCTCATGGCCTTGTCCAGTTTGAATTCCCACTGCCGGTAGCGCGTGTCGGAGCCCAGGCCCGGTTCGAATTGCATCAGGGTCAGGCTGACGTCCTTGCCGTCGTGGGGGAAGTACACGTTATCCAGTGAGTCGAACGAATATTTCAGCGCATAGAAACCTTCGTTGAAGTGTTCGCTCGGCAGGTTCTGATCGCCGATCCGTACGTCAGCCTTGCCCCAGGCCTCACCAACGCCAAAGCGGATTTCGCCGTTGTTGCCGATCTGACGGCCGACATTGAGGCCGAAGCCGTAGCGTTCCACTCGATATTGGGCGATCGGATCGTTGTCGAGCACCGAGTCGACGTTCTGCGCTTCGAACGCCGCATAAGGCGCGACGAAGTAACGCGAGCCAACGTCCAGCGGCTGGTAGAACTCGGTATAGAGCTCCTGCTTGTCGCCGATCTGCGCCCGGGTCAGCCATTCGGCGCCGAGGCGGTTGATGCCGTTCATGCGGTAGCTGGCGCCGAGGTTGAAAGCGCTGTCGCCGCGCATGTCGTCCGACAGGTTCAAGCCGACCCGCAAGTAGTCGGTGCCGCTGCGCTTGCCTCGGGCGCTGATCACCAGCGTGTGTTCCTGGCCCTTGTGCACGACGCGGTACTGCACCTGTTCGAAGTAATCCAGGCCGTACAGGGTGCCCATGTCCGAGTGCAGGCGCCCAAGGTCCAGCGGCTCACCGATGGGCTGGCGGATGTAGTAACGGATCACGTCGTCGCCGACTTTCGAGTCGTTCTCGACCTTGATCGCGGTGATGATCGGCGTGCGCTGGCCCGGTGCGCGGGCAGCGTTGAGCTCGGCGTCCTGAGATTCTGCGGGCTTCAATCGGGCAAGGCGGGCGTCGAGGGCCTTGGCGGCGCGGTAGCCGGCATCGATCATTTCCTCGGCGCGACCGAAATCGGTGGCGCCGAAACTGGCCAGCGGCGGCTGGATCAGCACGTCATCCGGGTGCAGCGCCGCCAGTTGCTCTTCGGAGTTGCGCCGGGTCATCAGGGTGATCGACTGGTTCAGCACATCGACCACGGTGGTCAGTTGCTTGCGGTTGCGCAGCGGGGTGCCGATGTCGACCACGATGGCCACATCGACACCCATTTCCCGGGCCACATCGAGGGGAATGTTGTCGGTCATGCCGCCGTCCACCAGCAGCCGGCCATCCAGTTCGACCGGGGCGAACACCGCCGGGATCGACATGCTGGCGCGGATCACCTGGGGCAGGTGGCCTTTGCGAAACACCACTTTTTCGCCGTTGGCGATGTCGGTGGCCACGGCGCGGAACGGGATCGGCAGCTTGTCGAAATCACGGGTGTCGCTGGTGTGGGCCAGCAGGCTTTCCAGCAGCAGCGCGAGGTTCTGGCCCTGAATCACGCCCAGTGGCAAACCGAGACTGCCGTCGTCGCGAAAGCTCAGTTTCTGCTTCACCAGAAAGTCGCGGTCATCCTGTTTGCGCCGAAACGGCACGTCTTCCCGGGGCGGCGCATCGGACAGGGCTTGCTGCCAGTCGATGTTGAGAGCGAGTTTTTCCAGTTCGTCGATCTTGTAACCCGAGGCATACAGCCCACCGACCACCGCGCCCATGCTGGTGCCGGCAATCGCATCGATCTTGATGCCTTGCTCTTCCAGCGCCTTGAGCACGCCGATGTGCGCCAGCCCACGGGCCGCGCCACCGGACAGCACGAGGCCGACTTTCGGCCGCGGCGCTTCACTGGCATGGACGAACAGCGGGAGGAAACCAAGCAAAAGGCAGATCAGCAGACGACGCATTGTGAGTCTCGGGGCGAGCGTTAAAGCCGGCTATTATAGCGGCGCCCTCTGGCTCAGGAGTTTCAGCGATCATGACCGCGACAAAACCGGAAATCGTCATCACCTATTGCACGCAATGCCAGTGGCTGCTGCGCGCCGCGTGGCTGGCGCAGGAGCTGCTCAGCACCTTTGGCGATGACCTTGGCAAGGTGTCACTGGTGCCGGGCACCGGCGGGATCTTTCACATCAGTTGCGACGGTGTGCAGATCTGGGAGCGCAAGGCCGACGGTGGTTTCCCCGAAGCCAAGGTGCTCAAGCAGAGAGTCCGCGATCAGATCGACCCTGACCGCGACCTCGGCCACAACGACCGCACTCAGTGAGACGCCGCCTCGGCCTCCACCGTTTTTTTGCTGGCGCTGCCTGACATCTGGCTCGACACCACGATGGCGACGATGATCAGCGCGCCACCGACCAGCATGCGCAAGGTCGGGTTTTCATCGAACAGCAGCCACGCGACGGTGATGCCGTACACCGGCTCCATGGCGAACACCACCGCTGCGGTGCGCGCCTTGATCACGGCGAGACTGGCAACGAACAGGCTGTGGGCGACACCGGTGCAGAACACCCCGAGCAAACCGATCCACAGCCAGTCGATGGCGCGCACGTCGCTCAACTGTGGCGCCGCCACCGGCAGCAGACACAACGCCACCACCACGTTCTGACACAGCGCTGCCTGCACCGCCGGGATGCGTCCGGAACTGGCACGGTTGGTCAGCGACAGCAGGGAAAACAGCAGACCGGACAGGATCGCCCAGAGCAGGCCGGTGGTGGCGCCACTGGCCAGGTCGAACGCCGGGGTCACCAGCACCAGACCGACACTGACCAGTGCCACCAGAATGATTTCGTTGGCGCGGATACGTTCGCGGAAAATCAGTCCTTCGAGAATCACCGTGAAGGCCGGGAAACTGGCGAAACCCAGCGTGGCCACCGCGACACCGGCCACTTTCACCGCAATGAAGAAACTCACCCAGTGGCCGGCCAGCAACACACCGCTCAGGGCCAGGCGTCGCCAGTCCACGGCTTGCAGCTTTTGCCAGCCGTGCTGGCTGGCGAAGCGGGCAAAGAACGCCAGCGCGAGAACGGCAAAAGCGGCCCGTCCAAAGACGATGACCGCCGGCGTTGCGGCGGCGAGTTTGCCGAAGACGCCGGTCAGGCCGAACATCAGTGCGCCGATATGCAGGGCGCCGAGGGCAGTACGGGGAGTCATGTCGATCCTTTTTCCAAACACAATTTCATGGGCTCATTGAAGCCGGATACGGCCCATAAGTCTGTCGGCAGACTATCGACTTTTGTCGTCAGCCTTGCGTCGCAATTGTGTAGGAGAGGTGCCGAATTCACGCAATACAGCAGCCGAAAACGCACTTTGCGATCCATAACCGACACGGCTGGCCACTTCACCGATGGGCAGCGTGGTTTCCCGCAACAGCGCGACGGCCTTGTGCAGTCGTCGACTGCGGATGTAGTCCATGGGCGTTTGCCCGCATTCGGCGACGAATCGCGCATGCAGGCGGGCGCTGGACAATCCGGCGACACGCGCCAGGTCCCCGACTTGCAGCGGATAGGCCGCGTACTGCTCGATGTGCGCATCGAGTGCCGCGTAGGGCAGGCGACGGGCGCAGACTTCGGCAGGCCGGGCGTGGTTCAGACTCGCCAGTAACAAAACCGCGCCTTGCTGCGCAATCAGCGGATCGTCCACCGGGCTGTTCGCCAGCCAATTGACCAGTTGACCTTGCCCGGCATCCAGCGACAGGCGTGCGGTGTTGTCCAGCAGACGGCGGCTGGCGTCGGCGTGATCGCCCAGTGAGCGTGACAACCATTGATCGTCCGGCACATCCAGCACCAGACAACGGCTGCCCTTGGGGCTGCCGCAGGCGTGATGCGCACCGGAAGGAATCACCACGAAACTCTGCTGCAAGACCTGACTGCCATGTCCTTCGACCTCGAAATCCAGCGCGCCGGACAGGCCGAACACCAGTTGCGCGTGGTCGTGACTGTGAACGATCAGGTCGTGGGTGTAATGGCGCAGGGTCAGGATCGGTTGCATGGCGGTCTCCGGGCGAGCCGCCAGTCTACACCGGCGCGAGAGCGCCGCGTTTGTCACAAGACTGACGCACACCTGTCATGGTCGATTAACCGGGCTCGCGCACAGTGGCGAAAACATCGCAGAGGGTTGCCCATGACCAGCGCCGAGCTCGCCAGACCCAGCCGTAAACAAAGGGTTCGCACCTTGTGGATCTCCGACGTGCACCTGGGCACGCGGGATTGCCAGGCCGAGCATCTGTCGCAATTTCTCAAGGGCTATCACGCCGACAAGATCTACCTGGTCGGCGACATCATCGACGGCTGGAAACTGCGCGGCGGCATGTACTGGCCCCAGGCGCATACCAACGTGATCCGCCGCTTGCTGACCATGAGCAAGCGCGGCACCGAGGTGATCTACGTCACCGGCAACCATGATGAATTCCTGCGGCGCTATTCGAAGCTTATCCTGGGCAACATCCAGCTGGTCGACGAAGCCGTGCACGTCACCGCCGATGGCCGGCATCTGCTGGTGATCCACGGTGACCAGTTCGACGTGATCACCCGTTATCACCGTTGGCTCGCGTTCCTCGGCGATTCGGCCTACGAATTCACCCTGACCCTCAACCGCTGGCTCAATCACTGGCGGGCGAAATACGGTTATGGCTACTGGTCGCTGTCGGCCTATCTCAAGCACAAGGTGAAGACCGCAGTGAGCTTCATCAGCGATTTCGAAGAAGCCATCGCCCACGAGTGCGTGAAGCGCGAGTTGCACGGGGTGGTCTGCGGGCACATTCACCACGCCGAGATCCGCAAGGTCGGCGAAGTGGATTACCTCAATTGTGGCGATTGGGTGGAGTCGTGCACGGCGCTGATCGAACACTGGGACGGCACGATCGAGCTGTATCGCCTGGCGGATGCGCAGGCGCGGGAGGCCGAACTGAAAGCGGCCAAGGTTGCCGAGCTGGCCTGAGTTTTTCAAATCAACTCAAGCCGGGGAGTGTTCCTCCATCGCGGCTTTGTAGATGGAGTTCCTCGGCTGGGCGAAAAGCCGTTCCATCATCGGTTCGAAGAAGCTCAGCGGCAGGGTGTCGTAGTCGGGGTCGAATGCCGCTGCGTCATATTTCGCGCAGAACTCCGCGGTCGCCTGATACTGCGGATGACCGCTGAACTGATCGCGCAGGTGCCGATCCATGCCCAGGTGATGGAAGAAGTAATAGCCCTGGAAGATCCCGTGTTTTTCCACCATCCACAGGTTCTCGGCGCTGACGAACGGCTTGAGAATGGCGGCGGCAATGTCCGGGTGATTGTAGGAGCCGAGGGTGTCGCCGATGTCGTGGAGCAGGGCGCAGACCACGTATTCCTCGTCGCGCCCGTCGCGATGGGCACGGGTCGCGGTCTGCAGCGAGTGGGTCAGGCGATCCACCGGGAACCCGCCGAAATCACCTTCGAGCAGTTTCAGGTGCGCCATGATCCGGCCCGGTAACTGACGGGCGTAGGCGCTGAAATCCGCCGCGATGATCGCCCAGTCTTCCTGCGTGCCGTCCTTCATGTGGGTGAAACGGGCAGTGACATTCATCGGCAATTCTCTTGGTCAGGGTTTCTAGAACGCCACGCGGCCCAGGATCATGTCGCGGTACATGACGAAGTCGCCCAGCAGGCTGTAGAACGGATGCTGGAAAGTCGCCGGACGGTTTTTCTCGAAGAAAAAATGGCCGACCCAGGCGAAGCTGTAACCGGCCAGCGGCAGGGCCAGCAACAGCAGCCAGGCGCCCTTGGCGATGGTCATCGCGAGAATGAAGATCACCAGTGTCGTGCCGATGAAATGCAGGCGACGGCAGGTGCTGTTGCTGTGTTCGCTGAGGTAATACGGGTAGAACTCGGCGAAACTGTTGAAATGTCTGATGGTTTCCACGACTGCGATCTCTGTGGTTATTGTTCTGATTGCAAGTTGTTCGGCGGGTAGCTTATTTGAGTCTAGAGTGAACAGTGGCGTCGGCCAGTGACAATCGGCGCCACTTTACTATCCTTGGGAAATTGGCCGTAGTATGCGGCTCACCATGTCATCCAAGAATAAACGCCATGAGCGAACGAACGACATCTGCAAGCTGGGCAATGGGGATTGTCAAGGCACTGGAAATGGACGGCCTGGATTGTCGGGTTCTGTTCAAGCAACTGGGGCTTGATTACGCGGCGCTGGAGGATCCGGACGCACGCTTCCCGCAGGACTCCATGACCCGACTCTGGCAACGGGCGGTCGAGCTGTCCGGTAATCCCGCCATCGGCCTGAACATGGGCAAGGTGGTGCGACCGGCCTCGTTCCATGTCGCGGGCTACGCGCTGATGTCCAGCAATACCCTGGCCGAAGGCTTTCAGCGTCTGGTGCGGTATCAGCGGATCATCGCCGAAAGTGCCGACTTGAGTTTTCGCCTGCTCGACGAAGGTTATGCGCTGATTCTGACGGTGCACGGCGATCATCTGCCGCCGACCCGGCAAAGTGCCGAAGCCTCGCTGGCCTGCGCGCTGGCGTTGTGTGGCTGGCTGACCGGGCGCACGTTGCACCCGCGCAAAGTGCTGGTGCAGGGCGACGAGCCCGATGATCTTGAACCCTATAAACAAGCCTTTCATGCACCGCTGGTATTCAACGCGCCGTATGACGCGCTGATCTTCGAACGCGCCGACATGGAAGCGCCGCTGCCCACCGCCAACGAGGCGATGGCGCTGCTGCATGACCGGTTTGCCGGGGAATATCTGGCAAGGTTTTCCGAAAGCCGCGTGACCCACAAGGCACGGCAGGTGTTGTGTCGTCTGTTGCCCCAGGGCGAGCCCAAGCGCGATACGGTGGCGCAGACCCTGCACCTGTCGCAACGTACCTTGCAACGTCGGTTGCAGGAGGAGGGCACCAGTTTTCAGCAGTTGCTCGATGACACCCGCCGAGAACTCGCCGAGCAATACCTGGCGCAGCCGAGCATGACCCTGCTGGAAATCGCCTATCTGCTGGGGTTTGCCGATCCGAGCAATTTCTTCCGCGCCTTCCGCCGCTGGTTCGACACCACGCCCGGCGATTACCGGGCGCGCTTGCTGGAGGCACCGAACGCGATCAGTGACGCCAGAACGCCGGAATACACAGCACAAACACCGTAATGATCTCCAGTCGGCCGAGCAGCATGCCGAACGACAGGATCCACTTGGCCGCATCCGGCAAGGTCGAGAAGTTGCCCGCCGGCCCGATGGTTTCACCCAGCCCCGGGCCGACGCCGGACACGGTGCTGGCGGCGCCGGTCAGCGCCGTCATCCAGTCCACACCGATCAGTGACAGCAGCAGGGCGATCACGCAGATGGTGATGGCGAAGAAGAACGAAAAGGTCAGGATCGACCGGACGATTTCTTCGTCGAGGCGATGGCCGTTGTACTTCTGCTTGATCACTGCGCGCGGGTGAATCAGCTGATTGAGGTTGGCCTTGAGCAGGATGTAGGCGACCTGGAAGCGGAAAATCTTGATCCCGCCCGCCGTCGAACCGGAGCAGCCGCCGACAAAGCCCAGATAGAAGAACAGCATCAGCGAGAAGTTACCCCACATGCTGTAGTCACCCAGGGCAAAACCGGTGGTGGTGACCACCGACGTCACGTTCAGCGCCACGTGGCGCAGTGCGTCCAGCCAGTGCAGGTCGGTGGTCCACCAGTACCAGGTGCCGAGCACCAGCCAGGTCACCAGCAGCATGCCGAGCAAACCCTGCACCTGTTGGTCCTTGATCAGTGCCCGGCGATTGCCGCGCAACGTTGCCACGTACAGGGTGAACGGCAGGCTGCCGAGGATCATCACCACCACCGCCACCCAGTGCACCGCCGGTTGCGTCCACTTGGCCAGGGACTGGTCGGAGGTCGAGAACCCGCCGGTGGAAATCGCCGACATCGCGTGGTTGATCGCATCGAACGGGCTCATCCCGGCCCACCAGAACGCCAGGCTGCCGAGAATGGTGATGCCGATGTAGGTCACCACGATCAGCCGCGCCACCATGTGCGAACGGGGCATGACCTTTTCCGAGCGGTCCGAGGATTCGGTCTGGAACAGACGCATGCCGCCGATGCGCAGCAGCGGCAGAATCGCCACCGCCATGCCGATGAAGCCGATGCCGCCGAGCCAGTGCAGCAGCGAGCGCCACATCAGGATCCCGGGAGACATGGTGTCCAGGCCGCTGAGTACGGTCGAGCCGGTAGCGGTGATGCCGGACATGCTTTCGAAGAACGAGTCGGTGTAGCTGATGTGCTGAGTCAGCAGAAACGGCAGCGCGGCGAAAATGCACACCACCAACCAGCTGGTGACGGTCAGCAGGTACATGTCGCGGGGGCGCAGGTGAATGTGTTCCGGGCGTCCCGGAATCACCAGCGCCAGGCCGGCGACGAAGGTGATCATGCTCGCCCAGAGGAACGACGGCAGGTCGCCGGTGCGGTCGAAAATCACCAGGGTGGCCATGGGCACGACCATGGCGATGGCCAGGGTGATCAGGAAGATGCCGATGATGAAACCAATGATCCGTAAGGTCGGCAACGCCATGAAGTCCGCTCGGGCTGATGTGGGAAAGGCGCCATTCTACCTGCGGGGCAAGGCATGTAAACCGACGCGGCCGGATCACTTGCAGCTAGAATAGCCGGACATTTTTTTCAGGAGGTGGCCGATGCAGGCTCTCGACGCTTTGCTCAACCGTGTTTCCGTTCCACGACTGATCGACCCGGCCCCCACCGCCGAACAGCGCGAAGTGCTGTTTGCCGCCGCGACCCGTGCACCGGATCACGGCCATTTGCAGCCGTATCGTTTCCTGACCGTCGAAGGCGCGGCGCGTGAGCAGATGGGCGAGTTGCTGGCCGAAGCGGCGCAGATGCAGGAAGGCGAAGTCACCGAAGCGATGATCGACAAGGCGCGCAACGGCCCGCTGCGGGCGCCGCTGGTGGTCGTGGTCATCGCCAAGTTGCAGGATCACGTCAAATACCCGAAGGCCGAGCAGTTGCTGGCCGCAGGCTGTGCCGCCCACGGAATTCTGCTGGCGGCCTACGCGCAGGGGATTGGCGCGGTGTGGCGCACCGGTGATCTGGCTTATTCGAAACACGTCGCCAAGGGCCTGGGCCTGACGGATGACGAAGAGGTGATTGCGTTCCTTTACCTCGGCACGCCGCAGAAAGAACCGCGCGTGGCGGAGAAGGTTGATCTGGCCGAGTTTGTCAGTGCCTGGCCGGGTAAAGCCTGACACTGAAAACCCCGTCAGGGCTGGACAATCGCACCCGGCTCCAACGGCAACTCAAGACTGGCCACAAACCCGCCCTGCGGGTGATTGGCCAGTACCAGCGTCCCGCCATGGCGCTCCGCCGCCCGCCGGGCAATCGCCAGGCCCAGGCCATGCCCGGCAGCGGTCTGACCCGGTGCCCGATAAAACGGTTCGCCCAACTGGCTCAAATGCTCGGCCTGCACCCCCGGCCCGTGGTCGCGCACGCTGACCACGATTCGCTCGCCCTGGCGTGAAGCCTGCATTTCGATCGACTGCCCCACCGGGTTGAAGCGCTGGGCGTTGCGCAGCAGGTTGTCCACGGCGCGTTCGATCATGGTCGGCCAGCCGGTCAGATTGAGCTGCGGTTCGGCTTCCAGGTGTACCGTCTGCTCCGGCGAGCCGAGTTGCGCGTCCTTTTGCAGGGTACCCAGCAGCGCATTCAGATCCACAGCTTCGGCGCTGGCGTTGTCGGCATCGACCCGCGCCAGCACCAGGATTTCACTGATCAACGCTTCCAGCCGATCGCACTCGCGGGTCAGGCGTGGCCAGAGTTTTTCCCGTTCTTCCGGGCTCGCCCGTTCGGCCAATGCCAGCGCGATGCGCAGCCGTGCCAGCGGGGAGCGCAATTCGTGGGACACGTCGCGCAGCAACTGGCGCTGACTGCCGATCAGGCTTTGCAGACGTGCGCCCATGCGGTTGAAGTCGTTGGCCAGCACACCGAACTCATCGCGGCGGTTGGCCAGTTTCGCCAGGCTGTTCTGCTGATAGGTGGTCTGCCCCAGATCGTGCACCGCGCCGCGCAAGCGGTTGAGCGGGCGAGTGATGGAGAGTGTCACCAGCAGGCTGAACAGGGTCAGCACCACCAGCGCGATCCCCAGCGCACTCAATGGCCAGAGCAGACTTTCGCGATGCCAGGCGTCGAGTTCCGGGTGCGGGATGCGATAGATGAACAGGTAGGTGTCACCGGTCTTTTCGCTGGTGAACTCATCGGTCAGGCGCCGCCACGGCAGGCGTCGGTCATCGTTGTTCTGCCGTGCCTCGAACGCCGCGGCGCGGCGAGGGAAGGTGCCGCGCACTACCGGGTCGCCGCTCTCGTTCAGCACCTGGACGTCGATGTGATATTGGCGTTTGCGTTGCTGGAGGATGTCCTGAGCGGCGTCTTCGCCCTGGGATTCGTAGGTCTGCGTCCAGTCGGCGGCCAACGTATTGAGGCCCGGATGGCGGCTGAGGATCCATGCGTCCTGATTGAGCATGTGCCCCAGCAGAATGGAAAGCCCCGCAACCAGAGCGATGGCCAGCCAGAAGCTTGCGAGAATACGCCAGAACAATGAACGCACAGAAAGTCCTCAAACAAAGAAAACCCAACGGCAGTTAGCCGTTGGGTCGGGGCGTGACGCTAGAACATTATTGCGCCTTTTGCGGCTGTTGCGCTTTCCAGGCCTTGAACTCGGCCCATTCAGCACGACGCTCGGCCTGTTTCTTCTGGATCTCGTCGAATTTCTTCTGTTGATCCGGTTTCAGCACGGCGCGGACATCGGATTCGGCTTTCTTGTGGTTGGCCGCCATCTCGTCCTTCATGGCTTTCTGGTCGGCTGGCGAGAGTTTCTCCAGGTATTTCTCGACCGTCTGCTTACGTTCGTGCATCTGCTCGCCCATGATCTTGCGGATCTGCTCGCGCTGTTCACGGGAGAGGTCCAGCTGGCTGTACGGGCCTTTGCCGTGCATGCCGTGCATCTGACCGCCGTGGCGCCAGCCACCGTCCGGCCCACCCATCGGGCCACCATCCTGCGGCACGGCCATGGCGACGGTTGGCAGAGCGGCAGCGAACATCAGAGCGATAAGAGTCTTGCGCATGGTGTATCTCCTTGTCTCGTTCCCGGTACGTTCCGGATGAGTACAGATTACGGAGATCAAGGTCAGCGGCGGTCAGCGCTGGGTAAAGCTTGGGTAAAGACGCTTTGTCATCGAACTGACAAAGCGTCCGCGTGCGGGGCTTCAGAGGCTGTAATAGTAGCCGCGGCTGCGCAGGGCCACGATGCGCGGGCGGCCGTCGGCGTGGGGGCCGATCTTCTTGCGCAGGTTGCTGACGTGCATGTCCAGGCTGCGGTCGTACAGGGTCAGCTTGCGGCCGAGGGCGATCTGCGCCAGTTCCTGTTTGTCCAGCGGCTCGCCCGGCTGCTTGAGCAGCGCCTCGAGCAGACGGCTCTCGGAAACGGTGAGGGTGAATTCCTTTTCGTCGATGCTGACCACGCCACGTACCGGGCTGAAGCTCAGATCGCCCAGTTCGAGCTGGGTCGACACGGCGGCCGGATGACTGCGGCGCAGCACGGCACGCAGGCGGGCGGTGAGCTCTCGCGGATCGCAGGGTTTGGCCAGGTAATCGTCGGCACCCAGTTCCAGGCCGAGGATGCGGTCCAGCGGTTCGCCACGGGCCGAAAGCATCACCACCGGCAGATCGGCGTGTTCACTGCGCAATTGCTTGAGCAGTTCCAGACCGCTGCCATCGGGCAACATCACGTCCAGCACCACGGCGGCGGGGGCGGATTCGGCCAAAGCCTTGCGGGCGCTCTGGCCGTCGTGGCACGCACGGACCTGAAAGCCTTCCTGGCTCAGCCAACTGCTCAGAAGCTCACACAGCTCCTGGTCATCATCAATCAGTAACAGCTCGCTCATGACTCACTCAATTTAGCCATTGTCGACGTTTTCGACTTGCACCACTGGCAAAGATACCGCAGAGCAGGGCCAATAGCGCTACCCCGGCACCGGTGACGAACCATTGCTGCTGTTCGGTCAGCAGGCGCGGCAGCGGGCTGGCCTGGGCTTCCTTGAGTTGCAGCTTCAAGCGCTGGTTCTCCTGGCGCAACCGGGCAAGCTGGGCGCTTTCGCGGGTGTTATCGGCATTCTGCAGTTGTTTGCTCAGTTCTTCCCGCTGCTGCTCGCTGGCCTTCAGGCGCTGCTGCAACTCGGTGATCTGGCTGCCGGCGCTCAACGAAAGCGGCGTGGAATTGCCGCTTTCGGTGCTTTCTTCACCATGGGCGGGCGCCATGATCGACAACGTGACCAGCATCAGACACAACGGACCCTTGCGCATCGCGACTCCTGTTACCAAATGGATATTGGGCAGGTTGTCGGCCGGCAAACGAGAATAATGAGCGATTGAGAACGCGATGAACCGACAAGGTTCATCGCGTGGGGAAGGATTACGGCAGGACTTGCTTGAACGGCTTCACGACAACGTTGGCGTAGACGCCGGCGGCGATGTACGGATCGGCGTCGGCCCAGCCCTGCGCGGCGCTCAGGGAATCGAATTCGGCAACGATCAGGCTGCCGGTGAAACCCGCTGCGCCCGGATCATTGCTGTCGACCGCCGGGTGCGGGCCGGCCAGGACGATGCGGCCTTCGCCCTTGAGCACTTGCAGGCGTTCAAGGTGGGCCGGGCGGGCGGCGAGGCGCGCGTCCAGGGAGTTGGCGACGTCGGTGGCAATGATTGCGTAGAGCATGTCAGTCCTCGGTTTTTGGTGTTGTGGTATCGGCGTCGTGCAGGTGACGGGACAGGTAGATGCCTTGGGCGACCAGGAACAGCACGGTCAGGCCCAGGCTGCCGAACACCTTGAAGTCCACCCAGTAGTCCTGGAAGGTGAACGCGACGAACAGGTTGGCGGCGCCGCAGAACAGGAAGAAGCCGATCCAGGCGATGTTCAGGCGCGTCCAGACGGCGTCCGGCAGGGTCAGTGCGTGACCCATGATGCGCTTGATCAACAGGCGGTCACCGATGAAGTGGCTGCCGATGAAGGCCAGGGCGAACAGCCAGTTGACCACCGGGGCTTTCCATTTCAGGAAGGTTTCGCTGTGGAAGGCCAGGGTCAGGCTGCCGAACACGAGGCAGGCGATCAGGGTCAGCCACTGGCTCTTTTCCAGCTTGCGCTGCTTGATGAAGAGCGCGCCATAGACCACCAGGGAGCTGATGATCAGCACGGCGGTGGCGCTGTAGATGCCGCCTACGGTCAACTCATGGCCGGCAACGTCGACGGTGCGTGGATCGAGTTTGTAGACGATGAAAAACAGCAGAAGCGGGATGAAATCGATGAATTGTTTCACAGTGAGAGCCAGAAGCTGGATGTGGCGGCATAATAACAAACATATGGGCGCGCGATAGCGCCAGCTGATTTGAGGTTACACATCCCCGTGAATGTTGATTTGCACTGCCACAGCACGGCCTCCGATGGCGCCCTGGCGCCTGCGGCACTGGTTGCGCGTGCGTTCGAAAACGGCGTGCGAGTCCTGGCCCTGACCGATCATGACACCCTCGAAGGCCTCGCCGAAGCGCGCACGGCCGCCGAAGCGCTGGGCATGCAACTGGTCAACGGCGTCGAACTGTCCTGCACCTGGGGCGGCGCGACCATTCATGTGCTGGGCTACGGTTTCGATGTCAACGCCGCGCCGTTGGTCGAGGCGATCGCCAGTCTGCACGATGGCCGCTGGCTGCGGTCTGAAGAAATAAGCCGCAAGCTCGCCCTCAAGGGCATGCCCGGCGCCCTCGACGGCGCGCGGCAGATCCAGCAGGAATTGGGCGACAGCGGCAATGCACCGGCCCGCCCGCATTTCGCCGACTGGATGGTGCGGGAAGGTTTCGTCAAGGATCGCGCCGAGGCGTTCCGCAAATGGCTCGGCGCCGGCAAGCTGGGGGACGTCAAGCAGCACTGGCCGACCCTCGAAGACACCGTCGGCACGCTGCGCGCCGCCGGGGCCTGGGTCAGCCTGGCGCATCCCTGGCACTACGATTTCACGCGCAGCAAGCGCCGAAAGCTGATTGCCGACTATATTCAAGCGGGCGGGCAGGCGCTCGAGGTGGTCAACGGCCATCAGCCTGCGGAACAGGTGGGCAGCCTGGCGATCCTTGCCCGTGAGTTCGGTCTGCTGGTCACTGCCGGCAGTGATTTTCATGGCCCTGGAGGCTGGTCGGAGATCGGCCAGTACCGGCCGCTCCCTGAGGACCTTCCACCCCTGTGGTGTCGGTTCAAACATGACACAGTTATTGCCGCCGTCTGAACAGGTAGAGAATGTGAGTCAATTTTTCCAGATCCATCCGGAAAACCCGCAAGCGCGCCTGATCAAACAGGCCGTCGAGATCATCCGCAAGGGCGGGGTGGTGGTCTATCCAACGGACTCTTCCTACGCCATCGGCTGCCAGATCGGCGACAAGAACGGCATCGAGCGCGTTCGACGCCTGCGTCAGCTCGATGAAAAGCACAACTTCGCGCTGATTTGCAGCGACCTGTCGCAACTGGGCAATTACGCCAAGATCGACACCGGCACCTTCCGTATTCTGAAAGCCCATCTGCCGGGGCCTTACACCTTCATTCTCAACGCCACCCGCGAAGTACCCCGGCTGTTGCTGCATCCGAAGAAGCGCACCATCGGCCTGCGCGTGCCGAGCCACCCGATCGCGCTCGCGCTGCTCGCCGAGCTGGGCGAACCGCTGATGAGCGTGACCCTGATCATGCCCGGCGATGAAGACCCGCTGAGCGATCCGTACGAAATGCGTCAGTTGCTGGAGCATCAGGTGGACCTGATCATCGACGGCGGTTTCGGCGGCATCAAGGCCTCCACCGTGATCGACCTGACCGGCGACGATCCGGAAGTGGTTCGCGTCGGTTGCGGCGATCCTGCGCCGTTCATGGTCGAGGCCTGAATGTCCGCAGTAGAAACCGTTGATCCCCAGGCCGGTGCCCAGCAGGAACTGCCGTTTGCCATGGTCTATGGCCAGGCCGTCACGGAAATGCCGCTGGACCTGTACATTCCGCCGGACGCCCTGGAAGTCTTCCTCGAAGCCTTCGAAGGGCCGCTCGACCTGCTGTTGTATCTGATCCGCAAACAGAACATCAACATCCTCGACATTCCGGTGGCGGAAATCACCCGTCAGTACATGGGCTATGTCGAGCTGATGCAGTCGGTGCGTCTGGAACTGGCCGCTGAGTACCTGGTGATGGCCGCGATGCTGGCCGAGATCAAGTCGCGGATGTTGCTGCCCCGGGCCGAAACCGTCGAAGAGGAAGAGGAAGACCCGCGGGCCGAACTGATCCGCCGCCTGCAGGAATACGAACGCTTCAAGGCCGCCGCCGAAGGCATCGACGGTCTGAGTCGGGTCGGTCGTGATGTGATCGTGCCCAAGCTCGACGCGCCGCAGGTCACGGTGCGCAAGTTGCTGCCGGACGTGGCGCTGGAAGAAATCCTGATGTCCATGGCCGAAGTGCTGCGCCGTGGCGACATGTTTGAAAGCCACCAGGTCAGCCGCGAGGCACTGTCCACCCGCGAACGCATGAGCGATGTGCTGGAGCGGCTCAAGGGCGGCGGGTTTGTGCCGTTCGTCGAGCTGTTCACCGCTGAGGAAGGCCGGCTCGGTGTGGTAGTGACCTTCATGGCGATCCTTGAACTGGTCAAGGAATCCCTGGTGGAGCTGGTGCAGAATGAGCCGTTCGCCGCGATCCACGTGCGAGCCCGAGTCGAATAACGAGTCCGAACATGAACCTGAGTGAACCCCGCGAGCTGGCGCCCCTGCTTGAAGCCTTTCTGTTGGCCTCGGGAAAGCCGCAAACCCTTGAACGCCTGTACGAGTTGTTCGAGGAAGGCGAACGGCCGGAGCCGCCGGTCTTCAAGAAAGCCCTGACCCTGCTCGGCAAGTCTTGCGAGGGGCGGGCGTTCGAGCTCGTGGAGGTTGCCTCCGGCTATCGCCTGCAGATTCGCGAGAAGTTCGCACCGTGGGTCGGCCGCCTGTGGGAAGAACGTCCGCAGCGTTATTCCCGGGCCCTGCTGGAAACCATGGCGTTGATCGCCTATCGCCAGCCGATCACCCGGGGCGAGATCGAAGACGTGCGGGGCGTGGCGGTCAACACCAACATCGTCAAGACGCTGATGGAGCGCGAGTGGATCCGCGTCGTCGGTTATCGCGACGTGCCGGGCAAACCGGCGATGTTCGCCACCACCAAGCTGTTCCTCGATCATTTCAACCTCAAGAGCCTCGACGAATTGCCGCCGCTGGCGGAGTTGCGCGAGATCGAGCCGGATCCGGTACTCGACTTCGACGACGCCCCCGTGCCTGCGGGCTTGCAGGAACTGGCCGATGCCAGTGTCGAGCCGGAAGAGCCGAAGGAGGAAACCAGTTTCCACTCGCTGCTGCTGGAGCTGGACAGCATGGAGGAGGGGATCAAGACCGACTTCGACGATTTGCTGCGTGATGTTGCGGATGGCGAGCCGATGCCGTCCGGGTTTGAGTCCGGTCCGGTCGAGCCGCCAGCCGACGTTGAGTTCGAAGCAGAGCCGGAGGTCGACTTCGAGCCTGAATCGGAATTTGAGCCTGAGTTTGAGTCCAAGCCTGAACCTGAACCTGAGCAGGAAGACGATGTGCTCGGCGTGGCCGAAGCCCGGGAAAAACTGCTGGCCGCCGTTGCTCGCCTCGAACAACCCGCACCGGAACCTGCCGCAGAGGAAGAGCTGAGCGAAGAAGAAGCCGAAGCCCGCGCCCTGGCCGAGGCCATTGAAGCCGAACGCCGCGAGTTCGAAGATTGAGCATGAGCTCGACCAAGGACCCGTGCATCAGCCTCTGCAAGTTCAGCGATGACATCTGCCTCGGCTGCGGCCGCAGCAAACGCGAGATCAGGGCCTGGAAGAAGCTCGACAAGGACGACAAGCGCACGGTGCTGGCCGAAGCCGCGTTGCGCCTGATCAAGCTCGGCAGCGCCGGTCGGCGGAAAAAGAAATAACCTGGCCTCGATCGACTAGTCTCTGATGCGCGAACGAACACATCCGCGTATGATTCGCGACCCTTCGGCGATCCCTTCGCCCGAAAAACCAGATTTCAATGCTTCGGCAGGCCCGATCCAGAGCCGCCGAACAGATCACACCGGGAGGTGCACAGATGAGTGACAACCAGAAAGACGACCAGGAAATCGGCCCAGCAGGCGAAAAACTGCAGAAAGTCCTCGCCCGTATCGGCGTCGGCTCGCGTCGTGACGTGGAAGCGTGGATCAGCCAGGGCCGGATCAAGGTCAACGGCGCAGAGGCGACCCTCGGTCTGCGCGTCGACATGCACGATGCAATCACCATCGATGGCAAGGTCATCAAGCGCGAAGAGGCCGCCGAGTCGGTCCGCCGCGTGATCATGTACAACAAGCCCGATGGCGAGATCTGCACCCGTGACGACCCGGAAGGCCGTCCGACCGTGTTCGACAAGCTGCCGCGTCCGAAAGAAGGTCGCTGGATCAACATCGGTCGTCTCGACATCAACACCACCGGTCTGCTGATGTTCACCACCGACGGTGAGCTGGCCAACCGCCTGATGCACCCGTCCTACGAGATGGACCGTGAGTACGCGGTACGTGTTCGCGGTGAAGTCGATGACGAGATGATCGAGCGCCTGAAGGCCGGCGTTGTGCTGGAAGACGGCCCGGCGCGTTTCACCGACATTCAACAGGCACCGGGCGGCGAAGGCTTCAACCACTGGTATCACTGCGTGGTGATGGAAGGTCGCAACCGTGAAGTGCGTCGTCTGTGGGAATCCCAGGGTCTGGTGGTCAGCCGCCTGAAGCGCGTGCGTTTCGGTCCGGTGTTCCTCAACTCCGACCTGCCGATGGGCCGCTGGCGCGAAATGAGCCAGTACGAAGTCGACGTGCTGAGCGCCGAAGTCGGCCTGACCCCGGTGGCCATGCCGCAACTGAACGCCAAGAGCAAAGACAAGCTCGACCGCATGCAGCGTAAATCGTCGCGTCCGATGCCTCGCACCGAGCGCGTGCGTACTCTGCGTCCGGCCAACGGCGCACCGGCGGCTGCCGGCCCGCGTACCGTGCGTGAGCCGCAGATCGAAGGCGAGCGTCCGGGTCGCAAGCCGGCAGCGCGTCCGGATGGCGAACGCGCTCCACGCGGTCGCACCGAGCGCGGTGAAGGTCGTGCACCGGCCGGTCGCGGTACGCCGGTGGCGGATCGTCCTGCCGAGACCAAGCGTCCGGCCAAACCGGCACCGAAGCGTCCAGGTATCAAACTGGCTGACGATGACAAGCCGTCGGGCAAGCGTCGTGGCGCCCCGGCCGGTTCCGGTCAGCGTCCGGGTTTCGGTCGCAAGAAGCCGGAATAACGCAGTTGTAAGCTTCGAGCGGCAAGCTTCAAGCGGAAAACAGAAACGCCAACCTCAGGGTTGGCGTTTTTTTTTGGATTTTTTGTTTCTTTTTTTGGGTGTGTTTTTTCTTGTTTTAAGACAAAAAAATTGACGACTTTCAGATAGTTAGCCAGCTAACGTCAAACACCGGCTCCGGCTTCGATAGGTCTGGAGTGGAAACTTTACGTTACGCGCTGTCAGTGAATGTTTACGGAAAAGCCCGCGAAGTCCCGTGAATCGTGCACCTCTGTCAGGCTGTAAGGAAAATCTGCCGAAGCCCCGTCAGCCGGGCCTGGCGCAGGGCTCTGGCGTGCTTGTTTCAGGTTCGATTGAGAGGTGAGATGCGCCCCATGCCTGTCGTGCAGGTGCATAACAAGAAGGAGGCGCAATGAACGCCGATATCCATTTTCACTTCTCCACGTGGGGCGGATTTTCCATCGTCCACGCCGATGGCCTGCAAAGGCCTGACTCAATTTTTGCAGCCGCCCGGGCCTCTCGGGGCGGACACACGCAATCCCGGCAACCGACACGCTGATCCAGCGGGGTCTGGCAGCAGGGGGTTAGCGGTGTACAATGCGCCGCGTTTTAACTGTGACCCTCTGCGTAATCGCGCAAACCTCAAGGATTATCCGCCTTGTTCACTCCGCCGCGTCACAAGCGTGTCGGGTTCGATTTCGTCACAGATAAAAACAAACAGGTGACGCATGACCGTTGTAAGAAAGCTGAATTCCTGGTGCCTGCGCTGGGGTTTGATCAAGGTTGGTTGAAATCGCAACCTTGCAGCAACGTCTACTGAACATCATCAAACCTTGCGTGAGACCTTTTTCATGAGTGGACAAAACTCGCAATCAGGCGAGCTGAAACGCGGCCTGAAAAATCGCCATATTCAACTGATCGCCCTTGGTGGCGCGATCGGTACCGGATTGTTCCTCGGCTCGGCCGGGGTGTTGAAATCCGCCGGCCCGTCGATGATCCTCGGCTATGCCATCTGCGGCTTCATCGCTTTCATGATCATGCGCCAGCTCGGCGAGATGATCGTCGAGGAGCCGGTGGCCGGTTCCTTCAGCCACTTCGCGCACAAATACTGGGGTGGTTTCGCCGGTTTCCTGTCGGGCTGGAACTGCTGGATCCTGTACATCCTGGTGGGCATGTCGGAGCTGACCGCGGTCGGCAAGTACATCCACTACTGGGCGCCGGATATCCCGAGCTGGGTCACCGCAGCCGCGTTCTTCCTGCTGATCAACGCGATCAACCTGGCCAACGTCAAAGTCTTCGGTGAAGCCGAATTCTGGTTCGCGATCATCAAGGTCGTGGCGATCGTCGGCATGATTGCCCTGGGCAGCTATCTGCTGGTCAGCGGTCACGGCGGCCCGCAGGCGTCGGTGAGCAACCTGTGGTCTCACGGCGGCTTCTTCCCGAACGGCGTCAGCGGTCTGGTGATGGCCATGGCGATCATCATGTTCTCCTTCGGCGGTCTGGAAATGCTCGGTTTCACCGCAGCCGAAGCCGACAAGCCGAAAACCGTGATCCCGAAAGCGATCAACCAGGTGATCTACCGGATCCTGATTTTCTACATCGGCGCACTGGTCATCCTGCTGTCGCTGACCCCGTGGGACAGTCTGCTGGAAACCCTCAACGCGTCAGGCGATTCCTACAGCGGCAGCCCGTTCGTGCAGGTGTTCTCGATGCTCGGCAGCAACACCGCCGCGCATATCCTCAACTTCGTGGTGTTGACCGCCGCACTGTCGGTGTACAACAGCGGCACCTACTGCAACAGCCGCATGTTGCTGGGTATGGCCGAGCAGGGCGACGCGCCGAAAGGCCTGGCGAAGATCGACAAGCGCGGTGTACCGGTGCGTTCGATCCTGGCTTCGGCAGCGGTAACGCTGGTGGCTGTGCTGCTCAACTACCTGATGCCGCAACACGCGCTGGAATTGCTGATGTCGCTGGTGGTTGCAACGCTGGTGATTAACTGGGCGATGATCAGCTTCTCGCACTTCAAGTTCCGCCAGCACATGAACAAGACCAGCCAGACGCCGCTGTTCAAGGCGCTGTGGTACCCGTACGGCAACTACATCTGCCTGGCGTTCGTGGCATTCATCCTCGGCGTGATGCTGCTGATCCCTGGTATCCAGATCTCGGTGTATGCGATTCCGGTGTGGGTCGTGTTCATGTGGGTCTGCTACGTGATCAAGAACAAGCGCGGTGCACAGCAGGCACTGCACGCGGCGAACGCTGCCAAGTAAGCGTCGTTGCAAAAAACAACAAACCCGGCCAAGTGCCGGGTTTTTTGTGCTTTCGCGGTATCCTGCGGGTTCTGATTACGGACGCTTTTCCATGCTGGTGATTTCCAACAACGTGCATCTGCCGGATGCCGAGATCGAACTGACGTACATCCGCGCCCAGGGCGCCGGTGGGCAGAACGTCAACAAGGTCTCCAGCGCCGTGCACCTGCGCTTCGACATTCCCGCCTCGTCCTTGCCCGAGTTCTACAAGGAACGGCTGCTGGCGCTGCGCGACAGTCGCATTACCGGCGACGGCGTGTTGATCATCAAGGCCCAGCAATACCGTACGCAGGAACAGAATCGTGCCGATGCGCTGGAGCGCCTGACCGAGTTGATCCTCAGCGCCACCAAGGTCGAGAAGAAGCGCCGCCCGACCAAGCCGACGCTGGGTTCGAAGAAGCGCCGGCTGGAGTCAAAGACCAAACGCGGCAGCATCAAGGCCGGGCGCGGCAAGGTGGATTTCTAGTCTTCGCGGTACTTCGATGTGTGGCGGTATAGATAGACGCTCAACGCCAGGCCGCTCAACGCGGCGATCGCGGCGAACAGGAAGATCGAGGCAAAACCGAAGCCCGCCGCAATGGCCCCGGCCAGCGGCCCGGTGATCCCCAATGACAAGTCGATGAACAGCGAATAGGCGCCGACCGCCGCGCCACGGCTGGAGGCCGGCACCAGGTTCACCGCTTCCACGCCCAGTGCCGGGAACACCAGCGAGAAGCCGAAACCGCTCAATGCTGCGCCAGCCAGCGCCCAGTGTGCATCCGGTGCGATCCATAGCAGCAACAGGCCCAGGGTTTCCACCGACAGGCAGGCAATCGCCACGCGAAAGCCGCCGAGGCGGTTGATCAGGTTGCCGAACAGCAGTCGCGCACCGATGAAGCTGGCACCGAACAGGCTCAGGCACAGTACCGCGTTATCCCAATGTTGCGTGGCGTAATACAGGGTGATGAAGGTGGCGATGGTGCCGAAACCGATCGAGCCCAGCGCCAGGCCGCAGCCGTGCGGGAAAACGCGACCCAGCACGTGCATGAACGGCAAACGCTCGCCGGCGACAATCGGCGCAGCCGTCTTCGGCCAAGCCAACAGCAGGCCCAGCGATGCGAGCAATAGAATGCTGACGCCCATGCTCCACAGACCGAAATGGCTGACCAGCCACACCCCCAGCGGCGCCCCGATGGCCAGCGCGCCGTAACTGGCGATGCCGTTCCACGAGATGACTTTGGCCGTGTTGGCCGCGCCGACGCGGCCGATGCCCCAGCCGATCGATCCGGAGCCGACAAGACTTTCCGCGCTGCCCAGCACCAGTCGCCCGACGAACAGGCTGATCAGGCTGAGCATCGGCAGATTCGGTGTCCACGCCGAAATCAGCATGAACACACCGCTCAAACCGCACCCGGCCAGACCAATCATCACCGCACGTTTGCTGCCCTGGTTGTCGATGATCTTGCCGGCATACGGACGGCTGAGCAAGGTGGCGAGGTATTGCACGCTGATCACCAGGCCGGCGATGACCGCGCCGAAGCCCAGGTCGCTATGGACGTAACCGGGCAGCACGGCCAGCGGAATGCCGATATTCAAATAGCCGATGAAGGTGAACAGGACGATGGAAACGACTTGCAGCGTGACCGCCAGGGGGCGCTGGGGTTCTGGCATAGAGGACGACATGGGTAACGATCCACGGGGAGAGCAGAATAGATAGGCTGCTCATGATACCGGCGTGGACGATGCTGCGGCGGGGAAAAGTAAAACTATTTGGCCGGGGCGACCAGTTGCGTGGTGACGAGTGCCGCGAGGGCATTTTCTTCGCTGCCGAAACGGGCGAGCAGGGCGGCCTGTTTCTCGGGTGAGAGGCGGCTCCAGATCTCGATCATCTTCTCGGTGGCGCCGATGAGGATTTCAGCCTGGTGTTCGTTGAAGGATTCGTCGGTCATGGCGGGCTCGATTTCAGGCAGTGTGGAAAGCGCATGTTAGCGCTTTCCACACGGTCTGTACGGCGGGTGTTACTTACTCTTCGCTGTCGGCCGGGCGGCTTTCGGCGGCTTCTTTCGGCTCGGGCTGTTGGGCGCCGGCTTGTTGCGTGGTCGTCTGCTCAGGTACGTGCAGGCTTGGGAAGGGGAGATTGGGAATCTCGTGCATGGTTGCGCTCCTCGCTAAGTCTGTTGATAGATCTGGTAGATCCGCGCTTTCAGAAAGCCTGCGAAGGATACAGCAGGAAAAGTGACAATCAGATTTTTAAATCCATTTGTTTCGACGGGCGGGATTGTCTAGACAAGTGCGACAGGGTGACGCAGGACAAATGCGGGAGCGGCGGTGTGCCCGCCGCCCCTGACATTTGTTTATTTGCAGACGCTAGCGATCGCTTCAGCCAGCAGATCCAGACGTGTCGCATCAATCCCGGCGACGTTGGCCCGGCCCGAGCTGACCATGTACACGCTGTGATGCTCACGCAGGTTTTTCACTTGTTCCGGCGACAGGCCGGTGTAGGAGAACATCCCGCGTTGCACGCCAATGTGTGCAAAGCGCTCGCGTAAGCCATGCGGCTCCAGCGCTTCCACCAGGCCACTGCGCAACTGGGCGATGCGCAGACGCATGGCTTCCACTTCGTCGGCCCAGCGGCGTTTCAGCTCCGGATCGGCGAGGATCGTGGCGACCACAGCCGCGCCGTGATCCGGCGGCGTCGACCACAGGTTGCGGGCGATGTGCGCCAACTGGCTGCGGATGTCGATGAGCTTGTCGGCGCTTTTCGCGCAGACGATCAGCGCACCGGTGCGGTCGCGGTACAGGCCGAAGTTCTTCGAGCAGGAACTGGTGATCAGCAGCTCGGGCAACTCGGCGGCGAACAGCCGGGTTGACCACGCATCCTGCTCCAGACCGTCGCCAAAGCCCTGGTAGGCAAAGTCGATCAGCGGCAGCAGATGGCGGCTGCGCACCACGTCCAGCACGCGGTGCCAGTCGTCGTGACTCAGATCGAAACCGGTCGGGTTGTGGCAGCACGCGTGCAGCAGCACCACATCACCTTTCGGCACTTCATTGAGCACGGCGAGCATCGCATCGACATCGAGGCGGTTGTCGCTGCCGACGTACGGGTAATGGCTGATCTTGACCCCGGCGGCCGCGAAAATCGTTTCGTGGATTGGCCAGGTCGGGTTGCTCAGCCATACGCCTTTGCCCGGCAGGCATTGCGCGATGAAGTCCGCTGCCAGACGCAGGGCACCGGTGCCGCCCGGGGTCTGGGTGGCGCCGGCGCGCTGCTGGGCGATCAGTGCCGAATCGGCACCGAGCACCAGCTCATTGATCACCTTGCCGAACAGCGGGTTGCCGTGGCCACCGATGTAGGTCTTGGTGTCCTGGCTCTCGACCAGGCGCGCCTCGGCGATTTTCACCGCTTCGGGAATCGGCGTCAGGCCCTGGGCATCCTTGTAGACGCCCACGCCGAGGTCGAACTTGCGCGGGTTGGAATCCTGCGCGTAGGCCTCCATCAGGCCGAGGATCGGGTCGCCGGGCACCCGGCCGATGGCGTCGAAGTGCATTACTTGCGTCCTTCTGCAGTCTTGGCCACTTCGTCGGTGCGCGCGGCCATGATGAAGTCGTTGCGATGCAGGCCCTTGATCGAGTGGCTCCACCAGGTCACGGTGACTTTGCCCCACTCGGTCAGCAGGCCCGGGTGGTGACCTTCGGCCTCGGAGATCTCGCCGACGGCATTGGTGAAGGCCAGGGCGTGCTTGAAATTCTTGAACAGGAAGACTTTTTCCAGCTGCATGATGCTGTCGCGTACTTCGATGTTCCAGTCAGGGATCTGCTTGATCAGGATCGGCAATTCTTCATCGCTGACCTGTGGAGCATCGGCACGGCACGCTTCGCAATGGGCTTGGTTCAAGGTGGACATGGTGTACTTCCTGAAATCTAGAGGTGTTTTTTTATATTGGCTGGCAATGCCGTCACGCTAAACCAAAGCCGCGACGACTGACAGACTCACTTGTAAGTAAAAGCCACGGTTCACGCAGCTTTTGGTTTCGGCGGAAATTTCGGTGCGTGCAGACCCAGCTGCATGCCTTGCTTGACCATGCCCATGATGTCTTCGTGGGCGAGGTCGAACAGGCGCTTGAGGTTCGGCAGGACAAAGTACAGCGGTTGCAGGATGTCGATGCGGTACGGCGTGCGCATGGCTTCCAGCGGATCGAAAGCCTGATGCTCAGGCTCGTCCGACAGCGAATAAACAGTTTCCTTCGGCGAAGACAGAATGCCGCCGCCGTAGATGCGCTTGCCTTGCGGGGTGTCGACCAGGCCGAACTCGATGGTCATCCAGTACAGGCGCGCCAGATACACGCGCTCTTCCTTGGTCGCTTGCAGGCCGAGCTTGCCGTAGGTATGGGTGAATTCGGCGAACCATGGGTTGGTCAGCAGCGGGCAATGGCCAAAGATCTCGTGGAAAATGTCCGGCTCTTGCAGGTAGTCCAGTTCTTCACGGGTGCGAATGAAGGTGGCCACCGGAAACTGCTTGCTGGCGAGCAATTCGAAAAAGGTCTGGAAGGGAATCAGCGCCGGGACGCGGGCAACCTGCCAACCGGTGGTCTCGCCGAGCACCTTGTTGATCTCGCCCAGTTGCGGGATGCGGTCGTGGGGCAGGCCGAGTTTTTCGATACCGTCCAGGTATTCCTGGCACGCCCGACCCTCGATCACTTTGAGCTGGCGGGTGATCAGCGTGTTCCACACCGCGTGTTCTTCGGCGGGGTAGTCGATAAAACCTTGCGCATCGGGCTCGCGGGCCACGTATTGCGTCTGCTTCATACTGCTCTCCTGCGAGGGGAATTCGTTCTTGTTATGTCCTGCTATGGACTGAGAAATACCCCAGAGCGTGCCGTGTTGCAGCAGGTTGAAGATCGCTCGAGTAGGAAAAGTCTCTTTAAATCGTAAAATTATCGTTACGCTTTGTGCGATAAGTCGTGATTGTGGTGATTCGCGGGTTTGAAACGAGCCGTGCCTGTCACATAATCTTGACGACTATCTTTTGGGCGGCAGAGAAAAATCCGCTCCTTTACCTGTTTCGGGCCTTTATATGCGTATCAAAGTCCACTGCCAGAACCGCATCGGCATCCTGCGCGACATTCTCAATCTGCTGGTGGAGTACGGGATCAACGTCGCCCGCGGCGAGGTCGGCGGTGAACACGGCAATGCGATCTATCTGCACTGCCCGAACCTGATCAACCTGCAGTTCCAGGCGTTGCGGCCGAAGTTCGAAGCCATCGCCGGGGTGTTTGGTGTGAAGCGGGTAGGGCTGATGCCCAGCGAGCGCCGGCACATGGAGTTGAACGCGTTGCTCGGTGCGCTGGAGTTTCCGGTGCTGTCGATCGACATGGGCGGCTCGATCGTTGCCGCCAACCGTGCGGCGGCGCAGTTGCTCGGCGTGCGGGTGGACGAGGTGCCGGGGATTCCGCTGTCGCGTTACGCCGAGGACTTCGACCTGCCGGAACTGGTGCGCGCCAACAAGTCGCGAATCAACGGCATGCGGGTCAAGGTCAAGGGCGACATCTTTCTGGCCGACATCGCTCCCCTCCAATCGGAGCACGATGACAGCGAGGCCATGGCGGGTGCTGTGTTGACGCTGCACCGGGCGGACCGGGTCGGCGAGCGCATCTATAACGTGCGCAAGCAGGAGCTGCGTGGCTTCGACAGCATCTTCCAGAGCTCGAAAGTGATGGCGGCAGTGGTGCGCGAAGCCCGGCGCATGGCGCCGCTGGATGCGCCTCTTCTTATTGAAGGCGAAACCGGCACCGGCAAGGAGTTGCTGGCGCGGGCCTGTCACCTGGCGAGCCCGCGCGGCCAGTCGCCACTGATGGCGCTCAACTGTGCGGGGCTGCCGGAATCGATGGCCGAGACCGAACTGTTCGGCTACGGCCCCGGTGCCTTCGAGGGCGCGCGGGCGGAAGGCAAGCTCGGGCTGCTGGAGCTGACGGCGGGCGGTACGCTGTTCCTCGATGGCGTCGGCGAAATGAGCCCGCGCCTGCAGGTGAAATTGCTGCGCTTCCTGCAGGACGGTTGCTTCCGGCGTGTAGGCAGTGATGAAGAGGTTTATCTGGATGTGCGGGTGATCTGCGCCACCCAGGTCGATTTGTCCGAGTTGTGCGCCCGTGGCGAGTTCCGCCAGGATTTGTACCATCGCTTAAACGTGCTTTCGCTGCACATCCCGCCATTGCGCGAATGCCTCGACGGTTTGACGCCGCTGGTGGAGCACTTCCTCGATCAGGCCAGCCGGCAGATCGGTTGCCCGCTGCCGAAACTGGCACCGGCGGCGATGGACCGACTCAGCCACTACCATTGGCCGGGCAACGTGCGGCAACTGGAGAACGTGCTGTTCCAGGCGGTTTCGCTGTGCGATGGCGGAACGGTCAAGGCCGAGCATATTCGTCTGCCGGACTATGGCGTGCGTCAGCCGCTTGGCGATTTCTCCCTCGAAGGCGGGCTGGACGAGATTGTCGGGCGCTTCGAGAAAGCGGTGCTGGAGCGACTGTATTCCGAGCACCCGAGCAGTCGGCAACTGGGCAAGCGGCTTGGGGTTTCCCATACGACCATTGCCAACAAGTTGCGTGAATACGAAGTCGGCAAAGACGCGTCCGAGTGATCCCGACCGGCCTGGTTGATTGCCGCGAAGCGGCATGACACCGCCGGTTTTTCGTCTTCGATACATTTCCTTCTTTCCCGCAAAACCCCTCAAGTCCTTTGTTTATCGGGCTCCTGGCCGCCAGAAAAAAGTTGGTCTGCAAATTGCTTGTGGCTCAGCAGTACAGCGGTGGGCGGCAAACGTCCGGCATGCAGAGGAAAGAGTGTGGACAAGTACCTTTATGTGGCAATGACCGGCGCCAGCCAGAACGCACTGGCGCAAAAGGCTCATGCCAACAACCTGGCGAACATCTCCACCAATGGTTTTCAGCGCGACCTGGAGCAGGCGCGTTCGATGCCGGTGTTCGGTGACAGCTTTCCGGCGCGTGCGTTTGCCATGAGCGAACGGCCTGCCACCGATTTCACTCCGGGCTCCCTGGTGCAGACCGGGCGTGACCTCGACGTGGCCGTCAGCGGCAACGGCTTCATTGCCGTGCAGAACCCCAACGGCGGCGAAAGCTATGTGCGTACCGGCAGCCTGAATATCGACGCCCTTGGCGTGTTGCGTGCCGGCAACGGCATGCCGGTGCTGGGCAATGGCGGTCCGATTGCCATTCCGCCGGAGCAGCAAGTGGAAGTCGGTGAAGACGGCACCATCAGTATCCGTGCGATGGGCGAGGGCCCGCGCGTCATGGCCGAAGTCGACCGGATCAAGCTGGTCAACCCGGACATCAAGAACATGAACAAGGGCCTGGACGGTTCGATCTACACCAAGGACGGCCAGCCTGCGCCGGCCGATGCCAACGTCAAACTGGTGTCGGGTTTCCTGGAATCGAGCAACGTCAATGCCGTGGAAGAGATGACCTCGGTGCTGGCCCTGGCCAAGCAGTTCGAGTTGCACGTCAAGATGATGAACACCGCCAAAGACGACGACCAGGCCATGGCTCGGGTCTTGCAGATCAGCTAATTATCAGAACGTCGCGCCGTAAAACAGGCGCACGAGGAGAATCGAATGCTTCCGGCTCTATGGGTTGCCAAAACCGGTCTGTCCGCCCAGGACACCAACCTGACCACCATTTCCAACAACCTGGCCAACGTGTCGACCACGGGTTTCAAACGTGACCGCGCCGAGTTCCAGGACCTGCTGTATCAGATCAAGCGTCAGCCAGGCGCCCAGTCGACCCAGGACAGCGAACTGCCGTCGGGTCTGCAAGTGGGTACCGGTGTGCGCATCGTCGGCACCCAGAAAAACTTCACCGCCGGCAGCCTGCAAACCACCGAGCAGCCGCTGGACATGGCCATCGACGGCCGTGGATTCTTCCAGATCCTGCAGCCGGACGGCACCACGTCCTACACCCGTGACGGTACTTTCCACCTCGATTCCAACGGCCAGATCGTCAACGCCAGCGGTTTCGCGCTGGAGCCGGCGATTGTCATCCCGAACAACGCCCAGACCTTCACCGTCGGCCGTGACGGCACCGTGTCGATCACCGTTGCCGGCAACGCCGCTTCGCAAGTGATCGGCAACCTGCAGACCGCCGACTTCATCAACCCGGCCGGCCTGCAAGCCGTGGGCAACAACCTGTTCCTGGAAACCGCCGCTTCCGGCGCGCCGCAAGTCGGTACTCCGGGCCTGAACGGTTTCGGCACCACCCTGCAGAACACCCTGGAAACCTCCAACGTGAGCACCGTGGAAGAGATGGTCAACATGATCACCACCCAGCGTGCCTACGAGATGAACTCCAAGGTGATCTCCACCGCCGACCAGATGCTCTCGTTCGTAACGCAGAATCTGTAATCAAGTCTATGAGGCGGCCATGAGGCCGCCTGCAACACCGTGAGGTAAGGGTCATGAAACGCTTCGTATCTGTTCTGGCATTGGGTGGGGTCGTCTCGCTCGCGGGCTGCGTCGCTCCGACGCCCAAGCCCAATGACCCTTACTACGCCCCGGTGTTGCCGCGTACGCCGTTGCCGGCGGCCGCCAACAACGGCTCGATCTATCAGGCCGGTTTCGAACAGAACCTGTACAGCGACCGCAAGGCGTTCCGGGTCGGTGACATCATCACTATCACCCTGAACGAGAAGACCCAGGCCAGCAAAAACGCCAACTCGCAAGTGGCCAAGAACAGCAAGACCGGCATCGGCCTGACTTCGCTGTTCGGCGGCAGCGGCACCACCAACAACCCGTTGGGTGGAAACGATCTGAGCCTGGACGTCGGCTACAGCGGCGACCGCGCGACCAAGGGTGACAGCAAGGCGGCCCAGGGCAACACCCTGACCGGTTCGATTACCGTGACCGTGGCCGACGTGTTGCCCAACGGCATCATCGCCGTGCGTGGCGAGAAGTGGATGACCCTCAACACCGGTGATGAACTGGTGCGGATCGCCGGCCTCGTACGCGCCGATGACATCGCCACTGACAACACCGTGTCGTCGACCCGGGTCGCCGATGCGCGCATCACCTACTCGGGCACCGGTTCGTTTGCCGATGCGAGTCAGCCAGGCTGGTTCGACCGTTTCTTCCTCAGCCCGCTGTTCCCTTTCTAGGTGGCCAAGTTGAATTTCAAGAGCCTCATGGTGGCTGCCGTTTTGTTGTCGGCGGCCTTCAACGCACAAGCCGAGCGGCTGAAAGATATCGCCAGCATTTCCGGCGTGCGTTCCAACCAGTTGATCGGCTACGGCCTGGTGGTCGGGCTTAACGGCACCGGCGACCAGACCACGCAAACCCCGTTCACCCTGCAGACCTTCAACAACATGCTCTCGCAGTTCGGCATCAAGGTGCCGCCGGGATCGGGCAACGTGCAGTTGAAAAACGTCGCGGCGGTGTCGGTGAGTGCCGATCTGCCGGCGTTCGCCAAGCCGGGTCAGCAGGTCGATATCACCGTTTCGTCCATCGGTAACTCCAAGAGTCTGCGTGGCGGCACCCTGTTGCTGACCCCGCTCAAGGGTATCGACGGCAATGTCTACGCCATTGCTCAGGGCAACCTGGTGGTGGGTGGTTTCGACGCCGAAGGTCGTGACGGTTCGAAGATCACCGTCAACGTTCCGTCGGCCGGTCGCATCCCCGGCGGTGCCTCGGTCGAGCGTTCGGTGCCGAGCGGTTTCAACCAGGGCAACAGCCTGACGCTGAACCTCAACCGTTCCGACTTCACCACCGCCAAGCGCATCGTCGACAAGATCAACGACATGCTCGGCCCGGGCGTTGCTCAGGCCATCGACGGCGGTTCGATCCGCGTCACCGCGCCGCTCGATCCGAGCCAGCGTGTCGACTATCTGTCGATCCTGGAAAACCTCGAAGTCGATCCGGGTCAGGCGGTGGCGAAAGTCATCATCAACTCCCGTACCGGCACCATCGTCATCGGCCAGAACGTGAAGGTGTCGCCGGCCGCCGTGACCCACGGCAGCCTGACCGTGACCATCACCGAAGACCCGATCGTCAGCCAGCCTGGCCCGTTGTCCAACGGCCAGACCGCCGTGGTGCCGCGCTCGCGTGTGAATGCTCAGCAGGAAGCCAAGCCGATGTTCAAGTTCGGCCCGGGCACCACCCTCGACGAAATCGTCCGTGCGGTGAACCAGGTCGGCGCGGCACCGGGTGACCTGATGGCCATTCTCGAAGCACTGAAGCAGGCCGGCGCGTTGCAAGCCGACCTGATCGTGATCTGAGGACGCCGCCCATGGATATGCGCAAAAGCGGTCTGGTCAGCAGCAGCGATTCGGGTTCGTACTCCGACCTCAATCGTCTGAACCAGCTCAAGGTCGGCGACAAGAACAGCGACGGCAACATGCGCAAGGTTGCGCAGGAATTCGAATCGCTGTTCCTCGGCGAGATGCTCAAGTCGATGCGTTCGGCCACTGAAGCGCTGGGCCAGGACAACCCGCTCAACACCCCGGCAGCCAAGCAATATCAGGAAATGTACGACCAGCAGCTGGCCGTTTCCCTGTCCCGCGAGGGTGGTGGTATCGGTCTGGCCGACGTGCTGATGAAGCAGATGTCGAAGAACAAACCGATGGCGCCGGGCGAGGCTGCCGCCGCGTCCGCTGCCAAGCAGCAGGAGGCGCTGGCCAGGGCCGCTGCGGTGGAAACGCCGATTGCCGCCGGCACCGTGGCCACCAACGGTCCGCTGTCGCGCCTCAATGGCGAGCGTCCGTTGTGGGCTTCGCGTTCGGTGCATGCGCCGAACACCCAGCTTGCCCATCGCAATGACATGGAAATGATCAACCAGCGTCGCCTGGCGCTGCCGCCGAAACTGGCTGATCGCCTGCTTGCCGGTCTGGTGCCTTCGGCTACGCCGGCAGCAGCCACTCAATTGCCGCAGCGCGACACGATGGCTGCCGCCACCGGTTCCGGCCCGCTGTACAACGGCGACTGGCTGGCCCGCGCCGAAGCTGACAAGGCCTCCGGCGGGCAGATGCAGATTTACGGTCGCGCCATGGCGCAGATTCCACTGGCGCCGGCGAAGAAGGCGTTCAGCAACGCCGACGAATTCGTCAACACCATGCTGCCGATGGCCAAGGAGGCGGCGGCGCGCATTGGCGTCGATCCGCGTTATCTGGTGGCTCAGGCCGCACTGGAAACCGGTTATGGCAAATCGGTCATGCGCGCCCAGGACGGCACCAGCAGCCACAACCTGTTCGGCATCAAGGCGAGCAGCAACTGGAAGGGCGATTCGGCCCGGGCGATCACCAGCGAGTTCCGCAACGGGCAGATGGTCAAGGAGACGGCCGAGTTCCGTTCCTATGCCTCGTACAAGGACAGCTTCCACGATCTGGTGACTTTGCTGCAGAGCAATAATCGCTATCAAGATGTGCTGAAGTCGGCCGATAACCCAGAACAGTTTGTACGCGAGTTGCAAAAGGCCGGTTATGCGACCGACCCGAACTACGCAAGCAAGATTTCGCAGATTGCCAGGCAGATGACGGTAAATCAGAACTACGCTGCGGCCGGCGTTTCAACAACGCCTTTATAAACACAAGGTAAGGTTTGAATCATGAGTTTGCTCAATATCGGGATGTCGGGGTTGGCCGCGAGTTCGTCCTCTCTGGCTGTGACAGGTAACAACATTGCCAACGTCGACACCGCCGGTTATTCGCGCCAGCAAACCGTGCAGGGCACCAAGTCCTCGATCCAGACTGGCAACGTGTTCATCGGTACGGGCACGACCCTGGCCGACGTGCGCCGGGTATACAACTCTTACCTGGAAAGCCAGCTGCATACCGCCACGTCGCTCAACAGTGAAGCGGCTGCCTACGGTGGCCAGGCGACTGCCCTGGACAACTCGTTGTCCGATACCAACACAGGCCTGACCGGCGTGCTGCAGAAGTTCTTCACCTCGATGCAAGGTGTAGCGACTTCGGCGACCGACGACACGTCCCGTCAGTCGGTACTGACCGGCTCGCAAGCGCTGACCAGCCGCTTCAACGCCCTGGCCAAACAGCTGAACGATCAGAACACCACGATCAATGGCAACCTCGGCGACATGGCCGCCCAGGTCAACAAGCTGGCCACTTCGATTGCCAATCTCAACCAGAAGATCGGCGAAGTTTCCACCAGCGGCGGTCAGCCGAACGATCTGCTCGACAGCCGTAACGAAGCGGTGCGTCAGCTCTCCGAGCTGGTCGGCGCGCAAGTGGTAGAGCGCGGCACCAGCTTCGACGTCTACGTCGGCAGCGGTCAGCCGCTGGTTGTCGGCAACACCACCAACACCCTGAGCACCGTTCCGAGCAAGGATGACCCGTCGCGCATGGGCATCCAGATGGATCGTGGCTCCAGCACCATCGACATCACTTCGGTGATCAGCGGCGGTGAAATCGGCGGTCTGCTGACCTATCGCAATGAAGTGCTCAACCCGTCGCTCAACGAGCTGGGCCGTGTAGCACTGGTCATTGCCGACCAGATGAACCGCCAGCAAGCCCAAGGCATCGACAAGAACGGTGACTTCGGCGCGCCGATCTTCAATGACATCAACAGTGCTGCGCTGATCAGCCAGCGCAGCATTGCCTCGGCCGGCAACAGCGCGGGTTCGGGCAACCTGAACGTCACCATCAAGGACACCGGCAAGCTGACCACCAGCGATTACCAGGTCACCTTCACCAGCGCCACCAACTATTCGGTCAAGCGCTCCGACGGCACCGACATGGGTTCGTTCAGCACCACGACCACGCCGCCGCCAGTGATCGACGGCTTTACCCTGGCCCTCAACGGCGGCGCGATGAGCGCCGGTGACACCTTCAAGGTGACCCCGACCCGTGACGCGGCCACCAACATTCAGACCGTGCTCACCGATCCGAAGAAAATCGCGGCAGCAGCACCGTTGACCGGCGTGGCCAGTGCCAACAACTCCGGCACCTACACCCAGCCGACGCTGGTCGACACCATTGACATCACCAACCCGGCTTCCCAGGCCGAGTTGCAGAACGCGCTCAAGTATTCGACGCCAGTCAAACTGGTCATGGGTGCGGTCACCAGCGGCAGCCAGTCGTACAACATGGTCGATGCCAAGGGCAACACCATCGGCACCGGCACCATCGTGCCGGGCCAGGCCAACACCCTGAACCTGAAGATCGGCATGGTCGATTCCACCGGTGCTCCGGTGATGGATACTTCGGTTACGCCGAACGTGCAGAAAACCTTCACCGTGCAGACCACCGTGGGCGCGACGCCAAAACCAGGCGAAACCTTCACCATCAACCTGACCGGCGCCGCTTCTTCTGACAACCGCAACGCGCAAGCGCTGGTCGGCCTGCAGACCAAACAGACCGTTGACACCGGCACCGGCAGCAAGGGCATCAGCCTGACCGACGCCTACAACAAACTGGTGACCAACGTCGGCACCAAGGCGGCCCAGAGCAAGTCCGACAACGACGCCACCTCGGCGATCCTCGATCAGGCCAAGGGCGCGCGCGATTCGCTGTCTCAGGTCAACCTGGATGAAGAGACCGGCAACCTGGTCAAGTATCAGCAGTACTACACAGCGTCTTCGCAGATCATCAAGGCTGCGCAGGAAACCTTCGCCACGCTGATCAACAGTCTTTAAGGAGTCGTAATTCATGCGCATTTCCACCGCTCAGTATTACGCGACACAAGCTTCCCAATATCAGCGTAACTACAGCAAGACTGTTGCCACTGCGAACGAGGCGAGCAGCCTGCAACGCATCAATACCGCCGCCGATGATCCGATTGGTGCCGGGCGCCTGCTCAAGCTGGGTCAGCAGGCCTCGATGCTGGAGCAGTATCAGGGCAACGTCAGCACCACCAAGAGCGCGCTGACCGTGCAGGAATCCACACTGGGTTCCATTACCACGGCGTTGCAGCGTGCCAAGGAAATCGGCCTGGCCGCCAACAACGGCATCGCCACCGACGCGGACCGCAAGGCCTACGCCGCCGAGTTGAGCCAGATCCAGCAGCAGGTGCTGGGCCTGATGAACTCCAAGGATGCCAACGGCAACTACCTGTTTTCCGGTTCCAAGACCGATACGGCGCCGTACTCGCAGAACGCCGATGGCACCTACACCTACAACGGTGACCAGACCCAGATCAACCTGAACATCGGCGACGGCATGTCGGTCGCCACCAACACCACCGGTTGGGATGCCTTCCAGCAGACCATCAATACCAGCCGCACCCAGACCACCATGACCGCTCCGGCTGTCGATGACGGTCGCGTGGTGTTGACCAACGGTACTGTCGGCTCCAGCGCCACCTATAACGCCAAGTTTGCCGGCGGCCAGCCGTACACCGTCAGCTTCGTCAGCAGCACCCAGTTGAAAATCACCGATGCCCTTGGCAACGATGTGACAACCGAAGCCAGCCAGAACGGCCTGATCAGCAACAGCAACGGCGCGAACCAGACCGTCAGCTTCCGTGGCGTCGATATGAAGTTGAACATCAACCTCAAGGCTGGCGACACAAACCCGGACGCGGTCATCGCCGGTCACAGCTTCCAGCTGTCTGCCACGCCTGATTCGTTCACCACGGCGCGCAGCGCGGGCAACCCGTCCACCGCCGTCATTACTGGCTCCGGCGTGACCAACCAGGGCGCCTACGACGCCACGTTCCCGTCGGGCGGCGGCGCGGTTCTGAAGTTCACCAGTGCCACCAACTTCGACCTGTACGCGGCGCCCGTCACCGCGGACAGCAAGCCGATTTCGTCGGGCACCATGGTCGGCAGCAATGCCACGGCCGCGGGTGTGACCTTCGCCATTGGCGGTACCCCGGGCGCAGGTGATCAGTTCTCGATCCAGTCCAACAACCACCAGACCCAGAATGTGCTCGACACCCTGGGCCAGATGGTCACGGCGCTGAACACGCCGATCGATGGTGATCCGGTGGCCAAGCAGAAATTCCAGGGCGCCATGGAGTCGGCTCTGGGCAACATCGACAGCGCCTCCAATCAGATCGGGGCCGCCGTAACTTCGATCGGTGCGCGGGGGCAGTCGCTGGATGACCAGGACACCACCAACCAGAGCCTGATCCAGGCCAACACCACGACCCAGGGTTCGATCCGTGATTCGGATCCGGCCGAGGTGATGACGCGCCTGACCTTGCAGCAGACCATGCTGCAGGCCTCGCAACTGGCGTTTAGCAAGATCAGCCAGCTGGGTCTGTTCAACAAGATCTGATACTGGCCGGGCGCGCGAGCGCCCGGTTGCTCTGACCGTTCTGTATTTTCTGTTTTCTTTTGCGGTTTCAAAGGGCTCGCTGTTCCGGGCGGGTTCCCGCCGCTTGCGAGTCCGCCGTGAATTCACTCCCCCTTGTCAGTCTCGTCATTCCCGCCTTCAACCCGCGTTTTTTCGAACGGACTCTGAACAGTGCAGTGAGCCAGACCTATGGTCATCTGGAGATCATTGTCTGCGATGACAGTCGTGGCTCGGAGATCGAAAGCATCGTCGCGTCCGTGGTGGCGGAGTCCGGGGTCGAGGTGCGTCACGTACGCAACCCGCGCACGCTGGGCATGATCGGCAACCTCAAGGCTTGCCTGGATCAGGCGCGGGGCGAGTTCATCAAGTTTCTGTGTGACGATGATCATCTGTATGCCGACCACATCAAGCAGCAGGCACAGGAAATGCTGCGTGAGGAAGTCAGTCTGGTGCTGGCCCAGCGTCTGTTCTGGGATGCCCAGGACATCATCCTGCCGGCGCGTCTGGAGAACACCTCGCTGTCGCCGCACAGCGGTCTGTTCAAGGGCGACGATCTGCTGGGAATCTTCGAGAAATTCCCGGTCAATGTGCTCGGCGGGTTTACCAATGCATTGTTCCGCCGTGCAGATGTCGAAGAGCTGCTGCCGGCCCTGACTCAGGACGGTCACTGCTTCGTCGCATCCCTGGATTTCGCCTTGTATGTCTGCCTGTTGCGGCGCGGCAATCTGGCGGTCTCCAACAATGTGCTTAGCGCGGAGCGGCTGTACCCAGAGCGTCTGAGCGCGCAACAGCCGATGAAGGATGCGCTGGAAGTCGAGCGCGAATGGATTCTGCAAATGCTCAAGGCGCGCAGCGGTGAGTCGGCACCTGCGCCGGGCTGGGTGCGCTACGTTCCTTTGACCAAGGCCGACGAGTCGCCGCGGGTCTGGGAAGAGCTGCCGCTGAGTCGCACTCTGGGTTCCAAGCAGAGCCGCCAGGAGTGGAGCGTCGGGATCGACAGCTGGAGTTTTGGCGAGCTCTATGCCCATTGGCTCGAGTGTCGGGTGCTCACCGACGGGCAGCGTACGTTGTTGCCGGAGACACTTGCCGGCTGGTCGTATCAGCCGCGAATCGTACCCATCGTCATCGACGGACAGGGCAGTCGTGACAGTGTCGAGCGCACGCTGGAGTCGCTTGCGGCTCAGGACTATCCGCCGGAGCTGATCCTGGTGCTGTCCGCCTCGTGTACCGAGGCCGGACTGGACGGGCGGGTGTTCCGCATGCCCTTGCAGGACGATGGTCTGGCGCAGATCAACGCCTTGCTGCCGCAACTGGAAGGTGCCGACTGGTTCTACCTGCTGCAGGCCGGTGATCGGCTGGTGGCGCCGGCGTTGTTGGTCATGGCCGAGCGCATCGTCAATTCCCCGTCATTCAAATGCCTGTACAGCGACGAGGGCAGCCTGCGCAACGGAGAGTCGGCGGAGCCTGCATTCAAACCGGATTTCAACCTCGACCTGATGCGCAGCTATCCCTATGTCGGGCGGACCATGGCGTTCGAACGTGAGCGCTTTCTGGCGCTGGGTGGTTTTGCATCGGAGTTCGCTCAACTGGCACCTCACGATGTGCTGTGGCGCATGGTCGAGAGCGACGGCACGCAGGTTGTCGGGCACGTCGCCGAAATTTTGCTGGAGTCACCGTTCGACCTGTCGAAGTGGCTTGCCGAGCCCGGTGTCGTCGCGCAGAACCCTCGTGTTCTCGAAGCGCATCTGCAACGTCTCGGCGTCGCTCACGAGATTCGTCGCGGCAGTTCCGAATTGCTCAACCGGGTCGATTATCTCCACGGCCGGCGTCCGTTGGTGTCCATCGTCATTGTGACCAAGGACCAGACCGCTGCCTTGCAGCGCTGTGTCGAAACGCTGCTGGAAAAGACCGCCTACACCGAATACGAACTGCTGCTGGTCGACAACGGCAGTACCAGTGCCGAAGCACTCGCATGGCTGGAGGGAATGGCGCAACTGGGCAGTGACCGGGTTCGCGTCCTGAGTTTTGCGCAACAGGGCAATGCCGCTGCCACCCACAATTTTGCGGTGGGGCAGGCGCGCGGCGAATACGTGTTGATGCTCAATTCCTTTACGGTCATCACCCATGCCGACTGGCTCGACGAACTGCTCAATCAGGCGCAGCGCCCGGAAGTCGGTGTGGTGGGCGCCAAACTGTACAACCCGGACGGTGCCGTGCTGCATGCCGGTCTGATTCTGGGCATGCAAGGGGCGGTGGGCCTGCCGTTCTATGGCCAGTCGCTGCAGGCGGACGGGTACATGTTCCGGTTGCAGGCGGCCCATGACCTGAGTGCCGTGGGGGGTGACTGCGTGATGATTCGCAGAGCGGTCTACGAGGCTGTGGGTGGGCTCGACGAGCAACATCTGGCGCAGGCTCTGAATATTGCGGATCTGTGCCTGCGTATCGGCCAGGAAGGTTATCTGGTGGTCTGGACGCCTTATGCGCTGCTGGCGCTGGGCGCGCGACCGACTGTCGAGGCAACGGCAGACGAGCAGCAAACGCAGGTTCAGGAACACGAAACGTTCTACAAGCGCTGGTTGCCGCTCATTGCGCGGGATCCTGCCTTCAACGTCAATCTGGCGGTGCAGGGTGTCGGTGCAACCAGCTTCAGTCTGGAGCCTGGCCTGCGCACCGGATGGAACCCGTTCTCCCGCAAGCAGTTGCCGAATGTGCTGGCGGTGCCGATCAATGCTTCTGCCATCGGCCATTACCGCATCAGCCAGCCGATGATCGAACTGGAGGCGGCCAACCGGGCCGAAGGGCGAATTTGTTACGGACTGCCTTCGATCATCGATATCGAACGGCAGGCGCCTGACGTGATCGTGCTGCAAGGGCGTTATTCGGAGAGCGCCATTGAAGAAATTCCACCGCTGAAGAACTTCTTCAATGCCCGGCGGATCTACGAGCTCGATGACTATGTCATCGATGTCCCGCACCGCAACGCACACATTCGCAACATGCCGAACAAGCAGGAAATGGAGCGACTGGTGCGGCGTGCGATCGGTCTCTGCGATCGTGTCGTGGTGTCGACCGAGCCGCTGGCCAACGCGCTGTCGGACATGCACCACGACATTCGCGTCGTACCGAACATGCTGTCCCGGCACTTGTGGACCGACCTGCGCAGCCAGCGCCGTACCTCGAAAAAACCACGGGTCGGCTGGGGCGGCGGAACCAGTCACCACGGTGACCTGGCGGTGATCGCCGACGTGGTGCGCGAACTGGCCAACGAAGTCGACTGGGTGTTCTTCGGCATGTGCCCGGATGACCTGCGTCCGTACATGCACGAGTTCCATGGTGTGATTCCGCTGGACGTGTACCCGGCGAAACTGGCCAGCCTCAATCTCGATCTGGCCCTGGCGCCGCTGGAGTTCCATATCTTCAACGACTGCAAGAGCAACCTGCGTCTGCTGGAGTACGGCGCCTGCGGTTACCCGGTGGTGTGCACCGACACCGAGGCCTATCGCGGCTACCTGCCATGCACCCGGGTCAAGACCAACTCCACGGATGAATGGCTGCAGGCGATCCGCATGCACCTGGCCGATCCGGATGCCAGCTACCGCATGGGCGATGCGTTGCGCGAGGTGGTCATGCGCGACTACGTATTGCGCGACGACAACCTGCGGCACTGGGAAAACGGCTGGCTGGCCGATTGATCGATCCGCGCGGCACGTACTGAAAAACAGGCGACTTTCGAGTCGCCTGTTTTTTTTGCGTCTTGAATGCCCCCTTTGTATCAGTCTCGATACTTTTTTCGCCGGACAGCCTCAAGCATCGGGATTTTCGTGTCGATACTTCTCTATTCGCTGACCTCGGACGGTTGATGCTGGCGTGATCGGCTTGTGCCCGGGAGGCAGGATCCGGATTCAACAACAACGCAAGGAAGACGCAAATGTCAGTAGTGAATGGAACGAGTGATGCGGATGTCCTGTCGGGCACCGACGGCAATGACGAACTCTATGGAATGGAGTCCGATGATGTGCTGCTGGCAAGCGCCGGCAATGATCTGCTGAATGGCGGGGAAGGGTTTGATACGGCGACCTATTACGCCTTGTCCTCGGGCGTGAGCGTGGAGTTCAACAGTGCTTCGACGACTGTCACTGCCGCTGACGGCAAGGTCGATACGCTGATCGGCGTGGAGAAAGTCTTCGGCACCTTTCAAAATGACACCTTCACCAGCAACATCGGCGGTGTGACGCTGGAGGGCAGCATGGGTGACGATGTTTACATTGTCGGTGCCGAAGGCGTGACTATCATCGAAGAGAATTACGGTGGTTACGACGAGCTGCGTACTCACCTCAACACCATGAGGATGGATCCGTTCATCGAGAAACTGACGTTTACCGGAACCGGCGATTTCAAAGGCTACGGCAATGCCAGCGACAACGAAATCATCGGTGGCGCCGGCAACGACTGGCTGTGGGGTGGCGCCGGCGCTGATCACTTCGTGGGTGGCGAAGGCTTCGATACCGTCAGCTATTCCGACAGCCTCGAGGGTGTGAGAGTCCAGGACTTCGAGAACTATGGCGCACTGACCATCGCCGCTGGCGACACCTTCACCGGCATCGAGGCGATTCAGGGATCGAATTTCGATGACGTGGTGTATCTGCTCGATAACGCCATGATCGTGGATGGCGCCGATGGCTACGACACCGTGAACTACCGTCACTCCTGGGATGGTGTCAGCATCGGCATTGGTCAGCATGCAGGTCCGGGTGTCACGTTGCTGAACGTTGAGAATGTCATCGGTACGTTGTTCGCTGATCACTTCACCGCCAACGTCGGCGGCCTGACCCTGGCAGGTGGAGCGGGCGATGATGTTTACACGATCAACAGCGAGGGTGTGACCATCGTCGAGGATAGTTTTTTTGGCGGCATCGATCAGCTGAACACCAGCGTGTCGTCGATGCACTTGCCAGCGTTCGTCGAGAACATGACCTACACCGGCACGGCGGACTTCACCGGATACGGAAACGACCTGGAAAACACCATCATCTCCGGTGCCGGCAATGACATCCTGTCAGGTGGCGCGGGTGCTGATCGCTTTGAGGGCGGGGCCGGTATCGACATCGTCAGTTATGACGAGAGCACTGAAGGGTTGTACGCTGCTTTGAACTGGAGCATGCAGACCGGCATTGCCCTCGGAGACATCTTTATCGATATCGAAGGTCTGCGCGGCAGTCGGTTTGATGATCACCTGTATGGTGACTCGGGGGACAACATCCTCGAGGGCGGTGCTGGCTTCGACTTCATTTTTGGTGGGGAGGGTAACGACCTCATTTATGGCGGTCTGGCGTCCGGTCTCGATGAGCAGGGCTACAATTCCGATTTGTTGTCAGGGGGCGCCGGTGACGACGTCATCATCAGCGACTCCTATGACACGAACACTATCGCCGAAGGCGACGCGGGTAATGACACCATTCTGGTGTTTGGCGGGGACGCTCGCGGTGGGGAGGGTAACGATGTCCTGACAGGTGCAGGGCGCAACTACCTGCTGACCGGCGATGAGGGTAATGATCTGCTGATCCTCAATCTTGCCGGTCAGTCGCATTCCGGCGGCACTGCCTATGGCGGTCAGGGTGATGACACCTACGTGGTGAACACTACCGGGCTGGTGACGATCCAGGATGAGGGCTGGGATCTCAACGACACCCTGATCCTGAACACTGTTGCCAATCTCAGTCAGCTGAACGTCACTCGCATCGGTGACGACGCCTATCTGCATGGCGCCAACGACGGCAGCGTCGGTGTTCCTGCCAGCGGCGTGAAGCTGCAGGGTTGGTACGCCGGTTACAACAACATCGAGCACCTGCAGACGGCCGACGGCCAGGTCTACGACCTGCCGGCGACTGTCGACGGGTTTGCCATGTTCGGCTGATCCCTTCGATCCGTTGAAACGAGCCTGAGAAAGGGATGAGTCCGGCAACGGATTCATCCCTTTTTTCATGCCTGCATTTCCTCGCCGACACAGGGCTGGCGGAGCTGGCGCGTTTCCTGCAAGTCCCCCTCAAATCGCCATAAAACGAGCGCTCGCGGTCATTCACCTGCGCCCGGACTGGCAAAGGTTCAGCCGCAAAGGCCTGCAACAGCGAGGCCGAGCCCTGTGACGTAGAAGAGGGGAGACGATGAAGGCAGTTATTTTGGCGGGTGGCCTCGGCACGCGCATCAGTGAAGAGTCGCACCTCAAGCCCAAGCCGATGATCGAGATCGGCGGCAAGCCAATTCTCTGGCACATCATGAAGCAGTATTCCGCCCACGGAATCCACGACTTCGTGATCTGCCTCGGCTACAAGGGCTACGCGATCAAGGACTTCTTCGCCAACTACTTCCTGCACACCTCAGACGTCACTTTCGACATGCGCAACAACCGCATGGACGTGCACCAGAACTACAGCGAGCCGTGGAGCGTCACCCTGATCGACACCGGCGAGGAAACCATGACCGGTGGCCGTCTGCTGCGTGCCGGGCGCTACCTCAAGGATGAAGAGGCGTTCTGCTTCACCTACGGCGACGGCGTCTCCGACATCAACATTGCGCAGCTGGTGGACTACCACAAAGGTCACGGCCGTCTGGCGACCGTCACTGCCGTGCAGCCACCGGGCCGCTACGGTGCCCTCGAGCGGCATGGCGATCAGGTCCTCGGCTTCACCGAAAAACCGCGCGGCGACGGCGGCTGGATCAACGGCGGTTTCTTCGTGCTGTCGCCAAAAGTGCTGTCCTACATCGCCGGTGATGAAACCACCTGGGAGGCGGAGCCGTTGGCTCGACTGGCTCAGGACGAACAACTGAAAGCCTTCGAACACGAAGGTTTCTGGCATCCGATGGACACCCTGCGTGACAAGAACCATCTCGAAGCGCTGTGGCAGAGCGGGGAGGCCCCATGGAAGCAATGGGCCTGAGTCCTGAGTTCTGGCGCGGCAAGCGGGTTCTGGTCACCGGACACACGGGTTTCAAGGGCAGCTGGCTGACCCTGTGGCTGCAAAGCCTCGGCGCGCAAGTCAGCGGTTTCTCCCTCGATCCTTCGACGGAACCGAGCCTGTTCGAACTGGCGCGGGTGCATGAAGGCATCGACGATCAGCGCGGCGACCTGCGTGACCTCGGCGCCTTGCTCGAGATCATTGCCGACACCGAGCCGGAGATCGTCCTGCACATGGCAGCCCAGCCGCTGGTGCGTGAAGGCTATCGCGATCCGCTCGGTACCTACTCCAGCAACGTCATGGGCACCCTGAATCTGCTCGAAGCGATTCGTCAGGTCGGTTGCGTGCGCGCCTGTGTGCTGGTGACCACCGACAAGGTCTACGCCAACAAGGAATGGCTGTGGCCGTACCGCGAGGATGAAGCCCTCGGTGGCCACGACCCTTACAGCAGCAGCAAGGCGTGCTGCGAATTGCTGGCGCAGTCTTACGCGGCATCGTTCTTCCCGGCCGACAAGTACGCCGAACACGGTCTGGCCCTGGCCACCGCGCGTGCGGGCAATGTGCTGGGCGGCGGTGACTTCGCCCCTGAGCGGCTGATTCCCGATGTACTGAAAGCCTGGTCCGCCGACGAGCCGGTGACCCTGCGCTACCCGCAAGCCGTGCGCCCATGGCAGCACGCACTGGAGCCGCTGGCCGGCTACCTGCAACTGGCCGCCGGGCTTTACGAAGAAGGTCCGGAATACGCCGGGGCGTGGAACTTCGGCCCGGGCGAAGCGGACATGTGCAGCGTCGGCGAAGTGGTCGAACTGCTCGCCAACCGCTGGCCTCAGGCCCGCGGTCTGCGCATCGAACCGAGCGAGCTGCACGAAGCCGGCCTGCTGCGCCTGGACAGCAGCCGCGCCCGTCAGGTGCTGGGCTGGCAACCACGCTGGTCGTTGCAGCAATGCCTGACTCAGACCCTCGACTGGCACCTGGCGTGGCAGAACGGCGACGACATGCGCACCGTGACCCTCGGCCAACTGAACCTCTACCGGGGCGCGCTGTGAGCGAGTTTTCCTTGAAACAGTTACCGCTGGCCGGGCTGTTCAGCGTCCAGCACAAACGCTTCGAAGATCAGCGCGGGCACTTCGCCCGGTTGTTTTGCGAGGGCAGCCTGAAAACGTTCGGCAGCGAATTTCACATCCGCCAGATCAACCATTCCTGCACCCGCGAGAAGGGCAGTGTGCGCGGCCTGCATTACCAGAACGCCAACGCCCCGGAAGCCAAACTGATCACCTGCCTGCGCGGTGAAGTGTGGGACGTGGCGGTGGACCTGCGCCCGGATTCCGAAACCTTCCTGCACTGGCACGCCGAGCACCTGAAGGCCGGCGACGGTCGCAGCCTGCTGATTCCGGCCGGTTTCGCCCACGGTTTCCAGACCCTCACCGACGATGCCGAGCTGCTTTACCTGCACAGCGCCGATTACGCGCCGGAGCACGAGGGCGGGCTGTCGGTGAACGATCCCCGGCTGGCGATTGCCTGGCCGTTGCCTGTCAATAATTTGTCAGCGCGTGATTCCAGCCATCCCGCGCTCGATCAACACTTTGCTGGAGTGCGTCTATGAACTGCCGTGGGTGCGCCGCACCGCTGAGCCTGCCGCTGATCGACCTCGGCACCTCGCCACCGTCCAACGCCTACGTGCATGCCGATCGCCTGGAGCAGGCGGAGCAATGGGTGCCGCTGAAGGTTGCCGTGTGCCAGCAATGCTGGCTGGTGCAGACCGAGGATTACACCTCCGCCGACAGCCTGTTCGACGCCGAGTACGCCTATTTCAGTTCGTTTTCCAGCACCTGGCTGGCCCATGCCGATCGTTACGTTGCGGAGATGGTCGAGCGCTTTGGCCTGACGGCTGACAGCCGCGTTGTTGAGGTCGCTGCCAATGACGGCTACCTGCTGCAATTCGTCGCCGGTCGCGGCATCCCGTGCCTGGGCGTCGAGCCGACCCGCAGCACCGCACAGGCAGCGCGGGAAAAAGGCCTGGAAATCCGTGAACTGTTCTTCGGTCGCGATACCGCCGCCCAGTTGAAAAACGAAGGCTGGGCCGCCGACCTGATGGCCGCCAACAACGTGCTGGCCCACGTGCCGGACATCAATGATTTCCTCGGCGGTTTTGCCGCGCTGCTCAAACCGACCGGCGTTGCCACCTTCGAATTCCCGCAACTGCTGACGCTGATGGCGGGTGCGCAATTCGACACGCTGTATCACGAACACTATTCCTATCTGTCCCTGACCGCCGTGCAGACGTTGTGCGAGCGCAACGGTCTGGAAGTGTTCGACGTCAGCCAGTTGACCACCCACGGCGGCTCGCTGCGGGTGTTCGTGCAGCGCAAGGATGGCGAACGCCGCGCCGTGCAGCCGACGGTGCAACAGCAGTTGCAGGCCGAACTCGACGCCGGGGTGAAAACCCCCGAGTACTACGCCACGCTGGCGCCTGCCGCCGAACGCATCAAGCATGGCCTGCTGCGCTTCCTGTTGCAGGCCAAGGCCGACGGCAAGCGTGTGGTCGGTTACGGCGCCGCCGCCAAGGGCAACACCTTGCTCAACTACGCCGGAGTCAAGTCGGACCTGCTGGCCTGGGTTGCCGACGCCAACCCGCACAAGCAGGGCAAGTTCCTGCCGGGCAGCCGCATTCCGATCGTGGCGCCGGCGCAGATCGATATCGAGAAACCGGACTACGTTCTGGTGTTGCCATGGAACCTGCTGCACGAAGTCAGTCAGCAACTGGCCCAGGTGCGCCAGTGGGACGGCCGCTTCGTGATTGCCGTACCTGAGTTGAGCGTGCTGTGAAGGTTCTGGTTACCGGAGCCACCGGCTTCGTCGGTCGCCATCTGGTCGCGGCATTGCTGAACCGTGGCTGCACGGTGCGGGCGGTTGCGCGTGATGCACAGAAAGCTGCGGGCATGCCGTGGATCAATGACGTCGAGTTCGTCAGCGCGGATATTCACGCCGCCGACCTGAACATCGGCGCGCTGACCGAAGGCGTGGATGCACTCGTACACCTGGCCTGGCCGGGGTTGCCGAACTATCGGGCGCTGTTCCATTTCGAGCACAACCTGATGGCCGACTACCGTTTCATCAAAGGCGTGGTAGAGGCGGGCATCAAGCAGGTGCTGGTAACCGGCACCTGCTTCGAATACGGCATGCAGAGTGGCCCGCTGAGCGAACAGAACGACGCGCAGCCGGCCAATCCCTACGGTCTGGCCAAGCACACGCTGCATCTGTTTTTGCAAAATCTGCAGCAGGAACATCCGTTCACTTTGCAATGGGCGCGTCTGTTCTATCTGCACGGCGCCGGGCAAAACCCCAACAGTCTGCTGGCGGCGCTGGACCGGGCAATCGATGCCGGCGATGCGACGTTCAACATGTCGGCCGGTGAGCAGCTGCGCGATTTTCTGGCGATTGAAACCGCTGCCGGCCATCTCGCCGCGATCCTGCACCAACGGGATTTCGACGGCACGATCAATTGCGCCAGCGGCCAGCCGGTGTCGGTGCGGGCGCTGGTCGAGCAGCGAGTGCGTGAACGCGATGCGACCATCGGCCTGAACCTCGGCCACTACCCGTATCCGACCCACGAACCCCTGGCGTTCTGGGCGGTGACCGAGCGTCTGCAACAGTTATTGGGAGAGCTGCAATGAGGCACGAGTTGTATCGGGTCACCGACCTGCCGGTGCTGCAGAACCGCACCTTTGCCGATCCCGAATCGGCGAAGGCATCGGCCAGCGCCGACATGCTGCTGGTGCAGGATGAGCGCAGCGGTCTGATCTTCAATGCGGCGTTCGACGCCGACAAACTCAGCTACGACGCCGACTACCAGAACGAACAGGCGCATTCCGGCCAGTTCCAGAAGCACCTGAGCGATGTCGAAGGCATCATTGCCCGGCACTTCAAGGGCCAGGAACTGATCGAAGTCGGCTGCGGCAAAGGCTATTTCCTCGAGCTGCTCAAAGGTCTGGGCTACCGCATCACCGGCATCGATCCGGCCTACGAAGGCGAGAATGCCGACGTGATCAAGGCGCCGTTCACCCGTGGTCTGGGCCTGGAAGCGGACGCCATCGTGCTGCGTCATGTGCTGGAACACATCCAGGATCCGCTGGGTTTTCTGGCGGTGATCGCCGAGGCCAATCAGGGTGGCGGGCAGATCTATATCGAAGTGCCGTGCTTCGACTGGATCCTCGAACACCGAGCCTGGTTCGACCTGTTCTACGAGCACGTCAATTACTTCCGCCTCGATGACCTGCGCCGGATGTTCGGCACCGTGCACGAGGCCGGCCACCTGTTCGGCGGCCAGTATCTGTACATCGTCGCCGACCTTGCGACGTTGCGCCTGACCCCGGAACAGCCGGTACCGCGCCTGGCGTTGCCGGACGACTTCACCGCCAGCCTCGAGCGCGCGGTACAGATCATCCAGAGCGCACCCGAACAGGGTTCGGCGATCTGGGGCGCGTCGTCCAAAGGCGTGATCTATTCGCTGTTCCTGCAACGGGCCGGTGTGGCGGTGGATCGGGTGGTCGATATCAATCCGGCCAAGCAGGGGCGTTACCTGCCCTTGAGCGGCGCCCGGGTGTCCTCGCCGCAAGAGGCGATGGATGCGTTGCCCGAAGGCGCCAACCTGTTTGTGATGAATTCCAATTACCTCGAAGAGATCAAGCGGATGACCGGTGGACGTTACGTCTATCACGCCGTCGACAGCGCTTCGTTCCAGTGACCCTTGAGATTTTGAAAATGACCGACAACAGCATCAACAAAGCTTTCGAAGCCGAATGCCGCGAGCAGATCGCCCAGCAGGGTGACGACCAGAAGCTCACCGGTCTGGCCCGTGACTTCTTCAACGAATCGGCCAAGCACAAGTACAGCTACCACTTCTCGTGGATGGGCCGTCCGATCATCCAGCTGCCGCAAGACATGATGGCGATGCAGGAAATCATCTGGCAGGTGAAGCCTGACCTGGTCATCGAGTGCGGCATCGCCCACGGCGGTTCGATCATCTACTACGCATCCCTGCTGGAACTGCAAGGTCACGGCGAAGTGCTGGGCATCGACCTCGACATCCGCGCCCACAACCGTGAAGCCATCGAAAGCCACCCGATGAGCAAGCGCATCAAGATGATCGAAGGTTCGAGCATCGACCCGGCCATCGCCGCTCAGGTGCGTGCTGCCGCCGAAGGCAAGAAGGTCATTCTGGTACTCGACTCCAACCACACCCACGACCACGTGCTCGAAGAGCTGCGCCTCTACGCGCCACTGGTTTCGGTCGACAGCTACTGCGTGGTGATGGACACCGTGGTTGAAGACATGCCGGCCGATTTCTTCCCGGATCGTCCATGGGGCCCGGGCGACAACCCGAAGACCGCCGTGTGGAAATACCTGGAAGAGAACAAGGATTTCGAAATCGACGTTCAGCTGCAGAACAAGCTGCTGATCACCGTGGCGCCGGACGGCTACCTGCGTCGCGTTCGTTAATTCGCAACATCACCAAAGCGTTATCTCGGCGTGTCGCCGGTTGTGGAGAGAAGTTATGCAAGGCAAGTACGGTTCTGAACTGACGCTACCGCTCAACGAACTGTTGACCGTAGTGCTGATTACGCACAATCGGCCGGCGTTTCTGCGCCGGGCGGTGAAGTATTACAGCAGCCTGCCCTGCAAGATCATGGTGCTGGACTCCACGGCCGAACGCCCTGAAGGCGACTTCTCCGCGGTTGATTACCACCACGTGCCGCAATTCGCCTATTGGGGCATGCAGGCCAAACTGGCCTACGGCGTCGAGCGATTGACCACGCCGTACATGGTGCTGGCGGCCGACGACGACTTCATCCTGCACGACTCGCTGGCCGAGTCGGTGGGCTTCCTGCAGGCGAACCCCGACTACGGCATGTGCCACGGCTACTGCATGATGTACCTGACGCTGGCCGGTGGTGTGAGCTACTACCGCCGCGACAAGAAAGTGCAGGAAGACTATGCGTCCGAGCGGGCTCAGGATCGCGTCCTCGACTACATGAGCCAGTACATCCCGCCGTTCTACGCGGTGACCCGTACCGACCTGATGAAGACCTGGCATTCGGCGCTGCCGCCGGGCACCAATTTCCAGTGGCAGGAAATCGGCCATGTGTACTTCCTGCTGGCCAGTGCCAAGGCGCGGATCCTGCCGATTCCATACGTGGTGCGCGAGATCAACTACGGCAACTCCGAGCACAGCACGGAGGTCTACCACTCGCTGACCTACATCGACCCCAAGTCGGTGGCCGAGCGTGAGGCGTTCGCCGAGTTCCTGGCGGGACTGCCGACCGGGATCAAGGACTTGAACCCGGAGCAGGGCAAGGCGTTCGCCCTGCAAAGTTTCGAAGCGATGGTCGACAGCCTGGCAAGCGGTCGGGCCCTGACGGCGGAGCTGATCATTCAGTCCACCTGGAACCAGGCACTCAAACATCCGGATCGCCGTTTCGGTCCGTTGCAGTACGTCGAAATGCCGTTCTACAACCAGGCCTTTTTCGATCGTCTGGCGCAGTTCGAATTCATGCTGCACGCCATGCCGGCCGGGCGCATTCAACTCGAAGGCCTCGAAGGCGTATGGACGCGTCAGGCTCACCTGATCGAGTCGCGCAACAACGACACTCCGGAAAGCGTGCTTGACCGTTTGTGGCAGGCCCACGATCTCAATGCGTTCAACCGCACGGTGGCCAAACGTCTGGCCGCGCAACTGGAGCTGTCCGGCGAGGCCGAGGAAGCGCAGAAGATGCGCGACTGGATCGCACGCCTGGAATCGCTGACCGTCGCCGATCACCATCCGGTGTTCGACAAGATGCAATCCGGCCGTCTGCTCAAGTGGCTGGACTCGCGTCAGCCGGATGCGGCACAGCGCGAGTCGATTGCCGAACACCTGGCGGTCAATGGCGGTGGCCCGCAATTCGGTATTTTCCTGCTGGATCTGGACAACGACATCGACAAACTGCAGGTCAGTCTCGACAGCCTGCTCGAAGGTCAGTGCAAGGCGTTCAGGATTGTCGTGTTCACCACCGGCGAAGCGCCGGCGGCCACCACGGCGCAGAACACCCTGCACTTCGTGCGCGTCACGCCGGGCAATCTGGTCGACAAGCTCAACCAGAGCGCCCGTCAGTCGCCTTGCGACTGGGTGCTCCTGGCCGAGGCGGGTGACGAGTTCACTGCCAGCGGTCTGCTGCGCGCCAGCCTGGAACTGATGAACGCCGGTGGCTGCAGTGCCGTTTCCACGGATGAAATCCAGCGCAAGGAAAACGGTGCGCTGGTGGACGTGTTCCGCCCCGGCTTCAACCTGGATCTGCTGCTGAGCCTGCCGGGCATGATGGCTCGTCACTGGCTGATCCGTCGTGAGACGCTGGTCAACGTCGGTGGTTATTCCGCGGACTTCAGCAAGGCTCTGGAGTTTGATCTGCTGTTGCGCGTCATTGAGTACGGTGGCCTGAACAGTCTGGCGCACCTCGACGAACCGCTGTTGATCACCGAGGCGCCAGAGCTGGAAGAGAATCCGGATGAGCGCCTGGCTTTGCTGCGCCATCTGGGCAGTCGCGGCTACAAGGCCAAGATCACTTCGTCCGTACCCGGCATCTACCAGATCGACTACCACCACAGTGATCGCCCTCTGGTGTCGGTCATCGTTCCGGCGGGCAGTGATCTGCCGGCCCTGCAACGTTGTCTGGAAGGCGTGCAATTGCGTACGCGCTATCACCGCTATGAAATACTGGTGGTCACTTCGGGCGCCGAGTCCGCCGAGGTCAATGACTGGCTGGGGACTTATCAACATCCGAAGGTCAGTGTGTTGCGCGCCGAACGCTCCCACAGCATGCCGGCGCTGTTCAACGCTGCCAGCCAGCAGGCACAGGGCGAGTTCCTGGTGTTGCTGGCCGCTGACGCAGAAGTCGTCAACCCGAACTGGCTCGATTCGCTGCTCAACCATGCGCTGCGACCTGAAGTCGGCGTAGTCGGTCCGAAACTGGTGGATCGCGACGGCAAGATCAGTCAGGCCGGTCTGATCCTCGGCATGAACGGCGGTGTCGGCTCGGCATTCATTGGCGAGAAACACGACGCCGAGGGCTACCTGTATCGCTTGTCCGTGGATCAGAACTACTCGGCTGTGTCGAGCGTGTGCCTGATGGTACGCAAAGAGCTGTTCGACGCACTGGGCGGTCTGGACCACGGTACGTTCGCCGACGGCGGCAGCGATGTCGATCTGTGCCTCAAGGCTGGCCAGGCCGGTTACCTCACGGTGTGGACGCCGTCGGTGCAGGTCATTCATCAGGGCGACATTGCCCAGGCAACCCAGGCATTGCTTGCCCTCCGGGAAAAGTGGGCAGGAGCTTTCGCCCAGGATCAGGCGTACAACGGGAACCTGAGCCTGAGCGGCAAAGGCTTCGCGCTCAACGATGGCGCTTTGCTGGATTGGGCACAGTTGATCGCCTAGGTCGACAGGGAACGGGACTCAAGACATGTTCAACGGTAAATCGATTTTCATCTCCGGTGGCACCGGCTCGTTCGGGCGCAAGTTCATTGCGCGCCTGCTCGAGCAGTACCAGCCCAAGCGCGTGGTGGTGTTCTCCCGGGATGAACTCAAGCAATACGAAATGCAGCAGACGTTCAACGCGCCGTGCATGCGTTACTTCCTTGGTGACGTGCGCGACGCCGAGCGTCTGCGCCAGGCCATGCGCGGCATCGATTACGTGGTGCATGCCGCGGCGTTGAAGCAGGTGCCGGCGGCGGAGTACAACCCGACCGAATGCATCCGTACCAACGTCAATGGCGCGGAGAACATCATCGCCGCCGCTATCGATAACGGCGTGAAGAAAGTCGTCGCGCTGTCCACCGACAAGGCGGCGAGCCCGATCAACCTGTACGGCGCCACCAAGTTGCTGTCGGACAAGTTGTTCGTCGCGGCCAACAACATCGCCGGTGAGCAACAGACACGTTTTGCCGTGGTGCGCTACGGCAACGTGGCGGGTTCGCGCGGGTCCGTGGTGCCGTTCTTCAGCAAACTGATTGCCGATGGCGCGACCGAGCTGCCGATCACCGACGAGCGCATGACCCGTTTCTGGATCACCCTCGATCACGGCGTGCAATTCGTCCTCGACAGTTTTGCGCGGATGCACGGCGGTGAAGTGTTCGTGCCGAAGATCCCGTCAATCCGTGTGGTCGATCTGGCTCGCGGCATGGCCGAGCATCTGCCGCACAAGAACGTCGGCATCCGTCCCGGCGAGAAACTGCACGAACTGATGGTGCCGCTGGACGATGCGCGGATGACCCTGGAGTTCGAAGATCACTATACGATCCAGCCTTCGATCCGCTTCACCAGCGTCGATGTCGATTTTGCCGTCGACAAACTCGGCGAGCACGGGCGGCCGGTGAGCGAAGATTTCGAATACCGCTCCGACACCAACCCGCACTTTCTCTCGGTGGGGCAGATCGCCGACCTGCATGCGAAGCTGTCGGTATGATTCCCTACGGTCGACAAAGCCTCGACCAGACGGACATCGACGCAGTCGTCGAGGTGTTGCAGTCGGACTGGCTGACTCAGGGGCCGACCATCGAGCGCTTCGAACAGGCAATGGCCGAGCGTTGCCAGGCTGATTTCGCGGTCGCGGTGTGCAACGCCACGGCGGCGCTGCACATTGCCTGCCTGGCCGCAGGACTGGGAGCGGGCGACCGCTTGTGGACCACGCCGAACACCTTTCTCGCGTCGGCCAACTGCGGCCGTTACTGCGGCGCCGACGTTGACTTCGTGGACATCGATCCGCTGACCTGGAACCTCGATGCCGAAGTTCTGGCCAGCAAACTCGACGCTGCCGAACGCGACGGCACCTTGCCCAAAGTGCTGGTGGCGGTGGCGTTCTCCGGGCAGAGCTGCGACATGCGGCGAATCGCCGAACTGGCCGAATGTTACAACTTCACGGTGATCGAAGACGCCTCTCACGCAGTTGGCGCCAGCTACGCCGGGCGTCCGGTGGGTTGTGGCGAATTTGCGGCGATGACGGTGTTCAGCTTCCACCCGGTGAAGATCATCACCAGCGGCGAAGGCGGCATGGTGCTGACCAATCGCCCGGAGCTGGCGGAGCGCCTGCAACGCCTGCGCAGCCACGGCATGACCCGCGATCCGCAGCAGATGACCGAGCCCAGCCACGGGCCGTGGTATTACCAGCAGGTCGAGCTGGGTTTCAATTATCGGATCACCGATCTGCAAGCCGCGCTGGGCCTGTCACAGTTGAGCAAACTGGACGACTTTATCGCCCGTCGCCGGGAACTGGCCGCACGTTACGACCGTTTGCTGGCGTATTTGCCAGTTACTGTGCCGAGTGCTCAGCAGGACGCCGAATCAGCATGGCACTTGTACGTAGTGCGCTTGCAGACTGAGCGCATCAACCTCAGCCACCGTCAGGTATTCGAAGGCTTGCGTGCTGCCGGGGTCGGCGTGAACCTGCACTACATTCCGGTGCATCTGCAGCCGTACTATCGTGAACTGGGTTTCGCCGAGGGAGATTTTCCCGAAGCCGAGCGTTATTACGCCGAAGCGATCAGCCTGCCGCTGTTTCCGTTGCTGAGCGATCAGCAACAGGATTACGTGGTCGAGCAATTGCGTCGGTTGACTGAATGAGTACCGCTGCGGCGGTGGATGGAAAACGGCAATGCGTGATCTGAGCGAACAGGAACAATTCTGGCAGGGCGAATTCGGTAACCAGTACGTTGACCGCAATGTCGGCCAGCCACTGGTGGCGGCCAATCTGGCGTTGTTCGCCAAGGCGCTGACCCGGGCCGGGCGGATCGACAGCCTGCTGGAGCTGGGCACCAACGCCGGCAACAACCTGCAGGCGTTGCGTCAGTTACTGCCCAAGTGCGAGTTGTTCGGCGTCGAAATCAATGCCAACGCCTGCGCCCAGGCGCGTGCGCTGGAAATCGCGAACATCTGGCACGGCTCGCTGTTCGACTTTCCCCGTGAGCGCCAATACGACCTGACGCTCAGCAAAGGCGTGCTGATCCATCTGGCCCCGGAGCTGTTGTCGACCGCTTATGCGCAGTTGTACGAACTGAGTCAGCGCTACATTCTGATCGCCGAATACTACAATCCCTCACCGGTGGAAGTGTCCTATCGCGGCAACAGCGGCAAGCTGTTCAAGCGTGATTTCGCCGGGGAAATGCTCGATCGCTATCCGGATCTGCACCTGCTGGATTACGGCTTCGGTTATCACCGTGATCCGCAATTCCCGCTGGATGACGTCACCTGGTTCCTGCTGGAAAAACGCCCTTGAGCAACGTCGCAATCATCCCGGCCCGCGGTGGAAGCAAACGCATTCCGCGCAAGAATCTCAAACCGTTCGACGGTGTGCCGATGATTGCCCGTTCGATTCGCACGGCGCTGGATTCAGGGTTGTTCGACCAGGTTGTGGTCAGCACCGATGACGAAGAGATCGCCGAGCTGGCGCAGGTCCATGGCGCGCAAGTGCCGTTCTTGCGCCCGGCGGAGCTGGCCGATGACTTCACCGGCACCTCCGCGGTGATCGTGCACGCCTTGCAGCAACTGCCGACCTTCGATTACGCCTGCTGCGTGTACGCCACGGCGCCGCTGTTGCAGGCGCGCTTTCTGCGTCAGGGGCTCGAGTTGCTGGAGCAGCATCCCGACAAATCCTTTGCCTTTTCGGTCACCGATTTCGGCTTTCCGGTGCAGCGCGCCTTGACCCTGGACGGGCAGGGCGCGCTGACGGCGTTGTACCCCGAGTTTCGCAATACCCGTTCGCAGGATCTGCCGGCCGCCTTTCAGGATGCCGGCCAGTTCTACTGGGGGCGCGGCGAGGCCTGGTTGCGTGGCGAGATTCTGTATTCGCCGGCCAGCCTGCCGGTGATCCTGCCCCGGCATCTGGTGCAGGACATCGACACTGCCGAGGACTGGAAACGCGCCGAGTATCTCTACGCGGCACTCAAGGCCGGCGGAGAGCTGCAATGAGAGTGCTGATCCGCGCCGACGCCTCGCCCACCATCGGCAGCGGCCATATCGCCCGATGTCTGACGCTGGCGCGAGTGTTGCGCACGCAGGGCAGTCATGTCGCGTTTGCCTGTCGGCGCTTGCCGGGACATCGTCTCGATGCGTTACAGAGTGAAGGCTTCGAGACTTTTGCGTTGCCGGATCGCTACGCCGGCGAAGATCCGGAGCAGGCCATCGAGTCGATGCTGCCGTGGCAGGCGGATATCGATGAACTGGCGACGCAGCTGGAAGGACTGGCCGGATTCGACTGGGTCATCGCCGACCATTACGGCCTCGATCATCACTGGCAGACCGCTGCCCGGCGCTTCGCGCCACGGATCGCCGCCGTGGACGATCTGGCGACCCGTCGCTACAGCGTGGATCTGCTGCTCAATCAGAACCTCTCCGGCCTCAGTGAAAACTATCAGCCGCTGCTGCCGGCCGGGTGCCGAACGCTGCTCGGTCCGCGCTTTGCCATGTTGCGCGAAGAGTTCAGTGGTCCGGCCATTGAAATCAAACCCGTGGCGCGACGGGTGCTGGTGAATTTCGGCGGCTTCGACGCTGCCCGCCAGACCCATCACGCGATGCTGGCGCTGGCGGATTTTTCCGGGCTGGAAGTGGACTTTGTCGCGGGTGCCGACAACCCGGCATGGACAGAGATGCAGGCACTGGCCGAGACGCGGCCGAACTGGCGCCTGCACAGTTTTGTCAGCGATTTCCATCGACGCATGACCGAAGCCGACCTGTTCATCGGCGCCGGTGGCGGTACCAGCTGGGAGCGCGCGGCCATGGGCCTGCCGACGATCTGCATTGCCGTGTCGAACAACCAGCAGAACAACGGCGAGGTGATGGCGGCGGCCGGGGCCCATGTGTTCATGGGCGCACGGGAGCAGGTCAGCGTCGAGCAACTGTGCGATGCCATCGGTTTTGTCGTCGACAATTTTTACCTGCGCCAGAGCCTGGCCGAGCGTTCGCGGCAACTGGTCGACGGGCGTGGGGCATTGCGGGTTGCAGCGGCATTGGCGGGAGCGGTGCTCAAGATGCGTCTGGCGACGCCGGATGACGCGCAGTTGCTGTTTGACGGGCGCAATGCCGAAACGGTGCGTCGCTGGTCGCTGGAAAACGGCGTGATCGAGTGGTCGCAGCATCTGAACTGGTTGAACGCCAGTCTGCGCAATCCTCAACGGCTGTTGTTGATCGCCGAGTCCGATGACGGGCCGGTCGGTGTGTTGCGCTACGATCTGCGCGGTTTCGAGGCCGAGGTTTCGCTGTATCTGCTGGAGGGGCGTTTCGGTCTCGGCTGGGGCAGGGCACTGCTGGCGCAGGGCGAGGCGTTCGTCACGACGCACTGGCCGCAGATGACCGCGATCAGCGCGCAAGTCTTGCCGGCCAATCAGGCCTCATTGAATGTATTTCGTGACGCCGGGTTCACCCAAAGTGCCTGCGCGTTCACCAGGGATTTGAAGGAACACCGTTCATGAACAGTTTCAAGATTGGCGATCGCCTGATCGGTGCCGACGCACCGCCATTCATCATTGCTGAAATGAGCGGCAACCATAACCAGTCGCTGGAAGTCGCCCTGCAGATTGTAGAGGCGGCGGCCAAGGCCGGTGCCCATGCCTTGAAGCTGCAAACCTACACCGCCGACACCATGACCCTGGATCTGGCGGAAGGTGAGTTCTTTATCAAAGACCCGAACAGCTTGTGGGCTGGCACCTCGCTGTACGATTTGTACGAGAAGGCCCACACGCCATGGGAATGGCACGCACCGATCTTTGCCCGAGCCAAAGAGCTGGGCATGCTCGCGTTTTCAACGCCGTTCGATGACAGCGCCGTGGACTTCCTGGAAAGCCTCGACGTGCCGGCCTACAAGATCGCCAGCTTTGAAAACACCGATCTGCCGCTGATTCGTCGCGTCGCGGCGACCGGCAAGCCGCTGATCATTTCCACCGGCATGGCCAGCATCGCCGAGCTCGACGAAACCGTGCGCGCGGCTCGTGAAGCCGGGTGCAAGGATCTGGTGTTGCTCAAATGCACCAGCACCTACCCGGCGACGCCGCTCAACAGCAATGTGCGCACCATCCCGCATCTGCGTGAGCTGTTCGGTTGTCAGGTGGGGCTGTCGGATCATTCGATGGGCGTCGGCGTGTCGGTGGCCGCTGTGGCGCTCGGGGCTACGGTGGTTGAAAAGCACTTCACCCTCGACCGCATGGCGGGCGGGGTGGATGCGAGTTTCTCGCTGGAGCCCGCGGAAATGGCCAGCCTGGTGGTCGAAACCGAGCGCGCCTGGCAGGCCATGGGCCAGGTGCATTACGGCGTTACCGAGGCTGAGAAAAAGTCTCTGGTTTACCGTCGGTCGCTGTACGTCACGGCCGATATGGCGGCCGGTGAACCCTTCACGGCGGCCAATCTGCGCGCCATTCGTCCCGGTCTCGGTCTGCCACCCAGGCACACCGACACCGTCCTCGGCCGCTGTGCACGCGCGCCGATCAAACGCGGCACGCCGCTGGACTGGTCGCTGGTCGAATAACCCGATCTGCACCGATTCGGCAAAATAGAGTGACCTGCGAGTCATAACGCGCATCTTCACTGTATTGTATTGACCGGGGAGATGGCGCCTGGCCCGTTATCGGTTCCAGTGATAGCCCTTTGCGCTCCCCGTGGCTGCCCGTTGTGGCGGCCGTTTTCTGTTTGTCGGCGCCCCTCGAATCCTTGCGAGCGGTGGTATTGGGCTGTTTATTATTGGGAAGCCGTAATGATTGGCATAAAAAGCATTGCGAGCTACGTTCCTGTAGCCGGCGTGGACAATTACGCACAAGGTGCAAAATTCGAGAAGGATGAAGAATTCATCCTCGGCAAGATCGGTTCGGCCTTCCTGCCACGTAAAGATGCAGAACAGGAAACTTCCGATCTGTGCGTTGAAGCGGCCAATGCGCTGTTTGCCAGCAACCCTGAACTGAAACGTGAATCCATCGATGCGCTGATCGTCGTCACCCAGAACGGTGACGAAGAAGGCCTGCCGCATACTGCTGCAATCGTGCAGGACAAACTGGGTCTGCCGACCAATGTCGCAGCGTTCGATATTTCCCTGGGCTGCTCCGGTTACGTCTACGGCATCTACGCGATCAAGGGCTTCATGGAAGCTGCCGGCCTGAAGAACGGCCTGCTGATCACTGCCGATCCGTATTCGAAGATTGTCGACCCGGAAGACCGCAACACCACCATGCTGTTCGGCGACGCCGCCACCGCGACCTGGATGGGTGAAGACCCGGTCTGGGCGCTGGGCAAGGCCAAGTTCGGCACCGACGGTTCGGGTGCGCCGCATCTGAAAGTCACCGATGGCGTGTTCTTCATGAACGGTCGTCAGGTGTTCAACTTTGCATTGCTGAAAGTCCCGGCACACTTGCATGAGTTGCTCGACGACTCCGGTCTCAACGCCGATGACATCGATGCGTTCTGCATTCACCAAGGCAGCGCGGCGATTGTCGATGCCGTGGCGCGGCGATTCGAAGGCGAGCCGGAGAAGTTCATCAAGGACATGGTCGAGACCGGCAACACCGTGTCATCGAGCATTCCGCTGCTGCTGGAGAAGCACGCGCTGGATTCCAGCTGGAACCGAGTGGCGCTCAGCGGTTTCGGCGTCGGTCTTTCGTGGGGGTCGGCGATTATCTATCGTCCTTGAACCCACCAAAAACGACGGATACAAAAATAGCGTTCAAGGGGTAACCTTGAACGCTATTTTTTTGCCTGAAGGGAGCGCGAGGCATCATGAGCGAGTTTTTCCACGCCAACGCTGAAGTCATCGAGCGACGCTGGCCGGCGCTGTTCGCACGGTTGATGAGCGAAGACAGTTCGACGATCCAGGCCGATCTGACGCAAGGGCTGGGTTCGACACTAAGCATCGGTGGCATTCAGCTCACAAGTCGCCATGACCGCATTCATGAAGCCCGGATTCAGGCCGAAAGCCTGCCGGCCGGCAAGCCGCAATTGCATGTCTACGGCACCGGCCTCGGGGATTTGCCGACCGTGCTGCTGGAGCGTGCCGGGCTAGAGCGTCTGTACGTGCACATTCTCAATGGCGCGCTGTTCGCCCTGGTGTTGCAACTGATTGATCAGCGACAGTGGCTGGAGGACTCACGGGTAGAACTTCTATACGCCGGTGACCTGCCGGACATCTGCACGCCGTTCTTTGCCTTGCCGGCGGAGATGCTGCTGGCCGACGACTTCAACGCGAAGATCCGTGATCGTCTGGTCAGTGAAGTGCACCTGAGCTTCAACAATCGTGAGTTCGATCCGCAGTCGCCGTTCATTCAGCAGCGCCTGCAGGACTGCCTGCCGGTGTTGCTCGCTGACGATGATGTGGCGCAATTGTTTGGTACTTGCGCTGGCCGGGAGATCTATGTGATCGGCACCGGGCCGACCCTCGAACAGCATTTCGAGCGTCTGGCCGCCATTCGCCAGCGAGACGAGCGCCCGCTGTTCATTTGCGTCGATACCGCTTACCGGCCACTGCGTGAGCACGGGATCGTGCCTGACTTGGTGGTGAGCATCGACCAACGCATCAGCTTCCGGCATTTGCCTTTCGAAGAATCCGACGACATCCCGCTGGTGTATCTGCCGATGAGCGACCCCGAGGTGCTGCGGGCATGGAAGGGCAAGCGTTATGGCGGTTATTCGCTCAGTCCGGTCTATGCGGTGCTGCGTGAGCAACATCCGCGGGCGCTGCTGCATGTGGGCGGCAGTGTGATTCACCCGGCGGTGGATCTGGCGGTGAAGATGGGTGCCGCGCGGATCACTCTGTTCGGCGCCGATTTCGCATTTCCGATGAACAAGACCCACGCCGGCTGGAATGACGGTGACCTGGGCCCATCAGTAAATCAGGCGCGGCACTGGGTGCGCGACGGGTTCGGTGAGCGCGTCAGTACTCAGCTCAATTTTCGTGGTTATCTGTGTGTGCTGGAGCGTTACATCGCCAGTCAGCCGCAAGTGGAGTTCTTCAACAGCAGCCGCTCAGGCGCATTGATTGCCGGGACGCGTTTCAATCAGGAGTTCGTGCAATGAGTGCGCTGCAAGGTTGTGTCGACGAGTGCCGGCGCTGCGCTGGCCTGTTTCGCCTGGGGCGTGATGTCGAAGCGGCGCTGGAGATGGTGGATGTATTCGAGGGTGCGCAGCATTTGCTGGTGTCCGCTTCGCCGGATATCCAGCAGCCGTGGTCGCAATTGCTCACGCAAATGCTCGATTGCCAGGAACGCCAGGACTGGCTCGGTCTCGCCGATTTCATGGAGTACGAATTGATCCGGCTGCTGGAAAGTTCTTCGGCATAAAAGAGCACCGACAGCACTGGCCCGCAGCTTTGCGCGGCGGACGGTTTTATGGCGTCATTTTTTCGAGGGCGAAGTGCTGCTAAGTCTTTGTTTTCTCGGGGGTGGCAGGGTGATGGCAAAAATTTTCAAAAAAGCCCTCAAGCAACCTGCAAACCCGACGATAACTATTACGAAGGTTCTCTAGGCCATACCCGGCGGTTGCCAGGGCCGGAAGCCGCAGTACCCAACCAACGAGGAATTCGTCATGGCTTTAACAGTAAACACCAACACCACGTCGTTGAACGTTCAGAAAAACCTGAACCGCGCCTCCGACGCTCTGTCGACTTCGATGCAGCGCCTGTCTTCCGGCCTGAAAATCAACAGCGCTAAAGACGACGCCGCTGGCCTGCAGATCTCCAACCGTATGTCTTCCCAGATCCGCGGTAACACCCAGGCTATCCAGAACGCCAACGACGGTATCTCCGTTGCCCAGACCGCTGAAGGCGCTCTGCAAGCTTCGACCGACATTCTGCAGCGTATGCGTGAACTGGCTGTTAAAGCTCGTAACGGTACCAACGGCACTGCTGACCAGACCGCAACCAACGCTGAATTCGCTCAGATGTCTGACGAAATCACCCGTATCTCGGCTGCTACCAACCTGAACGGCAAAAACCTGCTGGACGGTTCGGCTGGTACTGTGACCCTGCAAGTTGGCGCAAACACCGGTTCGGCTAACCACATCGACCTGGTACTGAGCTCCAAGTTCGACGCCGTAAGCCTGTCCGTAGGTAGCGGTACTGTAGTTCTGACCGGTACTACCGGTACTGGCGCTGGTTCTGCTTCGCAGAACATCGACAACGCGATCACTGCAATCGACGCCGCTATCGCTGCAATCGGTGCAACTCGTGCCAGCCTGGGTGCTTCGCAAAACCGTCTGACCAGCACCATCCAGAACTTGCAGAACATCACCGAGAACACCACTGCTGCACAAGGTCGCGTACAAGATACCGACTTCGCCGCAGAGACTGCTAACCTGACCAAGCAGCAAACCCTGCAACAGGCTTCGACCTCTGTTCTGGCTCAAGCCAACCAACTGCCTTCCGCTGTACTGAAGCTGCTTCAGTAATTTCGGAATGAGTTTTGGCGGGGGAGTGCGCTTGCGTGCTCTCTCGCTTTTTACATTAAGAGGTGATGAGCATGGACATGAGCGTAAAGCTTAACCTGTCTTATCCGGCGCCAAAGCCAGCCAATACCGTCGCCGACAAACCGTCGGAAACCAAGCCTCAAGCCGTTGATACCGTTTCCGACGTCAAAAAGAGTCAGGAATCGGATGAAACCAAGTTGAAGCTGGCGGTGCAGGAGATCGAGAAGTTCGTTCAGTCGATCAAGCGCAACCTGGAATTCTCGATCGATGAGCATTCCGGAAAGGTCATCGTCAAGGTGATCGCAAGCGAGACGGGCGAGGTCGTACGACAGATCCCTTCCGCAGAAGCTCTCAAGCTGGCAGACAGCCTGGCCAACGCGAGTCACGTGTTGTTCGACGCCAAAGTCTGATAGCTGGCATGAATCGTGTTTGAAGTGCTTTAGACCCCACAAGGGTCAAAAGACTGGCAACAACCCCAAGGGAGATGCACATGGCAAGTCCAATTTTACCGGGTTCCGGCCTGGGTTCCGGCCTGGACATTGGTGCGATCGTTACTGCGCTGGTCAACGCCGACAAGTCGCCAAAGCAGACGCAGATCGATTCCGCTACCAAAACCAACACGCTGAAGATTTCTGGTGTCGGTACGCTGAAGAGCGCGCTGACTGCGTTCCAGACGGCGATGAACAACCTGGGCAGCAAGACCAACCCTGCGTTCTCCGGTTACACGGCGACTTCGGGCAATCCTACTGTTCTGGGCGCTACTTCGGATAACACCGCGGTATCGGGCACTTACAGTGTTATTGTGAATAACCTGGCGACCGGCTCGAAAGTAGCCAGTGCGTCCTTTGCCGGCGGTGCTGCCAGTGCCATTCCGAGTGGTACCCTGAAAATCAGTCAGAATGGCACTGACTACAATGTCGACATTCCGGCCAATTCCACCTTGCAGAGCACCCGTGATGCCATCAACAAGGCACAGGGTGTCAATGGCATTTCCGCCAACATCGTGACGGACAGCACCGGTGCCTCGCGCCTGGTCATCAGTTCGAGCAAGACGGGCGCGGGCTCGGACTTGACGGTCAGCGGTATTGCCGGTCTGGAAATCGATGGCACCAAACCGATGAGTGCCACGCCGGCGGCAGGTGATTCCGGAGCGGTCAACGGGCTCGCACAAGATGCTTCGCTGACCATCGACGGCCTGAAGGTGACCAGCAAAAGCAACAACGTGACGGGTGCCATCAGTGGTTTGACCATGAACCTGCTGACGGTCCCTACTCCCCCAGGCACACCTGTCGTGGTGAGTGTCGATTCGAACACCAAGGGCTTGCAGACGTCTGTTCAGGCTTTCGTCGATGCCTACAATACGCTGAAGACCACCATCGATACCCTGTCCAAGGCGACGCCGGACGAAGATGGCAAGCTGACCGTTCAGGCGGCTTTTACCGGCGACTCCCTGCCGCGTTCGCTGATTGCCGATATTCGCAGTCAATTGACCATGCCGAGTACCGGTACCGCAAGCACGATGTCTTATCTGTCGCAGTTGGGTGTGATGACCGACAAGCTGACCGGTAACCTGACGTTCGACACCGCTGCATTCAACAAGACCATGTCCCAGCCGGGCATGACCGGTCAGGTTCAACAGTTGTTTGGCACCACTGATACCGACGGTCTGCTGTCGCGCATGAGCAAGGCGGTGGACCCTTATCTGAAGGCGCCTGCCGGTAGTCTCCCTACCGCCACAGGCTTGCTTGATCAGCGCATGGCCATCCTGAACAACAACACCAAGAGCCTGACCAGCCAGCAGCTGGCGCTCGATCTGCGTGTTGCCAACCTGACCAAGACGCTGACCGCCAAGTACAACGCCATGGACTTGCTGGTAGGGCAGATGAAAGCAACGGCCAGCAACATCACGTCGTTCTTCAGCTCGCTGAACGCTCAGCAATCTGCGAAGTAACATGCAAGAGCGACAAAAACCCGGCTACGCTTTCGAGCGTGTGCCGGGTTTTTGTCTTATGGTCTAAAGTTTTTCGGCTCGCTGGCGATACACTGGTCATACGAGTCATTGTGGCAAATGAGGTAGAACATGAATCCGATGTTAGCCCTTCGGCAATACCAGAAAGTGGGTGCCCACGCTCAGACGTCCGAAGCGAGCCCTCACCGTCTGGTGCAAATGCTGATGGAAGGTGGCCTGGCACGTATTGCCCAGGCCAAAGGTGCGATCGAGCGCAAGGACATTCCTGCCAAGTGCACGGCGATCAGCAAGGCCATTGGCATCGTCAGCGGCTTGCGTGAAGGTTTGGACCTGGAGAATTCCGCCGATACGCTGGCTGATCTGGACGGGCTGTACATCTACATGATGAAGCGTCTTGCCGAAGCCAACATCAACAGCGATCCGCGCATTCTGGATGAAGTCGCCGGCTTGCTGAGCACGGTAAAAGAAGGCTGGGATGCCATTGCTCCTACGCCTGCTCCTCAGTTTTAAGGAGATCACCATGAGTCTTGTATTGCAGCGAATCGAAGAAACCCGAGTGGCGTTGGTCGGTGCCCTGGCCGAACGCAACTGGGAGGCGATCGGTCAACTGGACCTCGATTGCCGTTCCTGCATGGAAGATGTCTTGAGTGAAGCTTCGCTGGATGAAGTGGCGCTGCGTGACAATCTCGAGGAGCTGCTGCATGTCTACAAAGAGCTTCTTGAAGTCGCCATGGGTGAGCGTCAGGCGATAGTCGACGAGATGTCGCAGATCACCCAAGCGCAGAACGCGGCAAAGGTTTACCATCTGTTTGGTTAATTAACCCTCAGTTAATCCAGACATGTGCGCCATAAATTTGACTGTGCACGGTTTTTTGACTTAACTAGTGGCTGTTTTCAGATTTCAGGCGTCTACAGGCACGAAGTGTCCTGCAAGCGTCTCGCTTGCCCCTCGTTTCGGGCATTGAGTTGACTAGGGAAGTTGCTATTGCATGTGGCGTGAAACCAAAATTCTGCTGATCGATGACGATAGCGTCCGCCGCCGCGACCTGGCGGTGATTTTAAATTTTCTTGGCGAAGAAAATTTACCCTGCGGAAGCCATGACTGGCAGCAGGCAGTCGGCTCTTTGTCGTCTAGTCGTGAGGTCATTTGCGTACTGATCGGGACGGTCAATGCTCCTGGTGCGCTTTTGGGCCTGTTAAAGACACTCTCGACCTGGGATGAGTTCCTTCCGGTTTTGCTGATGGGCGATAATTCTTCGGTGGACTTGCCCGAAGACCAACGCCGCCGGGTACTTTCGACTCTCGAAATGCCGCCGAGCTACAGCAAATTGCTGGACTCCCTGCACCGTGCCCAGGTCTATCGCGAAATGTACGACCAGGCCCGCGAGCGCGGCCGTCATCGCGAACCCAACCTGTTCCGCAGCCTCGTCGGCACCAGCCGGGCGATCCAGCATGTGCGCCAGATGATGCAGCAGGTGGCCGACACCGATGCCAGCGTGCTGATCCTCGGCGAGTCCGGCACCGGCAAGGAAGTGGTTGCGCGTAACCTGCATTACCATTCCAAGCGTCGTGATGCGCCGTTCGTGCCGGTCAACTGCGGGGCGATCCCGGCAGAGCTGCTGGAGAGCGAACTGTTCGGCCACGAGAAGGGCGCCTTCACCGGCGCGATCACCAGCCGTGCCGGCCGCTTCGAGCTGGCCAATGGCGGTACGCTGTTTCTCGACGAAATCGGCGACATGCCGCTGCCGATGCAGGTCAAGCTGCTGCGTGTGCTGCAGGAACGCACCTTCGAGCGCGTGGGCAGCAACAAGACCCAAAGCGTCGACGTGCGCATCATTGCCGCGACCCACAAGAATCTCGAAAGCATGATCGAGATCGGCACCTTCCGCGAAGACCTCTACTATCGCCTGAACGTGTTCCCGATCGAGATGGCGCCGCTGCGTGAGCGCGTCGAAGACATTCCGCTGTTGATGAATGAGCTCATTTCGCGGATGGAGCACGAGAAGCGTGGCTCGATCCGTTTCAACTCCGCCGCCATCATGTCCCTGTGCCGCCACGGCTGGCCGGGCAACGTCCGCGAGCTGGCCAACCTGGTGGAGCGCATGGCGATCATGCATCCGTACGGGGTGATCGGCGTGGTCGAACTGCCGAAGAAGTTCCGCTACGTCGACGACGAAGACGAGCAGATGGTCGACAGTCTGCGCAGCGATCTGGAAGAGCGCGTGGCGATCAACGGTCACACGCCGGACTTCACTGCCAACGCGATGCTGCCGCCGGAAGGTCTGGACCTGAAGGACTACCTCGGTGGTCTGGAGCAGGGCCTGATCCAGCAGGCGCTGGATGACGCCAACGGTATCGTGGCCCGGGCCGCCGAACGCCTGCGCATCCGTCGTACCACGCTGGTGGAGAAGATGCGCAAGTACGGCATGAGCCGGCGTGAAGGTGATGAACAGGCGGATGATTGACGCCTGTTTTTCAAATCCTTCATTTATAAGCCGTTTTTTTTAGGCACGGGTATTGCTACATCCCTCGCAACGTTCCGTTTAACTGACGGTCAGCCAAGCGAGAGAGCACAATGCCCCAAGCCTCCCAGATGTCTTCTGTTCCCGAGTCCTCGGGGCAACTGCCGTCCGTAGAGCAGGCCAGTCGGCAGGGTCTTGAGCAGGCGTTCGCGCTGTTCAACCAGATGTCGAGTCAATTGACCGACTCCTACAGCATGCTCGAAGCGCGGGTCACCGAGCTCAAGGGCGAACTGGCCGTGGTCAGCGCCCAGCGTATGCAGGAACTGGCGGAAAAAGAACGTCTGGCCAACCGTCTGCAAAATCTCCTGGATCTGTTGCCCGGTGGCGTCATCGTCATCGACGGTCACGGCATCGTGTGCGAGGCCAACCCGGCCGCCATCGATCTGCTGGGTCTGCCGCTGGAAGGCGAGCTGTGGCGCCATGTCATTGCCCGTTGCTTCGCGCCCCGTGAAGACGACGGTCATGAAATCTCCCTGAGAAACGGTCGACGCCTGTCGATTGCCACCCGCTCGCTGGATGCCGAGCCGGGGCAATTGGTGCTGCTCAACGATCTGACTGAAACCCGTCACTTGCAGGATCAACTGGCACGCCACGAACGCCTGTCATCGTTGGGGCGCATGGTCGCCTCGCTGGCTCATCAGATTCGTACTCCGCTGTCCGCCGCGCTGCTCTATGCCAGCCATTTGACCGAGCAGGCGCTGCCGGTTGCCACCCAGCAGCGGTTTGCCGGGCGCCTGAAGGAGCGTCTGCATGAGCTGGAGCACCAGGTGCGCGACATGCTGGTATTCGCTCGCGGTGAATTGCCGCTGACCGACCGCATCACGCCCAATGCCCTGATGCAGTCGTTGCAGGCCGCGGCGCTGACCCACGTACAGGATCTGCCAATTCGCTGGCAGTGCGACAGCCACGCAGGCGAGTTGCTTTGCAATCGCGACACGCTGGTCGGGGCAATCCTCAACCTGATCGAAAACGCGATTCAGGCCGGTGGCGGTGATGTGCGTCTGAAGGTGCATTGCTACACCCGCGACAACACCCTGCGCCTTTGCGTCAGTGACAACGGCGGCGGCATCGAGCCGGCGGTGCTGGCGCGGCTCGGCGAGCCGTTTTTCACCACCAAGGTCACCGGCACCGGCCTGGGCCTGACCGTGGTCAAGGCCGTGGCCCGTGCGCATCAGGGAGAATTGCAGCTGCGCTCGCGGGTCGGGCGCGGCACGTGCGCGCAGGTGATCCTGCCGATGTTTTCCGCTGTACAGGGAGCTGAGTGAAGGTCATGGGCATCAAGGTTCTGCTGGTCGAGGATGACCGTTCATTGCGCGAGGCGCTGGCCGATACGCTGCTGCTGGCCGGTCACGACTATCACGCCGTGGGTTCTGCCGAGGAGGCGCTGAAAGCCGTGGAGTGCGAGGCGTTCAGCCTGGTGGTCAGCGACGTCAACATGCCGGGCATGGACGGTCACCAGTTGCTCGGCCTGCTGCGCGCGCGCCAGCCGCAATTGCCGGTGCTGCTGATGACGGCTCACGGCGCCGTCGAGCGTGCGGTCGATGCCATGCGTCAGGGCGCGGCGGACTATCTGGTCAAGCCATTCGAGCCCAAGGCGCTGCTGGATTTGGTCGCGCGTCATGCCTTGGGCAATCTCGGCACAGCTGACGCAGAAGGGCCGGTTGCGGTCGAACCGGCCAGTGCGCAGCTGCTGGATCTGGCGGCGCGGGTCGCCCGCAGCGATTCCACCGTGCTGATTTCCGGCGAGTCCGGCACCGGCAAGGAAGTGCTGGCGCGCTACATTCACCAGCAATCCCATCGCGCCAGTCAGCCGTTCATCGCGATCAACTGCGCGGCGATCCCCGACAACATGCTCGAGGCGACACTGTTCGGTCACGAGAAGGGTTCGTTCACTGGCGCCATCGCGGCACAGGCGGGCAAGTTCGAGCAGGCCGACGGCGGCACCATTCTGCTCGACGAGATTTCCGAAATGCCCCTGGGTCTGCAGGCCAAGTTGCTGCGGGTGCTACAGGAACGTGAAGTGGAGCGGGTCGGCGCACGCAAGCCGATCACTCTCGATATTCGTGTCGTCGCCACCACCAACCGTGATCTGGCGGGCGAAGTGGCGGCGGGGCGGTTCCGTGAAGACCTCTACTATCGCCTGTCGGTGTTCCCGCTGGCCTGGCGTCCGCTGCGTGAGCGCACCGCCGACATCCTGCCGCTGGCCGAGCGTCTGCTGGCCAAACACGTCAATAAAATGAAGCATGCGATGGCGAAGTTCTCGCCCGAGGCGCAGGCGTGTCTGATCGGTTATCCATGGCCGGGCAACGTGCGTGAGCTGGATAACGCGGTGCAGCGGGCGTTGATTCTGCAGCAGGGCGGGCTGATCCAGCCGCAGGATTTCTGTCTCTCCGGGCCTGCGCTGTTCGCGCCGTTGCCGGTGGCGATGCCGGTCGTGCCGGTCATTCGTGAGGTCGAGATCGAGGCCGATTCGGCCGGCGCGCTGGGCGATGACCTGCGTCGTCGCGAGTTCCAGATGATCATCGACACCCTGCGCACCGAACGCGGTCGGCGCAAGGAAGCCGCCGAAAAACTCGGTATCAGCCCACGTACATTGCGCTACAAACTGGCGCAGATGCGCGATGCCGGAATGGACGTCGAAGGGTATCTGTTCGCCACGTAAGCGGTGGCGCAAACGTTTGAAAACGCATTTCTCGAAGCGGTGCCCGTGAGCTGGCACCGTTGTTGCTAACACCTGAGTACCCGCCGAGTGAGTGTCAAAAAATTGCGGGCCGCCCAAGAGAGTAGACCATGAGCCAAGGTATTGAATTTAATCGGTTGATGATGGACATGAAGGCCATGCAAATGGACGCCATGTCGAAGCCGAAATCGACTGCCGCCGTCCCTGAAGTGGCAGGCAGCAGCTTTTCCGACATGCTCGGTCAGGCCATCAACAAAGTGAACGATACCCAACAGGCTTCGAGCCAATTGGCCAACGCGTTCGAAATCGGCAAGAGCGGCGTCGATTTGACGGACGTGATGATTTCCTCGCAGAAGGCCAGCGTGTCGTTCCAGGCTCTGACCCAGGTGCGCAACAAACTGGTTCAGGCTTATCAAGACATCATGCAGATGCCGGTTTAAGGACGAGATTGAGTCATGGCAGAAGCAGTCGCCGATAACGTTCCGGCCAAGGCCACCCCGATAGACGGCAAACCGCCGCTGTTCGGCCTGTCCTTCCTGGAAAACCTCTCCGAGATGACCATGCTGCGTCAGGTGGGCCTGTTGGTCGGCCTGGCTGCGAGCGTGGCGATTGGCTTTGCCGTGGTGCTGTGGTCACAGCAACCGGACTACCGGCCTCTGTACGGCAGCCTTGCCGGTATGGACGCCAAGCAGGTCATGGACACCCTGGCCTCCGCCGACATTCCCTACACCGTTGAACCGAACTCCGGTGCCTTGCTGGTCAAGGCCGATGACCTGTCCCGTGCGCGACTGAAACTCGCCGCTGCTGGTGTCACTCCCAGCGACGGCAACATCGGTTTCGAGATTCTCGACAAGGAACAGGGTCTGGGCACCAGCCAGTTCATGGAAGCGACCCGTTACCGTCGCGGCCTCGAAGGCGAACTGGCCCGCACCATCTCCGCCCTGAACAACGTCAAGGGCGCGCGCGTTCACCTGGCGATCCCGAAAAGCTCGGTGTTCGTGCGTGACGAGCGCAAGCCAAGCGCTTCGGTACTGGTCGAGTTGTACTCCGGCCGTTCGCTGGAGCCGGGTCAGGTCGTTGCCATCATCAATCTGGTGGCGACTTCCGTTCCTGAGCTGAGCAAGTCGCAGATCACCGTCGTCGACCAGAAGGGCAATCTGCTGTCGGATCAGGCGGAAAATTCCGAAATGACCATGGCCGGCAAGCAGTTCGATTACAGCCGCCGCATGGAAAGCATGCTGACCCAGCGTGTGCACAATATCCTGCAACCGGTACTGGGCAACGATCGCTACAAGGCTGAAGTATCGGCCGACATCGATTTCAGTGCCGTCGAATCCACCGCCGAGCAGTTCAACCCGGATCAGCCGGCGTTGCGCAGCGAACAGTCGGTCAACGAACAGCGTACCGCCAGCAATGGCCCGCAAGGCGTACCAGGTGCCCTGAGCAACCAGCCGCCGTCGCCGGCTTCGGCGCCGCAAACCACCGGTGGTGCCCAGGCGTCGACCGGCATGGTGCAACCTGGCCAGCCACTGGTTGACGCCAACGGTCAGCAGATCATGGACCCGGCCACCGGCCAGCCGATGCTCGCGCCGTACCCGGCGGACAAGCGTCAACAATCCACCAAGAACTTCGAACTCGACCGTTCCATCAGCCACACCAAGCAGCAGCAGGGTCGCCTGAATCGCCTGTCGGTGTCGGTGGTGGTGGACGATCAGGTCAAGATCAACCCGGCCAACGGCGAAACCACCCGTGCGCCGTGGAGCGCCGACGAATTGGCGCGCTTCACTCGCCTGGTGCAGGACGCCGTTGGTTTCGACGCCAGCCGTGGCGACAGCGTCAGCGTGATCAACATGCCGTTCTCCGCCGAGCGCGGCGAAGTGATTGCCGACATTCCGTTCTACTCCCAGCCATGGTTCTGGGACATCGTCAAACAAGTGCTGGGTGTGTTGTTCATCCTGGTGCTGGTGTTCGGCGTGCTGCGTCCGGTGCTCAACAACATCACCGGTGGCGGCAAAGGCAAGGAGCTGGCCGGTCTGGGCGGTGACGTGGAACTGGGTGGCATGGGCGGTCTGGACGGTGAACTGTCCAACGATCGCGTCAGCCTCGGCGGCCCGACCAGCATCCTGCTGCCGAGCCCGAGCGAAGGCTATGACGCTCAGTTGAACGCAATCAAGAGTCTGGTGGCAGAAGACCCGGGTCGTGTGGCCCAGGTCGTGAAAGAGTGGATTAACGCAGATGAGTGATAACCGAGCCGCCGTCGCCAAACTGTCCCGGGTCGATAAAGCCGCGATTCTGCTGCTGTCCCTGGGATCGACCGATGCTGCACAAGTGCTGCGCCACATGGGCCCGAAAGAGGTTCAGCGAGTCGGCGTGGCCATGGCCCAGATGGGCAACGTCCACCGCGAGCAGGTCGAACAGGTCATGAGCGAGTTCGTCGACATCGTCGGCGACCAGACCAGCCTGGGCGTCGGCTCCGACGACTACGTGCGCAAAATGCTCACCCAGGCCCTGGGTGAAGACAAGGCCAACGGCCTGATCGACCGCATTCTGCTGGGTGGCAACACCAGCGGCCTCGACAGCCTGAAATGGATGGAGCCGCGCGCCGTAGCCGACGTGATCCGCTACGAGCACCCGCAGATCCAGGCGATCGTGGTCGCGTACCTTGATCCGGACCAGGCCGGTGAAGTGCTGGGCAACTTCGACCACAAGGTGCGTCTGGACATCATCCTGCGCGTCTCGTCGTTGAACACCGTGCAGCCGGCGGCGCTGAAAGAATTGAACCAGATCCTCGAGAAGCAGTTCTCCGGCAACTCGAACGCCTCGCGCACCACCCTGGGTGGCATCAAGCGGGCGGCGGACATCATGAACTTCCTCGACAGCTCGATCGAAGGCCAGCTCATGGACTCGATCCGCGAAGTCGACGAAGACCTGTCCGGTCAGATCGAAGACCTCATGTTCGTGTTCAACAACCTGGCCGATGTCGACGACCGCGGTATCCAGGCGCTGTTGCGCGAAGTGTCCTCCGATGTGCTGGTGCTGGCCCTCAAGGGTTCGGACGAAGGCGTCAAGGAGAAGATCTTCAAGAACATGTCCAAACGTGCTGCCGAACTGCTGCGCGACGACCTCGAGGCCAAAGGCCCGGTGCGCGTCAGCGACGTGGAAACCGCGCAGAAGGAAATCCTCACCATCGCCCGCCGTATGGCCGAAGCCGGAGAAATCGTGCTCGGTGGCAAGGGCGGCGAGGAAATGATCTAACACCATGGGCAAGAACGACGACGATGTGACGGACCTGATCCGTGCCCGGGACGTCCGCGGTTTCGAAACCTGGGCCATCCCGAGTTTCGATCCGCCGCCACCGGAACCCGAGCCGGAGCCCGAGCCCGAACCGCCGGAAATGGAAGAAGTGCCGCTGGAGGAAGTCCAGCCACTGACCCTGGAAGAACTCGAAAGCATCCGTCAGGAGGCTTACAACGAGGGCTTCGCCATTGGCGAAAAAGAAGGTTTCCACAGCGCCACCCTCAAGGTGCGCCAGGAAGCCGAAGTGGTCCTCACCGCCAAGGTCAACAGCCTTGAGCAGTTGATGGCGAACCTGTTCGAGCCTATCGCCGAACAAGACACGCAGATTGAAAAGTCGCTGGTCGACCTCGTGCAGCACATCGCCCGTCAGGTGATCCAGCGCGAACTGGCCATCGACTCGACGCAAATCGAACACGTCATGCGCGACGCCCTCAAGCTGTTGCCGCTGGGCGTGGGCAATGTGCGGCTGTACGTCAATCCGCAGGATTTCGAGCAAGTCAAAGCCCTGCGTGAACGTCATGAGGAAACCTGGCGTATCGTCGAGGACGAATCGCTGCTGCCGGGCGGTTGCCGGGTTGAAACCGAACACAGCCGGATCGATGCGAGCATCGAAACCCGTGTCGGCCAGGTCATGGCCAAGCTGTTCGATCAACTGCACGAGCAGGCCTTGCACCCGGCCGAACCGGATCTGAGCCTCGACTTGCCGGAAGCGCCGAAACCGGCCCCTGTCACCGACGAGCCGCTCGCGGACGCCCCCGATGCGCCTTGAACGCACCAGTTTCGCCAAGCGCCTGAGCACCTATGCGGAGGCCACCGAAATCCCCGGTGCGCCGATCCTCGAAGGGCGCTTGCTGCGCATGGTCGGCCTGACCCTCGAGGCCGAAGGCTTGCGTGCCGCCATGGGCACGCGCTGCATGGTGATCAACGACGACAGCTATCACCCGTCGCAGGTTGAAGCCGAAGTGATGGGTTTCTCCGGCAGCAAGGTGTTCCTGATGCCGGTCGGCAGTGTTGCCGGTATCGCGCCGGGCGCCCGTGTGGTGCCGCTGGCCGATACCGGTCGCTTGCCGATGGGCATGAGCATGCTCGGTCGTGTGCTGGACGGCGCCGGACGTGCGCTGGACGGCAAGGGCGGCATGAAGGCCGAAGACTGGGTGCCGATGGACGGTCCGACCATCAACCCGCTCAACCGCGACCCGATCAGCGTACCGCTGGACGTCGGCATTCGTTGCATCAACGGTTTGTTGACGGTCGGTCGCGGTCAGCGTCTGGGTCTGTTCGCCGGTACCGGTGTCGGTAAGTCGGTGCTGCTGGGCATGATGACCCGCTTCACCGAGGCCGACATCATCGTCGTCGGCCTGATCGGTGAGCGGGGTCGAGAGGTTAAAGAATTCATCGAGCACATTCTCGGTGAAGAAGGCCTCAAGCGTTCCGTGGTGGTTGCATCCCCTGCGGACGATGCGCCACTGATGCGTCTGCGCGCGGCGATGTACTGCACGCGTATCGCCGAATATTTCCGCGACAAGGGCAAGAACGTCCTGTTGCTGATGGATTCCCTGACCCGTTTCGCCCAGGCCCAGCGGGAAATCGCCCTGGCCATTGGCGAGCCGCCGGCGACCAAGGGTTATCCGCCTTCGGTGTTTGCCAAGCTGCCGAAACTGGTGGAGCGCGCCGGTAACGCGGAGAAGGGCGGTGGTTCGATCACCGCGTTCTATACCGTGCTGTCCGAGGGCGATGACCAGCAGGACCCGATTGCCGACTCGGCGCGGGGCGTGCTCGACGGTCACATCGTGTTGTCCCGGCGTCTGGCCGAAGAAGGGCATTACCCGGCCATCGACATCGAAGCCTCGATCAGCCGGGTCATGCCGGCCGTGGTACCGCCCGATCACATGGTCCGGGCGCAATTCTTCAAGCAGCTGTGGTCGCGTTACCAGCAAAGTCGCGACCTGATCAGTGTCGGTGCCTATGTCGCTGGCGGTGATCGCGAGACTGACCTTGCCATCAATCTGCAGCCGCAACTGGTCAGATACCTGCGCCAGGGTCTGAACGACAGCATCAGCCTGGGCGAAAGCGAGGCCTACCTCGAAACAATTCTCGCCCCTGCGACCGGCGGGTAACCGGCCATGGCCCTGAGCCGCGCCGCGCGTCTGGCACCGGTGGTGGAAATGGCCGAAAAGGCCGAGAAAACCGCCGTGCAGCGTCTCGGGTATTTCCAGGGGCAGGTGAAAGTGGCCGAAAGCAAACTCGCCGACCTGCATGCCTTTCGTCTGGATTACTCCGAGCAATGGATCGTGCGCGGCAGCACCGGGGTGACCGGGCAGTGGTTGCTCGGGTTTCAGGGGTTTCTGACCCAGCTCGATACGGCGGTCGACCAGCAACGGCAAAGCCTGCAGTGGCACCAGAACAATCTGGACAAGGCTCGCGAGGCCTGGCAGCAGGCGTTTGCCCGGGTCGAAGGCTTGCGAAAACTTGTACAACGCTACCGCGATGAAGCCCAGCGAGTCGAAGACAAGCGCGAGCAAAAGCTGCTGGATGAACTGTCCCAGCGCCTGCCGCGCCGTGATGCCTACTGAAGGGTTGATCTCTGACAGTTTGCGGTGACTTCCTGCCTTGCCCCTTACCCTTGCAAGTGCTAAACCTTGTACAGGTTCGTCAATGACAAGGAAGCCAGTACATGTCAGTCGTTACAGAAGTTTCTCCGGATGGCCAAAAGCTGACGATCTCGATCAAGGGCCGGTTCGATTTCGGTCGCCATCAGGAATTTCGCGAGTCCTACGAGCGACTCAATAAAAAGCCCGACTCCATCGTGGTGGATCTCAAGGATGCCACCTATCTCGACAGCTCGGCCCTGGGCATGCTGCTTCTGCTGCGCGATCATGCCGGCGGCGACGACTCGGACGTGCGGGTGGTCAACAGCAATTCGGATGTGCGCAAGATCCTCGCCATCTCCAACTTCGACAAACTGTTCGATATCAGTTGACGGCCATGCAGCCGCAAGAACCCCTGACGATCCTGATCGCCGAAGACAGCGCCGCTGACCGGCTGCTGTTGTCGACCATCGTGCGACGCCAGGGGCACGAAGTGCTGACGGCCACCAATGGGGCAGAAGCAGTCGAGGTGTTTTCCCGTCAGCAGCCGCACCTGGTGCTGATGGACGCGATGATGCCGGTCATGGACGGCTTCGAGGCCGCGCGGCAAATCAAGGTGTTGGCCGGTGAAAACCTGGTGCCGATCATATTCCTCACGTCGCTGACCGAGAGCGAAGCTTTGGTGCGATGCCTTGAGGCTGGCGGCGACGACTTTCTGGCGAAGCCCTACAACCAGGTGATCCTGTCCGCCAAAATCAAGGCGATGGATCGCTTGCGTCGTCTGCAAGCCACGGTGCTGGAGCAGCGCGACCTGATTGCCCGGCACCACGACTACCTGCTCAACGAGCAGCGGGTCGCCAAGGCGGTTTTCGACAAGGTCGCGCATTCCGGTTGCCTGAGTGCGCCGAATATCCGCTACCTGCAATCACCTTATGCGCTGTTCAACGGCGATCTGCTGCTGGCAGCCTACACGCCGGCCGGCGACATGCATGTGTTGCTCGGTGACTTCACGGGCCATGGTCTGCCAGCGGCGGTGGGGGCCATGCCGCTGGCGGAAGTGTTCTACGGCATGACTGCCAAGGGGTACGGGCTGGCCGAAACCCTGCGGGAAATGAACGCCAAGCTCAAGCGCATCCTGCCGGTGGACATGTTCTGCTGCGCCACGCTGCTCTGCCTGAGTTTTCAGCGCCGCAGCGTGGAGATCTGGAACGGCGGCATGCCCGACGGTTATCTGCATCGCATCGCTACGGGCGAACGGGTTCCGCTGGCGGCGCGGCATCTGCCACTGGGTGTGCTCAGCCCGCAGGCCTTTGACGATCAAACCGAAGTGCTGCCGATGGCGGTGGGCGATCGGGTGTTCCTGTTGTCCGATGGCGTGATCGACACCTGCGATGCCAATGATCAGTTGTTTGGCGTCGAGCGCTTGCAGCGGGTGTTTGCCGGCAATCGCCAGCCGGATCGGTTGTTCGCCGAGATCGAGCAGGCATTGCAGGATTTTCGCGGCGAAGCCCGGGACGATGTGAGCATGGTCGAGGTCAGCCTGCTGGAAATGGCGCAGGTCAATCCGTCGGCACCGGTGTACTCCGACAGTGGCCAGTCGTGCCCGCTGGACTGGTCGGTGGGTTTCGAATTTCGCGGCGCCACGCTCAAGCGCTTCAATCCTTTACCCTACCTGCTGCAATTGCTGCTCGAAGTGCATGGCTTGCGCACGCAGAGTGGCGCATTGTACAGCGTGCTCGCCGAGCTTTATTCCAATGCGCTGGAGCATGGGGTGCTGGGGCTGGACTCCAGCCTCAAGCGCGACGCTTCGGGTTTTGCCCGTTACTATGAGCAACGCAATGCGCGCCTCGATGCCCTGCAGGAGGGTTATGTGCGCGTGCATCTGGAGGTTCGTCCAGAGGGCGAGGGCGGTTGTCTGGTCGTGCGTGTCGAAGACAGCGGCAAAGGCTTTGACGTGGCTCGGGTGATGGAGAGGCCGCTCGACGGTGTTCGCCTGTCGGGGCGCGGCGTCAGTCTGATCCGGCAATTGAGCAGAAATCCAAGCTGGTCGGACGATGGTCGTAGTGCTCGCGTAGAGTTTTTCTGGGAGGCTCTGGCATAATCCGCGCATTCTTGATCAAGGAGTGAACAAGTGACTGATGCCTGTGTAGATCGCGACGTACTGAGTGCGTTGCAAGAAGTCATGGAGGATGGCTATCCGGAATTGCTGGATACGTTCCTGGCAGATTCCGAAGCGCGCCTGCGTGAACTGCAAAAAACCGCCGATGCCGACGCCTTGTCGTCGGTGGCTCATAGCTTCAAAGGCAGTAGCAGCAATATGGGGGCAACCCGTCTTGCCGAACTTTGTCAGGAGCTGGAACAGCACGCCAGGGACAAGAGCCCGTCCGAAATCATCAAGCTGGTGGCCGACATCCATGACGAGTTCGCGGATGTGCGCCCCGTCTATGAAGCCGAGCGACAGCGCTCTCCCGCCCATTGAGTCAACCGTCCGGCGTTTTTATCCGGCGCCGGACGAAACTGGCCCGGCACTTGCAGTCATCTCGTTCAACTGTACCTACGATCCCAGTGCAGCGGAGACCGTGCCATGCCTGCAACCCCTAACATTCTTATTCAGACTGCCGCCCAGGCCAAGGCGCAAGCCGCCTCTGCCAAACCGTCAGTGGTGGCCGCAGGCCCCGGGGACAAGGCTTCGAGCTTCGCTCAGGTGTTTGCCGATCAGGGGCAGAACAAGCCTGCCGTCACGGTCGATAACTCGGTAAAACCCGCACGCGACAAGGTCGCCGACAACAGCGGCAAGAAGGACGCCGGCAAGGATCAGTCTGCCGCTCCGGACGCGACCGTTGCCGATAGCGGCAAAGCCTTGCCCGCCGATAAAACGTCTTCGACAGCTGCGGACGACAAGGTCGCCAGCGACGATACCTCCGATACGCCGACCACGCCGGTCGCCGACACCGCGCCGGTTGTGGATCCGACGCTTGACCCGGCGCTGATGCAGGTCGTGCAGCCGGTCGTCACACCGCCGGTTGTTGCTGCGCCGGTCGTTGAGACACCTCCGGTGAAGCCTGAGACCCAGGCGCCGGCAGTGGCGGCATTGCCAGCTGCCGCCACTGCGACGACACCTGCCGTTGACAGTGATTTCGATCCTGAGGCCGATCCACTCGATTCGATGCCGGCCTTGCGCATGGCGATGGAGCAGAGCGGTCACATTTCCGCGTCCAGCCAGTCGCAACCCAAGGCGACCCCGGCCCAGACCCAGGCCGACGGCGAACTGACCTCGGCTCAGACCTTCGCTGCCGGCATGGCCAGCATGCTGGATGTGCAGGCCGACAAGGACAGCACCAGTCAGGGCGGCGAAAAAGCCTTCAGTGGTCTGATCGACGATGGTCTGAAAGACCTGAAATCCGCCACCAGCGATACCCGCGTCGATGATTTCGCCAACCGTCTGGCGGCACTGACTCAGGCGGCCACACCGAAAACCGCCAACGCGGTGCCGGTGAACCAGCCGATTGCCATGCATCAGAACGGCTGGACCGAAGAAGTGGTCAACCGCGTCATGTACCTGTCGAGCAATAACCTGAAGTCTGCCGATATCCAGTTGCAGCCGGCTGAACTGGGTCGTCTGGATATCCGGGTGAACATGGTGCCGGACCAGCAGACCCAGGTGACTTTCATGAGCGCCCACCCGAGTGTTCGCGAAGCCCTCGACGGCCAGATGCATCGCCTGCGTGACATGTTCACCCAGCAGGGCATGGGACAGGTCGATGTCAACGTTTCCGACCAGAACCGTGGCTGGCAAGGGCAGGGTCAGGAGCAGGCCCAGCAGGGCCAGACGGGGCGTACCAGTGCCGCCGGCGGTCGCCTGGACTCTTCGGAAGAAGAGTTGACGTCTGCGGCGGTGGCTGAAGCGGCTGCCGCTACAACTCACGTGATCGGCTCCAGCGCCGTCGACTATTACGCCTGATTCATCCTACCCCGAGGGAGCGGCCCTGTCCGCTCCCTCGTCTGTTTTGCCACCGCTCTCCATTCCCCTCCGACACTTCTGGCATAACACTTGCTCTTGCCTTGCCGTGCGACTGTGAAAACCCGATTAGTGACGGATTATTGGCATGGCGAAGAGCGAAGCAGCAGCAGTAAAAGACCCCGCAACCAAAGGCAAACTCAAGATGATCATTGCGATCGTGCTCGGGTTGCTGCTGGCCATCGGCGCGTCTGTGGGGGCGACGTGGTTCTTCATGCACAGCGCCCAGAGCAAACCTGCGGCTGCCGTGGAAACCGCTCCGGTCGGCAAGCAGCCGGCGATTTTCGAGCCGATGGCGCCGGCCTTCGTGGCCAACTACAACCAGAACGGCCGTCAGCGCTACATGCAGGTGAGCATCACCATGCTGGCGCGCAACCAGGCTGATCTGGAAGCGCTCAAAGTGCACATGCCGGTGATCCGCAATAACCTGGTGATGCTCTTCTCCGGTCAGGATTTCGCCACTTTGGCGACCCCGGTCGGCCAGGAGATGTTGCGCCAGAAGGCCACGGCCAGCGTCCAGGAAGTGGCGCAGAAAGAGCTGGGCAAAGTGGTGATCGAACAGTTGCTTTTCACTAATTTCGTACTGCAGTAGGAACACGACATGGCCGTGCAGGATCTGCTGTCCCAGGATGAAATCGACGCGCTGTTGCATGGCGTCGACGATGGTCTGGTACAGACCGATAACGCTGCCGAACCCGGCAGTGTCAAAAGCTACGACCTGACCAGCCAGGATCGCATCGTCCGTGGACGCATGCCGACTCTGGAAATGATCAACGAGCGTTTTGCCCGCTACACCCGCATCAGCATGTTCAACATGCTGCGCCGCTCGGCGGACGTTGCCGTCGGTGGCGTGCAGGTGATGAAGTTCGGCGAATACGTGCACTCGCTGTACGTACCGACCAGTCTCAACCTGGTCAAGATCAAACCCCTGCGCGGTACAGCGCTGTTCATCCTCGACGCCAAACTGGTGTTCAAGCTGGTGGACAACTTCTTCGGCGGCGACGGCCGTCACGCGAAGATCGAAGGGCGTGAATTCACCCCGACCGAACTGCGTGTGGTGCGCATGGTGCTGGAACAGGCGTTCGTCGACCTGAAAGAAGCCTGGCAGGCGATCATGGAAGTCAACTTCGAGTACATCAACTCGGAAGTGAACCCGGCCATGGCCAACATCGTCGGCCCGAGCGAAGCGATCGTGGTCTCCACGTTCCACATCGAACTCGACGGCGGTGGCGGCGACCTGCACGTGACCATGCCGTATTCGATGATCGAGCCAGTGCGCGAAATGCTCGACGCCGGTTTCCAGTCGGACCTCGACGACCAGGACGAGCGCTGGGTCAACGCCCTGCGCCAGGACGTGCTGGATGTCGACGTGCCGATCGGTGCCACCGTGGCTCGCCGCCAGTTGAAACTGCGCGACATCCTGCACATGCAGCCGGGTGACGTGATCCCGGTCGAGATGCCGGAAGACATGATCATGCGCGCCAACGGCGTGCCGGCCTTCAAGGTCAAGATGGGCTCGCACAAAGGCAACCTCGCGTTGCAGGTGATCGAGCCGATCGAGCGCCGCTGAAGCGGCGCAACACCCCTTACGCCTTTAACTGAATTGTTGCCCGCCGAGGACAAATGATGAACGACGAAATGAACGCCCAGGACGATCAGGCACTGGCCGACGAGTGGGCTGCCGCCCTGGAAGAAACCGGTGAAGCCGGGCAGGCCGACATCGACGCGCTGCTGGCCGCCGACGCTGGCGTTTCAAGCTCCAACCGTCTGCCGATGGAAGAGTTCGGCAGCGTGCCGAAGAGCAACGAACCGGTCAGCCTGGACGGTCCGAACCTGGACGTGATTCTCGACATCCCGGTGTCGATCTCGATGGAAGTGGGCAGCACCGACATCAACATCCGCAACCTGCTGCAACTCAACCAGGGTTCGGTGATCGAGCTCGATCGTCTGGCCGGTGAGCCGCTGGACGTGCTGGTCAACGGCACCCTTATCGCTCACGGTGAAGTGGTCGTGGTCAACGAAAAGTTCGGCATCCGCCTGACCGACGTGATCAGTCCAAGCGAACGCATCAAGAAGCTGCGCTGAGTGAAAAAGGTTCTGGGTTCCTTGCTGGCCGCGGTGCTGGCGCTGCCATTGACGGTCATGGCCGCCGAGCCTGCGGCCGCGACTGCTGCTGCGGCGCCCGCGATTGCTCCGGCGGTCAGCAGTGGCGTCGCCGGGCAATTGACGCAACTGGTGTTCGGCCTGCTGCTGGTGCTGGGGTTGATCTTCTTCCTCGCCTGGCTGCTGCGCCGGGTGCAGAACGCAGGGCCGGCGGGCAAGGGGCAGGTGATCGAGCTGATCGGTTCCCGGGCGCTCGGTCCGCGTGACCGCTTGATGCTGGTTCAGGTTGGCAACGAGCAGATCCTGCTGGGTCTGAGTCCCGGCACTATCACCGCGCTGCACGTACTCAAGGAGCCGGTGGACGTCCCGGCCACCTCCGAAAAAGCGACTCCGGAATTTGCCCAGCATCTGTTGAAGATCCTCGGCAAGGATCAGAAGGATAAGAAGTAATGGGTGCGTTGCGCATCGTCTTGACCCTGGCCCTGATGTTGGCCGCGCCACTGGCGTTCGCCGCCGATCCGTTGTCGATCCCGGCGGTCACCCTGGGCACCAACGCCAACGGGGCGCAGGAGTATTCGGTCAGCCTGCAGATCCTGCTGATCATGACGGCGCTGAGCTTCATCCCGGCCGCCGTCATCCTGATGACCAGCTTCACCCGGATCATCATCGTCTTCTCGATCCTGCGTCAGGCCCTCGGCCTGCAACAGACGCCGTCGAACCAGATCCTCACCGGCATGGCGCTGTTCCTGACCCTGTTCATCATGGCGCCGGTGTTCGACCGGGTGAACAACGATGCGCTGCAACCGTACCTGGCGGAGAAACTCACCGCCCAGCAAGCGGTGGAAAAGGCTCAGGTGCCGATCAAGGACTTCATGCTCGCACAGACCCGCTCCAGCGATCTCGAGCTGTTCATGCGTCTGTCCAAGCGCACCGACATCGCGACGCCGGATCAGGCGCCGCTGACCATTCTGGTGCCGGCCTTCGTCACGTCCGAGCTGAAAACCGCGTTCCAGATCGGCTTCATGATTTTCATCCCGTTCCTGATCATCGACCTGGTCGTGGCCAGTGTGCTGATGGCGATGGGTATGATGATGCTGTCGCCGCTGATCATTTCCCTGCCGTTCAAGATCATGCTGTTCGTGCTGGTTGACGGATGGGCGCTGATCATCGGCACCCTGGCCAGCAGTTTCGGAGGTGTTTCGCCATGACCCCAGAAGTAGCGGTCGACATCTTTCGCGAGGCCTTGTGGCTGACCACGATGATGGTCGCGATCCTGGTGGTCCCGAGCCTGCTGGTGGGTCTGCTGGTGTCGATGTTCCAGGCGGCGACGCAGATCAACGAACAGACCCTGAGCTTTCTGCCGCGTCTGCTGGTGATGCTGGTGACCCTGATCGTCGGCGGTCCGTGGATCATCCAGACCTTCATGGAATACATCATCCAGCTGTACAAAAACATTCCGCTGGTCATCGGCTAGGCCATGCAATCGCTGCTTCAGTTGACCGACACCCAGATCAGTACCTGGGTGGCGACGTTCATGCTGCCGCTGTTTCGCATCGGCTCGATGCTGATGGTGATGCCGGTCTTCGGCACCACGCTGGTTCCCAAACGCATCCGCCTGTACCTCGCACTGGCGATCACCGTGGTGATCTCGCCCAACCTGCCGCCCATGCCGGCGGTCAGTCCTCTCGATCTCAGCGGCCTGTTGTTGATCGCCGAGCAGATCCTGGTCGGTGCCGTGCTCGGGTTCTCTTTGCAGCTGTTCTTCCAGGCGTTCGTGGTGGCGGGGCAGATCGTTGCGATCCAGATGGGCATGGGCTTCGCCTCGATGATCGATCCCACCAACGGCGTGTCGGTGGCGGTGATCGGGCAGTTCTTCACCATGCTGGTGACGCTGCTGTTCCTCGGCATGAACGGTCACCTCGTGGTCTTCGAGGTGCTGACTGAAAGTTTCACCACACTGCCGGTCGGCGCAGGCCTGATGACCGCGCATTACTGGGAACTGGCCGGCAAGCTCGGTTGGGTGCTGGGGGCGGCATTGATGCTGGTGCTGCCGGCGGTCACTGCGCTGCTGGTGGTCAACATTGCGTTCGGCGTGATGACCCGGGCGGCGCCGCAACTGAACATCTTCTCGATCGGTTTCCCGCTGACCCTCGTGCTCGGCCTGTTCATTGTCTGGGTCGGTCTCGCGGACATTCTCAACCAGTATCAGCCGCTGGCCGTCGAAGCCTTGCAGCTGCTACGCGAACTGGCACAGGCGCGCTGAGTCATGGCAGAGAGCGAGAGCGGTCAGGACAAGACAGAAGACCCCACGGAGAAGCGCAAAAAGGACTCCCGGGAAAAGGGTGAGATTGCACGCTCCAAGGAGCTCAACACCCTGGCGATCATGCTTGCCGGTTCCGGCGCGCTGCTGGTGTTCGGCGGGATGCTGGCGCAGGACCTGATGGAGCTGATGCGCATGAACTTCACGCTGTCGCGGGAAGTGATCATGGATCAGGGCGCCATGGGCAAGTTCCTGATGAACTCCGGGCTGATTGCGCTGGTGGCGATCCAGCCGATCATGATCACTTTGCTGCTGGCGGCGTTTCTCGGGCCGATTGCCCTCGGTGGTTGGCTGTTTGCGGCAGGCTCGATGGCGCCCAAGTTCAGTCGGTTGAACCCGGGCGCGGGCCTCAAGCGCATGTTCTCCGCGAAGTCGGTGATCGAACTGCTCAAGGCGCTGGCCAAATTCCTGATCATTCTGGCCGTGGCGCTGGTGGTGCTGTCCGGGGATGTCGACGACTTGCTGCGCATCGCTCACGAACCCATCGACCGGGCCATCATTCACAGCCTGCAAGTGGTGGGCTGGAGCACGCTGTGGATGGCCTGCGGTCTGATCATCATCGCGGCCGTCGACGTCCCGGTGCAGCTCTGGGAGAGCATTAAAAAGCTCAAGATGACCAAGCAGGAAGTGCGCGACGAGCACAAGGACCAGGAAGGCCGGCCGGAGGTCAAGCAGCGGATCCGTCAGGTCCAGCGCGAGATGTCGCAGCGGCGGATGATGGCGGCCATTCCCGATGCCGACGTGGTCATCACCAACCCGACCCACTACGCCGTGGCGCTCAAATACGACTCGGAGAAGGGCGGGGCGCCGGTGCTGCTGGCCAAGGGCAGCGACTTCCTGGCGCTGAAGATCCGCGAAATCGCGGTGGCCAACGAAGTCATGCTGCTCGAATCGCCGGCCCTGGCGCGTTCGATCTACTACTCCACCGAGCTGGAAGAAGAAATTCCCGGCGGCCTGTACCTCGCGGTCGCTCAGGTACTGGCCTACGTCTACCAGATCCGCCAGCACCGCGCGGGCAAGGGCAAGTTCCCTGAGCCGCTCAAGGACGACTTGCCGATTCCGCCGGATCTGCGGCGCGATTCCTGACTTTGTGGTGATGAAAAAAAACCGCCTTCCGGTTGAACCCGGTGGCGGTTTTTTTATGCCCGATGACATGCGTTGGCATTGAGGCCGCCACGACGCATTTCTCAAGCCTTTACACGGAGGTCTGCGACGGCGTTAGTTCCAGATTATTCAACACCCGATTCGCTGCCAGTTCCCCGAGCATGATCAGTTGCCCGATGCCCGTCAGTGTCCTGCGCTGCGAGGCGGGCATGAGGTGGGCGAAGTCATTGGCGATGGTTCTGGCGGAAGCGAGGGTTTCGCAGAGCTCGACCAGCAGCTCTTCGTTTTTGAAGTCTGCGGTGACGGCAAACATCCGGCGGGTTCTGCGCGGTGGTGGCGTGGAACCGGGCGGGCAGAGGTAGTGATCGAGGGCGCGGTCGGCGGCTTCGTGAAGCTTTCTGGAGTCGAGGGATTCGTAGGGCGAGGCGGGGTCGGTTTCGGGCGGATTGGGTGTTGGTTTGATCATGGTGAAGCTCCTTTGGGGTGGAGCCGCCAGATCCAGTCGCTAAACAGGAAGGTGGCGGCTGTACGCAGGTTAGCGAACCGGTCAAAGGCACCCGGCAGACCGCAAGGGTCTCCCGCATACAGCCACCATAACGAAATTGCAGACATACAGATCCGCAACGAAGCCTGGAACGCTGGTGCACCTTTAATCTGAGCGAGTCGCTAAACCCGATCGCTGATTCGTCAGCGACAGACCCACAATAAAACCCGACCCCAAGGCGCACAAGCCGGCGGATTCTGGCGTAGCTGTAGGCAATGGCGCAAGGATTCGTAGCCTGTAAGGCGTGTCTGAAGGTGTCTTTTAAACACCCGAGTTTAGAAGGCACTTTTTGCTGACTTCCTGCGAAGGCGACGTCCCGCCCAGCAGAAAAACCACACTCAAACCCCTCTGTTTCAATCATCGGCAAAAGTTGGAAGGCTTCTTGCAGTAGCCGCCGTGCGCCCGCTCTGGGCGTCAAAAGTTTGCTTTAAAGGAACGGGGAAAACCGGTGGATCGCTCTCAGTTAATCAACAGTGCTCGCTCGAACATTGCCGACCTCAGCCGGGGCAATCTGGGTGTGCCGCTGTTGCTGCTGGTCATGCTGGCGATGATGATGTTGCCGGTGCCGCCGTTCCTGCTCGACGTGTTCTTCACCTTCAACATTGCCCTGTCGATCGTCGTGCTGCTGGTCTGCGTGTACGCCCTGCGGCCGCTGGATTTTGCGGTGTTCCCGACGATCCTGCTGGTGGCGACGCTGTTGCGGCTGGCGCTGAACGTGGCGTCGACGCGGGTGGTGATGCTCCACGGTCAGGACGGCCACGCCGCTGCCGGTAAGGTGATCCAGGCCTTCGGTGAGGTGGTGATCGGCGGTAACTACGTGGTCGGTATCGTGGTCTTCGCGATCTTGATGATCATCAACTTCGTCGTGGTGACCAAGGGTGCCGGGCGGATTTCCGAGGTGAGCGCGCGCTTCACCCTCGATGCGATGCCCGGCAAACAAATGGCCATCGACGCCGACCTCAACGCCGGCCTGATCGACCAGACCCAGGCCAAGGCCCGCCGTCAGGAAGTGGCCCAGGAAGCAGAGTTCTACGGTTCGATGGACGGTGCCAGCAAGTTCGTCCGCGGTGACGCCATCGCCGGCCTGCTGATTCTGTTCATCAACCTCATCGGCGGCATGGCGGTCGGTATCTTCCAGCACAACATGTCCTTCGCTGACGCCGGCAAGGTTTACGCCTTGCTGACCATCGGTGACGGTTTAGTGGCGCAATTGCCATCACTGTTGTTATCTACAGCTGCAGCGATCATGGTGACCCGTGCTTCCGGTTCGGAAGACATGGGCAAGCAGATCAATCGCCAGATGTTCGCCTCGCCGAAAGCGCTGGCGGTGGCGGCCGGTCTGATGGCGGTCATGGGCCTGGTGCCGGGCATGCCGCACTTCTCGTTCCTGACCATGGCCGCATTGGCCGCTGGCGGTGCTTACCTGTTCTGGAAGAAGCAGAACGTGGCCAAGGTGCAGGCGCTGGAAGAGGTCAAACGTCAACAGGAGCTGCTGCCGTCGCCGGCCCGCGCCATGGAAACCAAGGAATTGGGCTGGGACGACGTCACACCAATCGACATGATCGGCCTGGAAGTCGGCTATCGACTGATCCCTCTGGTGGACCGCAACCAGGGCGGCCAGTTGCTGGCGCGGATCAAGGGCGTGCGCAAGAAGCTCTCGCAGGATCTGGGCTTCCTGATGCCGACCGTACACATTCGCGACAACCTCGACCTGGCACCAAGCGCCTATCGCCTGACCCTGATGGGCGTGATTCTGGCCGAGGCCGAGATCTACCCGGATCGCGAACTGGCGATCAACCCGGGGCAGGTCTACGGCACGCTCAACGGCATCACCGCCAAAGATCCGGCTTTCGGCCTGGAGGCGGTGTGGATCGAAGTCAGCCAGCGCGCCCAGGCGCAATCGCTCGGTTACACCGTGGTGGACGCCAGTACCGTGGTCGCCACCCACTTGAACCAGATTCTGTACAAGCACTCCAGCGAGCTGATCGGCCACGAAGAAGTGCAGCAACTCATGCAATTGCTGGCCAAGAGCTCGCCGAAACTGGCGGAAGAGCTGGTGCCGGGTGTGGTCACGTTGTCGCAGCTGCTGAAAGTGTTGCAGGCGCTGCTGGCCGAACACGTGCCGGTGCGCGACATCCGCAGCATTGCCGAAGCCATCGCCAACAATGCCGCCAAGAGTCAAGATACCGCCGCTTTGGTGGCCGCTGTGCGGGTTGGCGTATCCCGTGCAATCGTCCAAAGCATTGTAGGGACTGAGTCCGAGCTGCCAGTCATCACGCTGGAGCCAAGGTTGGAACAAATATTGCTCAATAGTCTGCAGAAGGCAGGACAAGGCTCGGAAGAGGGCGTTCTGCTGGAGCCAAGCATGGCCGAGAAGCTGCAACGTTCGCTCATCGAAGCGGCGCAGCGTCAGGAAATGCAAGGTCAGCCGGTGATCCTGTTGGTAGCAGGCCCGGTTCGCGCGATGCTCTCGCGCTTTGGTCGCCTGGCAGTTCCCGGACTGCATGTGCTGGCCTACCAGGAAATTCCGGACAACAAGCAAGTGACCATCGTTGCGACAGTAGGGCCCAACGGCTGAGGTAGTGGTTTATGCAAGTTAAGCGTTTTTTCGCCGCCGATATGCGTCAGGCCATGAAGCTGGTTCGTGATGAGCTGGGCGCTGATGCCGCCATCATTGGCAACCGCCGCATTGCCGGCGGCGTCGAGCTGACGGCGGCGCTGGATTACAAACTGTCGGCGCTGGCGCCACGGGTTCCGAACATGGAACTCGAAGACGAGCTGCGCAAGACCCAGTCGCGCATCGTCACTGCCCAGGCCGAGCTGAGCATGCGTGGTGAGGCCGACGGCAACACCAATCGCCAGTTGTTCTCCGGTCTGCCATTGACCGCCGGCCTGCCGCTGACAGCAGCCGAGCCTCTGACAGAACCGACGTACGCCGCACCGGCCCGTCCAGCCCCGGCACCTGCGCCGGCTGCCGCTGGCGTCGATCCGCGTGCGCTGGATTCGATGCGTTTCGAACTCAACAGCCTGCGCGAGCTGATGGAAGTGCAGCTCGGCACCCTGGCCTGGAATCAGCTGCAAGGCAGCCGTCCGGCTCAGGCCAATCTGTATCGTCGTCTGCAACGCATCGGCTTGTCCGGTCCGTTGTCCCGCGACCTGCTGGCGCTGACCAGCGATATCGAAGAGCCTCGTCAGGCCTGGCGCATGCTGCTCGCGCACCTGGCGCGGATGATCGCCACACCGGAAGTCGAGCCGCTGGAAGAGGGCGGTGTGATTGCCATGGTCGGCCCGGCCGGCATGGGCAAGACCACCACCCTGGCCAAACTGGCTGCCCGCTACGTACTCAAGTACGGCGCGCAGAACATTGCGCTGGTGAGCATGGACAGTTTCCGCATCGGCGCTCAGGAACAGTTGAAAACCCTGGGCCGGATCCTCAATGTGTCGGTGACCCACGTCGACCCGGGCCAGTCCCTGGTGCAGGCGCTGGATCCACTGTTGCGCAAACGCGTGGTGCTGATCGACACCGCCGGCCTGCAGGCCAGCGATCCGGCACTGCGCATGCAGCTGGAAAGTCTGGCCGGTCGTGGCATTCGGTCGAAAAATTATCTGGTGCTGGCAACCACCAGCCAGAAACAGGTTCTAACCGCCGCTTATCACAGTTACAAGCGTTGCGGGCTCGCCGGGTGCATCCTGACTAAACTGGATGAGACGGCCAGCCTTGGCGAAGTGCTGAGCCTGGCGATCAGTCATGAACTGCCGGTCGCCTACCTGACCGATGGCCCACGGATTCCGGATGATCTGCATCTGCCGCGCCGTCATCAATTGGTCAGCCGCGCCGTCAGCGTGCAAATGCAGGAAGAACCCAGCGAAGAAGCCATGGCTGACATGTTCGCTGATATCTACCACAGCCCGACCAAGCAGGTTGGCTGAGGTAATGAACAGTTTTTGTACCTACATCGATGGTCTGCCACGCATTGTTCCGGTTGTGAACGCGCAGCCAGTAATGTGGCCTCCGTCTATGCAAGACAAGGTAAAGAAATAACATGGGCAGCATGCATCCCGTACAGGTGATCGCGGTGACCGGCGGCAAAGGTGGCGTCGGCAAGACTAACGTGTCAGTGAACTTGTCCCTGGCGCTGGCAGAGCTTGGCCGTCGGGTCATGCTGCTGGATGCCGACCTGGGTCTGGCGAACGTCGACGTTCTGCTGGGCCTGACGCCCAAACGTACTTTGGCCGATGTGATCGAGGGCCGCTGCGAACTGCGCGACGTGCTGTTGCAAGGTCCCGGCGGGATCCGCATCGTGCCGGCCGCTTCCGGCACGCAAAGCATGGTTCACCTGAGCCCGGCCCAGCATGCCGGTCTGATTCAGGCATTCAGTGACATCGGCGACAACCTCGACGTGCTGGTGATCGACACCGCTGCGGGTATTGGTGACTCGGTAGTCAGTTTCGTTCGCGCGGCGCAAGAAGTGTTGCTGGTGGTCTGCGACGAGCCGACCTCGATCACCGACGCCTACGCGCTGATCAAGCTGCTCAACCGCGATTACGGCATGAACCGCTTCCGCGTCCTGGCCAACATGGCCCAGAGCCCGCAGGAAGGTCGCAACCTGTTCGCGAAGTTGACCAAGGTCACGGATCGCTTCCTCGACGTCGCCTTACAATACGTCGGTGCGGTGCCTTACGACGAAAGCGTGCGCAAGGCGGTGCAGAAGCAGCGTGCGGTCTATGAAGCCTTCCCGCGTTCCAAGTGCGCACTGGCATTCAAGGCGATCGCGCAAAAGGTCGACACCTGGCCGCTGCCCGCCAACCCGCGCGGCCATCTCGAATTTTTCGTCGAGCGCCTCGTGCAGCAAACGGCAGGACCTGTGCTATGACCGCCAGCGGTATGAACCTTTACAAAAAGTCGGCGCGTGACGCGCAGTACGAGCTGATCGAGCGTTACGCGCCACTGGTCAAGCGCATCGCCTACCACTTGCTGGCGCGGTTGCCGGCCAGTGTGCAGGTCGAGGACCTGATCCAGGCCGGGATGATCGGCCTGCTCGAAGTCTCGACCAAATACGACGCCAGCAAGGGCGCCAGTTTCGAAACGTACGCGGGCATCCGGATCCGCGGCGCGATGCTCGATGAAGTACGCAAGGGGGACTGGGCACCGCGCTCGGTTCACCGCAATACCCGTATGGTCAGCGACGCGATTCGCTCGATTGAAGCTAAAACCGGCCGTGACGCTAAAGATCACGAGGTTGCGGCCGAACTCCAGTTGAGTCTCGACGATTACTACGGGATTTTGAACGACACCCTGGGCAGCCGACTGTTCAGTTTCGACGACCTGTTGCAGGACGGCGAACACGAAGGGCTGCACGAGGATGGCGCCAGTGCTCATCTTGAGCCGTCACGCGATCTGGAAGATGAACGCTTCCAGGCGGCGCTGGCGGACGCGATTGCCAATTTGCCGGAGCGTGAGCGACTGGTGTTGGCGCTGTACTACGACGAAGAGCTGAACCTCAAGGAAATCGGTGAAGTCCTTGGCGTCAGTGAATCGCGGGTCAGCCAGTTACACAGCCAGTGCGCGGCCCGCTTGCGGGGGCGTTTGGGGGAGTGGCGAGCGCGCTGAAGGCAGTGTGGGGACACTGCGAACGAGGCTGGTGCGGTGGTGAACGGCACCGGTCTTGCTCTGTTGTGCTCCAGACAGTCATCGAGTGCTTTGCCGGATTGATTGAAATGGCGCGTTCAGGTGCTGGACGCGTTTAAGACTGCTTGGAGGTCGAATTGAACAAAGACATGAAAATCCTCATCGTTGATGACTTCTCAACGATGCGGCGGATCATCAAGAACCTGTTGCGTGACCTCGGGTTCACCAACACCGTTGAAGCCGACGATGGCACCACCGCCATTCCGGTGCTCAACAGCGGCAGCATCGACTTTCTGGTGACCGACTGGAACATGCCCGGCATGACCGGTATCGACCTGCTGCGTCACGTGCGCGCCGATGAAAAACTCAAGCACCTGCCGGTGCTGATGGTGACCGCTGAAGCCAAGCGCGAGCAGATCATCGAAGCGGCCCAGGCCGGCGTTAACGGCTACGTGGTCAAACCTTTCACGGCTCAGGCGCTGAAAGAAAAAATCGAGAAGATTTTCGAACGCATCGGCTGATGACGCGCGGGGGAGCTATGGAGCATAAAGAATCTTCACAGGGCGACTTCGAGTCGACGCTGAAAAAACACGCGGTCGAACTGGTCGAAAGCCTTGAAAAAGGCAGGTTCGGCGACGCTGTGCAACTGATCCATGAGCTCAATCAGACCCGTGACCGTGGCCTGTACCAGGAAGTCGGCAAGCTCACGCGCGAACTGCACAGTGCGATCGTCAACTTCCAGATCGACCCGCATATGCCGCAGGCCGAGGAAGTGTCGCAGATCACTGATGCGACCGAGCGCCTGGGCTATGTGGTCAAGCTGACCGAAGCCGCGGCCAACCGCACCATGGATCTGGTGGAAAGCGCCACGCCGGTGGTCAATGGTCTGGCTGACGAAGCCCAGGCGTTGAGTGCCGACTGGGGACGTTTCATGCGCCGCGAAGTCGGGGCTGAAGAGTTCCGCGAACTGGCGCGCCGGGTCGACGGTTTTCTGGCACGCAGCAGCGCGGACAACCGCGCGGTGTCGAGCAACCTCAACGACATCCTGCTGGCCCAGGATTACCAGGACCTCACCGGCCAGGTGATCAAGCGCGTGACCCAACTGGTCACCGAAGTCGAAAGCAATTTGCTCAAACTCGTCCTTATGGCCAGTCAGGTTGACCGCTTTGCGGGCATCGAACATGACCGTGCGGCGATGCTCGCTGAAAAAGATCCACAAAAACATCTCTCGCAGGGTGAAGGTCCGCAGATTCATGCCGATAAACGAGAAGACGTTGTGTCCGGTCAGGACGATGTGGACGATTTGCTATCCAGCCTTGGATTTTGAGTTTTTTTGGGTTTTTAGACCTGTAGGAGCACCCCATTAATGAGCTTCGGCGCCGATGAAGAGATCCTTCAGGATTTCCTGGTTGAGGCCGGCGAGATTCTTGAGCAACTGTCCGAACAACTGGTCGAGCTGGAAAGCCGCCCGGATGACGCAGATCTGCTCAACGCAATTTTTCGCGGTTTCCACACTGTAAAAGGGGGCGCCGGCTTCCTTCAGCTCAACGAGCTGGTGGAGTGCTGTCACATCGCCGAAAACGTGTTCGACATCCTGCGCAAGGGTGAGCGTCGCGTAGATGCAGAACTGATGGACGTGGTGCTCGAAGCGCTGGACTCGGTGAACAGCATGTTCGGCGAAGTTCGCGATCGCAGCCCGATCACCGCTGCAACCCCGGAACTGCTGGCCGCCCTGGCGCGCCTGGCCGAACCGCAATCGGCGGATGAAGCCCCGGCTTCGCCTGTGGCCGAGATGATCGAAGAGCTGGTCGTTGAAAACGAAACCGGCGACTCCGGCGACATCACCGATAACGAATTTGAACAGCTGCTGGACTCGCTGAATGCCGTCAAGGCCGAAGCCGAAGCCCCGGCGGCTGCCGCTGCGCCGGCTTCCGACGAAGCGGCCAGCGATGAAATCACCGACGCCGAGTTCGAGTCGCTGCTCGACCAGTTGCACGGCAAGGGCCAGTTCGCGGCCGATGCCGTGGCACCTGCGGCCGCTGCACCTGCGGCTCCGGCGGCGGGCGACAGCTCGGACATCACCGACGATGAATTCGAAGCCTTGCTCGATCAGTTGCACGGCAAGGGTAACTTTGCTGTCGATGCGCTGGAGTCGGCGATTGCGTCCGTCCCTGCAAATGCGAATGCTGCTCCGGCAGCGGCTGCAGCCGGTAGCGATCTGATCACCGACCACGAGTTCGAATCGCTGCTCGACGATCTGCATGGCAAAGGCAAGTTCACTGACGTCGCCACCGGTGCCGTCGTGACGGCCGGCAATGCTTCTGCTGTTGCAGCGCCTGCCGCCAAGGCCCCGGCCGCTGCGGCGAAGCCTGCTGCAAAAGCGCCTGAGCCCAAAGCCGAACCGGCCAAACCGGCTGCCGCTGCTGCACCGGCTCCGGCCCGTGCACCGGCGACTCCGCCACCGGAAAAACCGGCGAGCGAAGCCGAGACTACCGTGCGTGTGGACACCGCGCGTCTCGACGAAATCATGAACATGGTCGGCGAGCTGGTGCTGGTGCGTAACCGTCTGGTGCGCCTGGGCCTGAACAGCGGCGACGAGTCGATGCAGAAGGCCGTGTCGAACCTCGACGTGGTCACCGCCGACCTGCAGACCGCTGTCATGAAGACCCGGATGCAGCCGATCAAGAAAGTCTTCGGTCGCTTCCCGCGTCTGGTTCGCGACCTCGCGCGTCAGCTCAAGAAAGAGATCAACCTGGAACTGGTGGGCGAAGAGACCGACCTCGACAAGAACCTCGTCGAGGCACTGGCCGACCCGCTGGTCCACTTGGTGCGCAACGCGGTCGACCACGGCATCGAGTCGCCGGAAGAACGCGAAGCCTCGGGCAAGGCCCGTGGCGGCAAGGTGATCCTGGCCGCTGAACAGGAAGGCGACCACATCCTGCTGTCGATCTCCGACGACGGCAAAGGCATGGACCCGAACGTCCTGCGTGCCATCGCCGTGAAACGCGGCGTGATGGACAAGGATGCCGCCGATCGCCTGAGCGACACCGAATGCTACAACCTGATCTTCGCCCCGGGTTTCTCGACCAAGACCGAGATCTCCGACGTGTCCGGCCGTGGTGTCGGCATGGACGTGGTGAAGACCAAGATTTCCCAGCTCAACGGGTCGATCAACATCTACTCGACCAAGGGCGCCGGCTCGAAAATCGTCATCAAGGTGCCGCTGACGCTCGCGATCATGCCGACCCTGATGGTGATGCTCGGCAACCAGGCGTTCGCGTTCCCGCTGGTGAACGTCAACGAAATCTTCCACCTCGACCTGTCGACCACCAACGTGGTGGACGGCCAGGAAGTGGTGATCGTGCGGGACAAGGCGCTGCCATTGTTCTACCTCAAGCGCTGGCTGGTCAGCTCCGCCGCTCACGAAGAGCAGCGCGAAGGCCATGTGGTGATCCTTTCGGTAGGCACCCAGCGGATCGGCTTCGTCGTCGATCAACTGGTCGGCCAGGAAGAAGTGGTCATCAAGCCATTGGGCAAAATGCTGCAGGGAACCCCGGGCATGTCCGGCGCCACCATTACCGGTGACGGCCGCATTGCGCTGATTCTCGATGTTCCAAGCATGCTCAAGCGTTACGCCGCACGGCGTATTTGAATCCGGGGCAGCGGGGCGACAACGTCCCGCTGCACCTAATGGAGTGTTTATGGCAGTCAAAGTCCTGGTGGTGGACGATTCGGGTTTTTTCCGCCGCCGCGTCTCGGAAATTCTTTCAGCGGATCCGAGCATCCAGGTTGTCGGTACGGCAACCAACGGTAAAGAGGCGATCGATCAGGCCCTGGCCCTCAAGCCGGACGTGATCACCATGGACTACGAGATGCCGATGATGGATGGCATCACGGCGGTGCGGCACATCATGCAGCGCTGCCCGACCCCGGTGTTGATGTTCTCCTCGCTGACTCATGAAGGCGCCCGGGTGACCCTGGATGCGCTGGATGCCGGCGCGGTGGATTTCCTGCCGAAGAATTTCGAAGACATCTCGCGCAATCCGGAGAAGGTCAAGCAACTGCTGTGCGAGAAGGTGCACAGCATCTCGCGCAGTAACCGTCGTTTCAGTGCCTACAGTGCGCCGGCGCCTGCCGCTGCACCGGCACCTGCGCCGACTCCGGCAGCGGCGCCGTCGAGCTTTGGCAGCCACAGTGCACCGGCTCGTCCGGCACCGGCGCCTGCCCCGGCTCGCGCTCCGGCAGCCAGCGCTTCGTCGCCGGCGCCGAAACGCAAGGCCTACAAGCTGGTGGCAATCGGCACCTCGACCGGTGGCCCGGTTGCCCTGCAACGGGTTCTGACCCAGTTGCCGGCCAACTTCCCGGCGCCGATCGTGCTGATCCAGCACATGCCGGCGGCCTTCACCAAGGCCTTCGCCGAGCGTCTGGACAAGCTGTGCCGCATCAGCGTCAAGGAAGCCGAGGATGGCGACATCCTGCGTCCGGGCCTGGCGCTGCTGGCACCGGGTGGCAAGCAGATGATGATCGACGGCCGTGGCGCGGTGAAAATCCTGCCGGGCGACGAGCGTCTGAACTACAAGCCTTGCGTGGACATCACCTTCGGTTCCGCGGCGAAATCCTACAGCGACAAAGTTCTGGCGGTCGTGTTGACCGGCATGGGCGCTGACGGTCGCGAAGGCGCGCGTCTGCTCAAGCAGGGCGGCAGCACCGTCTGGGCCCAGGATGAAGCCAGTTGCGTGATCTACGGTATGCCGATGGCGATCGTCAAAGCTGACCTCGCGGATGCGGTGTACGGTCTGGACGATATCGGCAAGCACATCGTCGAGGCGTGTATCTGATGGATGTTCTAAGCCTTATCGGGATCATCATGGCGTTTGTCGCCATCATCGGCGGCAACTTCCTTGAAGGCGGTCACCTCGGCGCACTGGCCAACGGCCCGGCGGCGCTGATCGTGCTCGGCGGGACCATCGGTGCCGCCTTGCTGCAATCGCCGATGAGCGCGTTCAAGCGTGCCATGCAGATTCTGGCCTGGATCTTTTTCCCGCCCCGTGTGGATCTGGCCGGCGGCATCGACCGTGTCGTCAACTGGAGCCTCACTGCACGCAAGGAAGGCCTGCTGGGCCTGGAAGGCGTGGCGGATGCCGAACCTGACGCCTACTCGCGCAAGGGCCTGCAACTGCTGGTCGACGGCGCCGAGCCGGAAGCGATCCGCAGCATTCTCGAAGTGGATTTCTACACCCAGGAAGCCCGCGACATCGAAGCCGCCAAGGTCTTTGAAAGCATGGGCGGCTATGCGCCGACCATCGGTATCATCGGTGCGGTGATGGGCTTGATCCACGTGATGGGCAACCTGGCCGATCCGTCGCAACTGGGCAACGGCATCGCCGTGGCATTCGTCGCCACCATCTACGGCGTGGCCAGTGCCAACCTGGTATTGCTGCCGGTCGCCGCCAAGCTCAAGTCAATTGCGTTGCGGCAGTCGCGTTATCGCGAAATGTTGTTGGAAGGTATTTTGTCGATCGCTGAAGGTGAAAACCCACGCTCCATCGAGTTGAAGCTTCAGGGCTTCATGGATTAAGGGACTAACCTCATGGCACGTCGTCGCCAGCATGAAGAGCACGTAAACCATGAACGTTGGCTGGTTTCCTACGCCGACTTCATCACCTTGCTCTTTGCCTTTTTCGTGGTGATGTACTCCATCTCGTCGATCAACGAAGGCAAGTACAAGGTCATCTCCGAAGCGCTGATCGGGGTCTTCACCGACTCCGACCGCTCGCTCAAGCCGATCCCGATCGGTGAAGAACGCCCGAAAACCGTGACCCCGGCCAAGCCGCTGGTCAAGGACTCCGAACAGGTCGATGCCGGCATCGCCGGGGCCAGCGATCCGCTGAAAAGCATCGCCGACGATATCAGTGCCGCGTTCGGCGACCTGATCGCGAGCAACCAGATGACCGTACGCGGCAACGAACTGTGGGTCGAGATCGAACTCAACTCCAGCCTGTTGTTCGGCAGTGGTGATGCGATGCCGAGCGATATCGCGTTTAACATCATCGACAAGGTTGCGGCGATCCTCAAACCGTTCGACAACCCGATCCACGTCGAAGGCTTCACCGACGACCAGCCGATCCGCACCGCGCAGTACCCGACCAACTGGGAACTGTCTTCGGCGCGTTCGGCGAGCATCGTGCGCATGCTGGCGATGCAGGGCGTCAACCCTGGCCGCATGGCCTCGGTGGGTTACGGCGAATTCCAGCCGGTGGCCAACAACGCCACCGCCGAAGGCCGGGCGAAGAACCGTCGCGTGGTGCTGGTGGTGTCGCGCAATCTCGATGTGCGTCGCAGCCTGACCGGCACCGGGACCGCCAATGCAACACCGGACGCCGCGTTGAAGCGTGCTGGCACACAAACTGCACCGACCCCGGTCAAGACGCCGGGACGCGAGAGTGCCGTCAATTCTCCGTCGCCCGCATTAATACGCTGAGCCATGTCTCGGCCGAGCAGCTCGGCCGGGAGGAACAATCCGAATGAGAGTCTGGGCAGTCGCCAATCAAAAGGGTGGTGTTGGTAAAACCACTTCTTCCATCGCTTTAGCCGGTTTGCTGGCAGAGGCGGGCAAACGCGTGGTCGTGGTCGATCTCGACCCGCACGGCTCGATGACCAGCTATTTCGGTTACGACCCCGACAGCCTGGAACACAGCAACTACGACCTGTTCCTGCACAAGGGCAGTGTGCCGCAAGGCCTGCCGGGCCAGTTGCTGCTGTCCACCAGCGATGAACGCATTTCCCTGTTGCCGTCGAGCACCGCGCTGGCCACCCTCGAGCGTCAGTCGCCGGGGCAGAGTGGCCTGGGCCTGGTGATCGCCAAGAGTCTGGCGCAGCTGTGGCAGGACTTCGATTACGCGATCATCGACAGCCCGCCGTTGCTCGGTGTGCTGATGGTCAACGCCCTGGCCGCGAGCCAGCAACTGGTGATCCCGGTGCAGACCGAACACCTGGCCGTCAAAGGCCTGGAGCGCATGGTCAATACGCTGGCGATGATCAACCGTTCGCGCAAACAGGCGCTGCCGTTCAGCATCGTGCCGACCCTGTTCGACCGCCGCACTCAGGCGTCGATGGGCACTTTGCGCGTGCTGCGCGACAAATTCCCCGAAGAGATCTGGCAGGGTTATATCCCGGTCGATACACGTCTGCGCGATGCCAGCCGTGCCGGTGTCACGCCTTCGCAATTCGACGGCAAGAGCCGTGGCGTGCTGGCCTATCGCGCGCTGCTCAAGCATCTGCTGGCGCAACAACTCGTTCCGCAGGTGGCCTGAGCATGAATCGGCCGATCAAGCTGACATCGAAGCCGCAACTGGCGCTGCAGTCCTATCTGGACGGCTTGCTGCAGGAAGTGACGGACGAGGTCGAGCAGGAAATCGCAGCGCCGGTCGAGGTGGTCGAGAACACCGCCGTACTCGATGAATTCCAGGCCGCCGTGCTTGAAGAGCAGGCCCGCGATGCGCAGCAAGCCGCCCGGCCGGTCGCCCCGGTTGCAGCGCCTGCCGCTGTGGTAGCGAAAGTACCTGCAACTTTGATCAAAGAGCCTGAGCCGGTGCGCGTGGTCTCGACGCTGGCACCGCTGCTGCAAACCCAACTTCTGCAAACGCCTGCGGTTCCGGCGGCGCCAGCGCCCGAGCCTGAAGTGCCTGCGCCAGCCCCGGTCGAGCCGACCCTGGTTGCGCCACTGGTGGAAGTGCATCTGCCACCGAGCAATACGCCGCCACCGGTGGAAACCGACGGTCGCCCGGCCTGGGCGTCGGAAGCCTTTGAATGCCTGCTGTTCGACGTCGCCGGGCTGACCTTGGCCGTGCCGCTGGTGTGCCTGGGCTCGATCTATTCGCTGGCCGGCCATGAGCTGACGCCGCTGTTCGGTCAGCCGGAATGGTTCCTCGGCATCCTGCCAAGCCAGGCGGGGAATCTGAAGGTGCTGGACACCGCACGCTGGGTCATGCCGGATCGCTATCGCGATGACTTCCGTCAGGGCCTGCAATACGTGATTTCGGTACAAGGTTACGAGTGGGGGCTGGCGGTGCATCAGGTCAGCCGCTCGTTGCGCCTGGACCCGAATGAAATCAAATGGAGAAGTCACCGGGGTCAGCGGCCATGGCTCGCGGGCACGGTGATTGAACACATGTGCGCCTTGCTCGATGTCTCCGCACTGGCCGAGCTGATCGCCAGCGGTGGGGCAAAGCACATGTCCGGCAGTAAGCCGAACCACAAACCGACATGACACTTACATAACAGACAGCACCGGCATATGCATGGCGGCGCACAGAACACACACCGCCAGGCGCGGTTTTTCGAGGGGCTAGGGTATGAACGACAAGGCTACTGCGGCAAAGGGTTCCGAAGATCCGATCCTGCAATGGGTGACCTTCAAGCTGGACAACGAAACCTACGGCATCAACGTGATGCGCGTTCAGGAAGTCCTGCGCTACACCGAGATCGCTCCGGTTCCGGGTGCTCCAAGCTACGTGCTGGGCATCATCAACCTGCGCGGCAACGTGGTGACCGTGATCGACACCCGTCAGCGCTTCGGCCTGATGAGCGGCGAGATCAGCGACAACACCCGTATCGTCATCATCGAAGCCGACAAGCAAGTGGTCGGCATCATGGTCGACAGCGTGGCTGAAGTGGTTTACCTGCGTCAGTCGGAAATCGAGACCGCACCGAACGTCGGTAACGAAGAGTCGGCCAAGTTCATCCAGGGCGTGTGCAACAAGAACAACGAGTTGCTTATCCTGGTCGAGCTGGACAAGATGATGAGCGAAGAAGAATGGTCGGAACTGGAGAATATCTGATTGATTCTCGAGGTAGCGGTCATTGTCCTGTTCCTGTTCTGGGCAGGCACGCTGGCGATGTTTCTGGCGTACATCAAGGCGCAGCGCGTGATCGCTGCGCAACAGGCCCAGGGCGATGCGCTGCGTGACCAGCGCATCAAGGACCTGGCCAAGCGTGTCGACGATTACCAGAACGGCAACGTGCGCATGGGCGAAGCCCTGCACGAGCTGCGCGCGGTCGTCAGTCCGATCCCGGACAAGATCACCCAGCTCGAACAGCGCGACCCGTCCAGCCTGTCATTCGCCCAGGCGGCGAAACTGGTCGGGATGGGCGCGAGTGTCGATGAGCTGACTCAGTCTTGCGGCTTGACCCAGGCTGAGGCGGAGTTGATGCGCAAGCTGCACAGAAGCAGTTGAGAGTTTCGAGCGGAACAAAAAAATCGCAGTCGATGACTGCGATTTTTTTTTGCCCTCAGTAATCGTCGCCGCGTTCGGTGACGTCTTTCTCGACCATCGGTGCATCCGGGTCGTGTCCTTGCGGGAACTTGCCCTTGAGGTTCCAGGCAAACGCGATGATCTCGGCAATCGTCAGGTACAGCTCCTGCGGAATGCTGTCGCCCAGTTCCATGCGCGCCAGCAACTTCACCAGTTCGGCGTTCTCGTAGATCGGCACTTCACAGTCGCGGGCGATGCGCAGGATTTCTTCGGCCAGTTCGTCGTCACCCTTGGCGGTGAGGGTCGGAGCGTGGCTGCCGTCGTACTTGAGGGCAATGGCCTGGCGTGGAGCAGTGGAATCATTCATGCGGTTTCGTCGACCCAGCGGTGTTCGAGACGGGTTTGGATGCCTTGCGGCGGGGTGCCGAGGTGGCAGTCGAGATCGCCGACGTTGAGCCCGCGATCCAGCAGGCGCTGGCGCAGTGCGGCCAGATTGGTTTCGATCAGGTCGGCAGTGTACGGCCGTTCGGCCCATAGCTGGCTCGACAGGCTGCCGTTGATCAGTTGCGCTTGAACCTGCATTGGCCCCAGCGGTTCCATGTCGAAGGCCAGATCGACACGCCACAGCTGTTGTCTGGTTTCGCGCTCGCTGTCACGGCGGTCATTCTGTTTTTCTTCTTGCGGCGCTTCTTCGCGCTGGAACTTGACCTGCAACGGCACGATGTCCTGCATATTGCGCATCGGGATTTCCAGTTGCCAGGTGCTGAGTAGACGCCCGTCGTCGGTCACGCCGGTCTGCTCCAGGCTCGACAGTTGATGGCTTTGCAGGCGTGAGACAGCGGCGGCGGCCAGGCGCAGCAAGTGTTCCAGATCGCCTTCACCTTCCAGGCTTTGCAGCAGCCGGTCCGGCAACGGGAAGCTGCCCGGCACCGGTTTGGCGCTGACCTGGCCGAGCATGCCGAGGGCATTGCGCACGAAGCTCGGCATCGCCTGGGCCAGGGTGTTGGCGGCGATGATCGCATTCAGATTGGTATTGCCGGGCAGACCGGGGGTGAGTTGCGCGATCAGCTTGAGCAGATCGCCTTTCATGTCCGGGGTCAGCGTCGGGTTTTGCCCGGCGAGCAATTTGGCTTCGAGAAATGCGCCGCTGTTGAGCAGCGCCTGGGCCAGGCCTTTGGGTGTGCTCAGTTGCCCGACGTCCGGCAGGTTCGCCAGCAGCCGGTCCACGGCCGCGCGCAGATCACTGGAGGTCTGGTCGTCGGCGGGCGGCAGGCTCTGGAGCATTTTCAACAAGCCATCCAGCGAACCCTGGCGACTTTGCTGGCTGACCAGTTGCTGACTGACCGCCAGTTGTTCCTGGCGATTGCTCAGGGGCAGGAATTTCAGGGTCTGGGAATCCTGCACCAGCGCCGACAGCAGGGTGCCGATGCGCAACGGCTGCGGGCTGTCGAGGCTCAGGGTGCTGCCGCTCAACACCGTGTTGAGCAGGCTGACCGTCGAGCGGAACACCGTCGGCTGCCCCGGCACCTGCGGCAGCGCCTGATTGGTCAGCACCTTGCCTTGCAGCAACGTCCCGACCGGCAATTGCGCGGTATCAATGCGGGTGAGGGTGGCGACAGCCGTGGCGATGGCCTGTTGCACGGTAACCGCCAGATTGCCCGCCGACGGCTGGGTGACCGCCAGGTTGGTGCCTTGCGGCAGCGGCAGGGGACTGGTCGCCTGCACGGTGGTCTGGCGGCCGCCGTCGAGGGTGACCTTGAGCAGTACCTGAAAGGCCTGGTCCGCCGGTTTCAGCGACAACACCTCGGCCTTGGCGCTCTGGCCGGCGGCAATCAGCCCGTCCATCGGCGTCAGCAGCTTGAGCAGCTCACCTACCTGCGGGCGAGCGGTCGCCGGGGTGGTGGGCGGGAGCGGGAGGATGTTCATTTCGCCTGTCATACGCGGACACAACCTGAGGAAAATGCACTCGGGAGAGCAGGGGACGCCATGTATAATGCCGCCCGTCCTTCCGTTCGTTCAAAAAAACATAGCAATTGTTTGACCCAGCTCTCTGGATTGAGCCGTCATTGCATTTATGCTGCAACTCTTTAACGGCCGCCCCAGAGCCGACTTGAACCGTATAAGGCCCGTGAACCCTTGACCAGCCCTGTCCTGCAAACCGTCGGCCTCGCCTGTGAGCGTGATCTCAGACTGCTCTTCGAGAATCTCGAATTGAGACTGGCCAGTGGCGATATGGTGCAGATCAGCGGTCCCAACGGCAGCGGCAAGACCAGTCTCTTGCGCCTGCTGGCCGGCCTGATGCAACCGACCGACGGTCAGGTGCTGCTCAACGGTCAACCCCTGGCCGAGCAACGCAGCGAACTGGCGCGCAACCTGCTGTGGATCGGCCATGCCGCCGGCATCAAGGACTTGCTGACCCCGGAAGAAAACCTCGCCTGGCTCTGCGCCTTGCATCAACCTGCCGGACGCAAGGCGATCTGGCAGGCGCTGGCGGCGGTTGGATTGCGCGGCTTCGAAGATGTTCCCTGTCATAGCCTGTCCGCCGGCCAGCAGCGCCGCGTGGCGCTGGCACGCTTGTATCTGGACAGCCCGCCGCTGTGGATCCTCGATGAGCCGTTCACCGCGCTGGACAAGCAAGGCGTGGCGCAACTCGAAGAACACCTGGCCAATCACTGCGAGCAGGGCGGTCTGGTGGTGTTGACCACTCACCACACGCTGAGCCGGATGCCGGCCGGTTATCGCGACATCGATCTGGGGAACTGGGCAGTATGAGTGTGTTCGGCCTGCTGGTTGCCCGTGAATCCCGACTGCTGTTCCGCCGCCCGGCGGAGCTGGCCAATCCGCTGATTTTCTTCGCCATCGTCATCGCATTGTTCCCGCTGGCCGTCGGACCGGAAACTCAAGTATTGCAAAACTTGTCCCCGGGGTTAGTCTGGGTGGCGGCGCTTTTGTCGGTCCTGCTCTCGCTGGACGGGCTTTTCCGCAGTGATTTCGAAGACGGATCCCTTGAACAGTGGGTCCTTTCGCCGCACCCCCTGCCACTTCTGGTGTTGGCCAAGGTGCTGGCACACTGGCTTTTTTCCGGGCTGGCACTGGTTTTGCTCTCGCCGTTACTGGCGTTGATGCTCGGGTTGCCGGCTGCGTGTCTGCCGGTATTGCTGCTTTCGCTGCTGCTGGGAACACCGGTGCTGAGCTTGCTCGGCGCGGTGGGCGCGGCGCTGACGGTCGGTCTGAAACGCGGTGGCCTGTTGCTGGCGCTGCTGATTCTGCCGTTGTACATCCCGGTGTTGATCCTCGGCAGTGGCGCCTTGCAGGCGGCGCTGCAGGGCATGCCGGCAATTGGTTATCTGTTGTGGCTTGGCAGCCTGACCGCCCTGGCGATAACCCTGACACCTTTTGCAATAGCTGCTGGCCTGAAGATCAGCGTCGGCGAATAATGAGGTCTGGTTAAAATTTAACCAGCAAAGACCCTGAGACTGCTCACACCGATGAGCGGCACCCGTGATGGAAACAGTATGAACTGGACCTGGTTTCACAAGCTCGGCTCGCCCAAGTGGTTCTACGGCATCAGCAGCAAGTTCCTGCCGTGGCTGAGCATTGCAGCGTTGCTGCTGATCGCTGTCGGCGTCGTCTGGGGCCTGGCCTTCGCGCCGCCGGACTATCAGCAAGGCAACAGCTTTCGCATCATCTACATCCACGTTCCCGCCGCGATGCTCGCCCAGTCGATCTACGTGATGCTGGCGGTGTGCGGTGTGGTCGGGCTGGTGTGGAAGATGAAACTGGCCGACGTCGCGCTGCAATGCGCCGCACCGATCGGCGCGTGGATGACCGCTGTGGCGCTGGTCACCGGGGCAATCTGGGGCAAGCCGACCTGGGGTTCGTGGTGGGTCTGGGACGCGCGGCTGACCTCGATGCTGATTCTGCTGTTCCTGTACTTCGGCGTGATCGCTCTGGGCAACGCCATCAGCAACCGCGACAGCGCCGCCAAGGCTTGCGCGGTACTGGCCATCGTCGGCGTGATCAACATTCCGATCATCAAATACTCGGTGGAGTGGTGGAACACCCTGCACCAGGGCGCGACCTTCACCCTGACCGAAAAACCGGCGATGCCCGCCGAAATGTGGCTGCCGTTGTTGCTGACGGTGCTGGGTTTCTACTGTTTCTTCGGCGCCGTGCTGTTGCTGCGCATGCGCCTTGAAGTGCTCAAGCGCGAAGCCCGCGCCAGCTGGGTGAAAGAAGAAGTGCAGAACAGCCTGGAGGCCGCTCGATGAGTTTCGCGTCATTCGGCGACTTCCTCGCCATGGGCCATCACGGCCTGTACGTCTGGTCGGCCTACGGCATCTGTCTGGCGGTACTGATCCTCAACGTGGCGGCGCCGATCGCGGCCCGCAAGCGTTATCTGCAACAAGAGGCGCGTCGTCTGCGCCGGGAGAACGGCAAGTGAATCCGCTGCGCAAAAAACGCTTGATCATCATTCTGGCGATTCTGGTCGGGGTCGGCGCTGCCGTCGGCCTGGCCCTGAGCGCCCTGCAGCAGAACATCAATCTGTTTTACACCCCGACCCAGATCGCCAACGGCGAAGCACCGCAGGACACCCGCATCCGCGCCGGCGGCATGGTCGAGAAAGGCTCGCTGCAACGTTCCCCGGACTCCCTGGACGTGAAATTCGTGGTCACTGACTTCAACAAGTCCGTGACCATCACCTACCGCGGCATCCTGCCGGACCTGTTCCGCGAAGGGCAGGGCATTGTTGCACTGGGCAAGCTCAACGCCGACGGCGTCGTAGTGGCCGATGAAGTGCTGGCCAAGCACGACGAGAAATACATGCCGCCGGAAGTGACCAAGGCCCTGAAGGACAGCGGTCAATCCGCGCCGACCCAAGCGAAGGAGGGTTGATCGATGACTTCAACGATTTTTATTCCCGAGCTTGGCCATCTGGCCATGATCCTGGCGCTGTGTTTCGCGCTGGTGCAGGCCGTGGTGCCCTTGCTCGGTGCCTGGCGCGGCGACCGTCTGTGGATGGGCCTTGCCCAGCCAGCGGCCTGGGGGCAGTTCGCGTTCCTGCTGTTCGCCTTCGGCGTTCTGACCTATGCCTTCATGACCGATGACTTCTCCGTGGCCTACGTCGCGATGAATTCCAACAGCGCGCTGCCGTGGTACTACAAATTCAGCGCGGTGTGGGGCGCCCACGAAGGTTCGTTGCTGCTGTGGGCGTTGATCCTCGGTGGCTGGACCTTCGCGGTGTCGGTGTTCTCCCGACAGTTGCCGCAAGTCATGCTCGCCCGTGTATTGGCGGTGATGGGCATGATCAGCACGGGTTTCCTGCTGTTCCTGATCCTGACTTCGAACCCGTTCTCGCGGATCCTGCCGCAGATCCCGGCGGACGGTCGTGACCTCAATCCGTTGCTGCAGGATATCGGCCTGATCGTGCATCCGCCGATGCTGTACATGGGTTATGTCGGTTTCTCGGTGGCGTTTGCGTTCGCCATCGCTGCACTGCTCGGCGGTCGTCTGGATGCCGCGTGGGCACGCTGGTCGCGCCCGTGGACCATCGTTGCCTGGGCTTTCCTCGGCATTGGCATCACCCTCGGTTCGTGGTGGGCTTACTACGAACTCGGCTGGGGCGGCTGGTGGTTCTGGGACCCGGTGGAAAACGCCTCGTTCATGCCTTGGCTGGTGGGCACGGCGCTGATTCACTCGCTGGCGGTCACGGAAAAACGTGGCGTGTTCAAGAGCTGGACGGTGTTGCTGGCGATTGCCGCGTTCTCCCTGAGCCTGCTCGGGACGTTCCTCGTACGTTCCGGTGTGCTGACGTCGGTACACGCGTTCGCCTCGGATCCTGAGCGCGGCGTGTTCATCCTGATCTTCCTGCTGTTCGTGGTCGGCGGTTCGCTGACGCTGTTTGCTTTGCGCGCCCCGGTGGTCAAGAGCCAGGTTGGCTTCAACCTGTGGTCGCGGGAAACCCTGCTGCTGGGCAACAACCTGGTGCTGGTGGTGGCGGCGTCGATGATCCTGCTCGGCACCCTGTATCCGCTGATTCTGGATGCCATCAGCGGCGCCAAGCTGTCGGTCGGCCCGCCGTACTTCAACGCGCTGTTCATTCCGTTGATGGCATTGCTGATGGTGGTGATGGCGGTCGGTGTGATCGTGCGCTGGAAAGATACGCCGGTGAAGTGGCTGGCCAATATGCTGACGCCAGTGCTGCTGGGCAGTGTCGCCCTGGCGGTCGTTGCCGGTGTCGCCTACGGCGATTTCAACTGGGCGGTGATCGCGACCTTCCTGCTGGCTGCATGGGTGTTGCTGGCCGGCGTGCGCGACATCTTCGACAAGACGCGCCACAAAGGCCTGATCAAAGGCCTGCCGACCCTGACCCGCAGCTACTGGGGCATGCAACTGGCCCACATCGGCATCGCCGTGTGTGCGCTGGGCGTGGTGTTGTCGAGCCAGAACAGTGCCGAGCGTGACCTGCGTCTGGCGCCGGGCGAGTCGATGGAACTGGCCGGTTATCAGTTCGTGTTCGAAGGTGCCAAACACTTCGAAGGCCCGAACTTTACCTCTGACAAAGGCACCATCCGGGTGATCCGCGATGGCCGCGAAGTCAGCGTGCTGCACCCGGAAAAACGCCTGTACACCGTGCAGAGTTCGATGATGACCGAAGCGGGAATCGACGCCGGTTTCACCCGCGACCTCTACGTCGCGCTGGGCGAACCACTGGGCGACGGCGCTTGGGCGGTGCGGGTGCATGTGAAACCGTTTGTACGCTGGATCTGGTTCGGCGGTCTGCTGACCGGTCTGGGCGGGATGCTGGCAGCGCTGGACCGGCGTTACCGGGTCAAGGTCAAAGCCAAGGTGCGTGAAGCGCTGGGCATGGAAGGAGCCGCTGCATGAGACGTTGGTTGATGCTGGTGCCGCTGGCGGTTTTCCTGCTGGTGGCGGTATTTCTTTATCGCGGTCTGTACCTGGATCCGGCGGAGTTGCCGTCGGCGATGATCGGCAAGCCGTTCCCGGAGTTTTCCCTGCCGGCGGTGCAGGGCGACAAGACCCTGACCAAGGCTGACATTCTCGGCAAACCGGCGCTGGTCAACGTCTGGGGCACCTGGTGCATTTCCTGCCGGGTCGAGCATCCGGTGCTGAACAAACTCGCCGAGCGCGGCGTGGTGATCTACGGGATCAACTACAAGGACACCAACGCCGATGCGTTGAAATGGCTGGCCGAATTCCACAACCCGTATCAACTGGACATCCGCGATGACGAGGGCTCCCTTGGCCTGAACCTCGGTGTCTACGGCGCGCCGGAAACCTTCTTCATCGACGCCAAGGGCATCATCCGCGACAAGTACGTCGGGGTGATCGACGAGCAGGTCTGGCGCGAAAAACTGGCGACCAAGTATCAGGCATTGGTCGACGAGGCCAAGCCATGAAGCGTTTTATTGCTGCCGTGGTACTGGGGCTGAGTCTGGCCGGTGTGGCCCACGCCGCCATCGACACCTATGAGTTCGCCAAAGAAGGCGATCGCGAGCGTTTCCGCGAGCTGACCAAGGAACTGCGCTGCCCCAAGTGCCAGAACCAGGACATTGCCGATTCCAACGCGCCGATTGCCGCCGACCTGCGCAAAGAGATTTTCCGCATGCTCGGCGAGGGCAAGGACAATCAGCAGATCATCGACTTCATGGTCGATCGCTACGGTGATTTCGTCCGCTACAAACCGGCGCTGAATGCCAAGACCGCGCTGCTGTGGTTCGGCCCGGCGGGATTGTTGCTCGGCGGTTTTGTCGTCATCGCCGTGATCGTCCGCCGCCGTCGCGGGCAACGCGCCGAGACTCCGCAATCGCTGTCTCCCGAAGAGCGTCAGCGCCTCGACCAACTGTTGGATAAAAACCAAGAATGATTGATTTCTGGCTTGCCGCAGGGCTGTTGCTTCTGGTCGCCCTGAGTTTTCTGCTGATCCCCGTTCTGCGAGAGCGTCGCGCCCAGCGTGAAGAGGATCGGACTGCACTGAACGTCGCGTTGTATCAGGAGCGCGTCGCCGAGCTGCAATCGCAGCAGGCTGAAGGTGTTCTCGATGCTGCGCAAATGGACAGCGGCCGAGCCGAAGCGGCCCGTGAGCTGCTGGCCGACACCGAAGGTGTGGCGCCGACCCGGGTTTCTAGACTGGGCAAGCCGTTGCCGTTGCTGGCGGCCGTGTTGGTGCCGGTGTTGGGCCTCGGTTTGTACCTGCATTTCGGTGCTGCCGACAAAGTCGAACTGACCCGGGAGTTCGCCCAGGCACCGCAGTCGATGGATGAGATGACCCGGCGGCTGGAGCGCGCCGTGGCCGCGCAACCGGATTCCGCCGAAGGCCTGTATTTCCTCGGTCGCACCTACATGGCTCAGGATCGTCCAGCCGATGCGGCGAAGATGTTCGAGCGCGCCGCCAACCTGGCTGGTCGTCAACCGGAACTGCTTGGCCAGTGGGCGCAGGCGCAGTACTTCGCCGATGGCAAGAAGTGGTCGGACAAGATCCAGGCCCTGACCGACGAAGCGCTGAAGGCTGATCCGAAAGAAGTCACCAGCCTTGGCCTGCTCGGCATCGCCGCTTTCGAAGGCGAGCGCTATCAGCAAGCCATCGATTACTGGAACCGCTTGCTGGAGCAACTGCCGGCGAATGACAAATCCCGCGAAGCCCTGCAGGGCGGTATCGCGCGAGCGACCGAGAAACTTGAAGCCAGCGGCGGCAAGGTGGCTCAGGCGCCGGTGGCGAAAACCGCGCTGCTCAAGGTCAGCGTCGATCTGGCCAGCGAGCTCAAAGGCAAGGTGCAACCGGGTGACAGCGTGTTCATCTTCGCCCGCGCCGTTTCCGGCCCTCCAGCGCCGCTGGCAGCCAAGCGTCTGACCGTCGCCGACCTGCCGGTGACCGTCGAGCTGGGCGACGCCGATGCAATGATGCCGCAGTTGAAACTGTCGAACTTTCCTGAAGTCCAACTGGTTGCGCGCGTCTCCCGTGCCGGTCAGCCGACCGCCGGTGAGTGGGTAGGCCGCAGCGGGCCTCTGGCCAGCAGCACCACCGCGCCACAAAAACTGACCATCGACAGCCCGGACAAATAGCCGGAACCATCAGGAACGCACCGCCATGAACGCCATCGCCCGAATCACAGTCCTCACACTGGCCCTGGGCTTGAGCGCATGTGCGGTGCAACGGCCGGAGCCGACCACGCGGCTGCCGCCGATCCCGCCGTCACAGCCGAGCCCGACTCCGTCGACCAGTCCGACGCCGGGCAAACCGGGCATCCCGGCCAAACCCTCGAAACCCGCCCCGCGCACCTCGGCAAGCTTCGCCCCGCCACCGGGCGGCAACAGCCACTGGGACCAGAAACTGGGCGTGTACGTGCTGGATGACCAGCCCAACACTTTCTACCGCCAGCGCACCTACTACCGCTGGAACAACGGCTGGAGCCGCTCGATCAGCCCGAACGGACCGTGGGAGGACACCAATATCCACGGTGTGCCGGCGGGGTTGGGCAAGCAGTTCGGGGAATAATGAAAAACGGCGATCTTTGGATCGCCGTTTTGCTATCCAGGGTCATGAGCTTTCAAAGAATCGAGTGATAGCTGCTTAGTGCCTGGACCGATTTAATCAGGCCTTGTCGTTGCAGTAGATCAAGAAAGAGTTCGACGTCCATGGCAGGCATTTTCAGCTGCCGACGCTGCTTTTGGGCCGCTGCAACCACTGCTGCCGGATCAAGCCCCAAGAGGTTGTCGACGAACTCGTCCGGATGCTGCGCTTCGATGCCGAAAGGCTCCAGCGATCTGCAGGGAAAGTCTTTCTGGTTGAACGTCACTATCACGCTTGCGCCGCAGCGGATGGCCGCAGCCAGAACATGACGATCATTGCAGTCGGGCAAGGTGAGGCCGGCAATCAGGTCTTCATAGTCATGGACACAAGCGTCGGGTATCGCTTGATCCATCAGGCCGGACGTACGATCCAGCTGTTCCATTGTCAGATCCGGACGGTTCTTCAGCAGATTGCGTTTCCATTCGCAGTGAATCTCCTGGGTCCATCGCGCCCGAAATCGTCCCGAGAGGGCAAGCCACATGAGGAAGTCTCTCAAGGGGGCGGGGTACAAGACGCATGCATCGTACAAAGCGGTAAAAGAGGAGTGCCTCACTCGTAACCTGTCCTTAACGCCTGAGCTTGCTCTGCGAGAAGCGCCATTGCCTGCTCGCTGGCGGTGGTGCGCCGGGTCTTATAGTCCATCAGATCGGCAAAACGCACACGTCGGTGCTTGCCTGTTTTGTGGTAGGACAACTCGCCGCTTTCCAGCAGTTTTATGAGGTGTGGACGTGAGACGTTGAGCAGGTCGGCGGCTTCCTGAGTCGTCAATTCAGCATGCACCGGCACGACCTGGACCGCGTTGCCGGCTGCCAGCTCCGCCAGAATGTCGATCAGCAAGCGTAGGGCCGAGGTGGGCAGTTCGACGCGATGAGCTTCATTCTGCTCGTCGAAAATCTGGATGTGTTGGGTCTCGAAATGGGTCGCAAGGTAAGCAGCCAAGGCACGTTGCCCTTCAATGGCGGCTTTGACTTCACGTTCTACAGGGAGGCTGATGGAGGGATGAATAACGGTCGACATGGCGAGTCCGGCTTTGGAAATGAGTAATGCCGGGAACGTTATTCGAAATAAGCGAAAATCGCAATAAACGAAACGAGTGCTGCTTTACGGCTTTTTCATCAACATTCCCTGCACATACTCAACAAACACCCGCGCCTTGGCGCTGGCCATCCTGCCCGTGGGAAACACCGCCCACAGCTCCAGCTTCGGCAACACCCAGTCGCCCATGACAGCCTTCACTGCGCCACTGGCCAGTTCCGGTGCAAACATCCACTCCGAGCCCATCCCCAGCCCCTGATGGGTCAGCACCGCCTCACGCAACCCTTCGGCGGCGCTGACCCGCAGGCGGCCATTGACGGTCACGGACTGTTCTTCGCCATCCTTGTTGAAGTGCCAGGTCGCACCGCCACCACGGTGGTAGATGACGGCGCGGTGCCGGCTCAGATCGGCAGGGCAGGCAGGTTCACCGTGACTGGCGAAGTAGGCCGGAGTGCCAACGATGACGCGCCGGCATTCGGCGATCTTGCGCACGGTCAGGCCCGAGTCACTGAGCGGCCCAAGGCGCAGGGCGACGTCGATGCCTTCTTCCACGAGGTTGATGTTCTGGTCGTCGAGCAACAGATCGACATTGAGTTGCGGGTGCTGATCGAGAAATGGCCCCAGGTGCGGCACCACATGCATCCGGCCGAAGGTCACGGCAGTGCTGACCCGCAGATTGCCGCTCAGACCGCCCGCCACGCCTCGGGCAGCGTTGTCGGCCTCGTCGGCTTCTTCGAGCGCACGCCTGGCTCGCTCGAAAAAGGCCACGCCCGCTTCGGTCGGCGTCAGGCCTCGGGTCGAACGCAACAGCAGGCGCACGCCGAGGCGGGTTTCGAGTTGGGCGATGGTTTTCGACACGGCCGGCTGACCGATATTCAACCGCCGGGCGGCGGCGGAAAACGAGCCGGTTTCCACGACGTAGACGAAGGTTTCCATGGCGGCGAGGCGGTCCATCGGCGGTCCTTGAGAATAGAGAGGAGCAAGCATGGCAGCCGAGTTTAATCGGGTCCGAGGACAGTGCATCAATCACATGCTGCAAAACAACCGAACGTCGTCCTGCGGATTTATGTGCTTGAGTAAAGATAACTCTAGAGTTACTTTTGTTGAGCCGAAGCAAGGAGGCGGTTGGTGCAGAGCAGGTTATTGATCAAGGAGCTGGAGGAAGCAGGCTGGACGCTGGATCGGATTACCGGCAGTCATCACATCTTCACGCACCGTTACAACCCTTACACGATTCCCGTTCCTCATCCGAAGAAGGATTTGCCGGTCGGGACGGTCAAGAGCATCAGGAGGCGCGCCGGGTTATACAACCCGCCAGCCAGTGACACAGGAGATTCGTAATGCAATACCCAATCTGCATCGAGTGGGGCGACGAGAATACCGCCATCGGTATTCAGATCCCCGATATTCCCGGCGCGGTAACGGCCGGTGATACGTTTGAGGATGCCTACAACGCAGCCGTCGAGATTGCCCACATCATGCTGCAGGAGATCGCGGCGGATGGTGATCCGATTCCGATGCCGACCTCGGCGGCCACCCACCGCAACAACCCGGAATTTGCCGACATGGGCTGGGGCATGCTGGAGCTGGACATCTCGCCGTACATGGGCAAGACCGAAAAGGTCAACGTGACGTTGCCCGGTTATGTCATCCAGCGTATCGACCGCTATGTGCGCGAGCACAACGTCAAAAGCCGTTCATCCTTTCTGGCGGATGCTGCCATGGAAAAACTGGTCCGGCATTGAGCGTCGGGCGCTGCCGGTTGGCAGCGCCTCGTACCTTTCAAGCAGTCGCCATCACTGCTTTCTGGGACGCACTCAGAAACCGCACCAGCGCCAGCAGCGGAAACGCACTGCCAACAATCACGATCCACAGCCAGCCGCCGTGTTCGTACACCGCACTGGCCACTGACGAGCCGAAGGCGCCGCCGATGAAGATGCTGGTCATGTACAGCGCGTTGAGGCGGCCGCGGCTTTTGGCATCGAGGGAGTAGACCGCGCGCTGGCCGAGCACCATGTTCATCTGCACGCAGAAGTCGAGTACCACGCCGGTCACGGCCAGGCCGATCACGCTGTAGGCCGGGTGAATGAACGCTGGCAGGAAGCTCAGGCTGGCGAACAGCATGGCCAGCAGCGAGGCGACGCGGGTGTGGCCGGCGTCGGCCAGGCGTCCGCTGATCGGGGCGGCGATGGCACCGATGGCGCCGACCAGGGCGAAGATCGCGATTTCACTCTGGGACAGGCCATGGTTGCGCGCCAGTTCCAGCGGCACGGCGGTCCAGAACAGGCTGAAGGTGGCGAACATGCAGGCCTGGTAGAACGCCCGCTGACGCAGCACCGGTTGCTGGCGCAGCAGCGTCCACAGCGAGCCGATCAACTGGCCGTAGGAAGCGCTGTGATCCGGTTGGCGCTTGGGCACGGTCAGGGCCAGCACGATGCTGATCGCCGCCATCAACGCCGCCGCGATCATGAACATTGCCCGCCAGCCGAAATGGTCGGCGACGACGCTCGACACCGGACGTGCCAGCAGAATGCCCAGCAGCAGACCACCCATGATCCCGCCGACCACCCGGCCACGTGACTCTTCCGGCGCCAGATGTGCCGCCAGCGGAATCAGGATCTGCACCGACACCGAACTGAAACCCACCAGCAGCGAAATCAACAGGAACACGTTGGGCTGATCGGTAAACGCCGCGCCCAGCAGGCTGGCAATCGCCACCACCGTGGTGATGATCATCAGACGGCGATTTTCCAGCAGATCCGCCAGCGGCACCAGGAAGAACAGCCCCAGCGCATAACCGATCTGGGTCAGCGACACGATGAAACTGGCCATGGTGTCGGTCAGGCCGATGTCCGGGGCAATCAGACCGATGATCGGCTGGGCATAGTAGATGTTGGCAACGATGGCGCCGCAGCAGAAAGCGAACAGCAGCACCATGCCTCGGGTCATTGCGTGAGTTGTGGCGGTCATAGGGTTTCTCGATCCAGCGAAAAGGAATGCGGTGAGGCTAAGGGACGAAACGGGCGGGCGGTAGAAGCCCTGGATCGATATCAGTTATTCCGTTGCGGAATAGATCGCGTCGAACAATCCGTCGTCCATCGGCGAACCTTGCGTCCGACCGAAGAGGGACGATGATACATTCACTTACATCTTGTTCGATAGCGTGCTTATGTTGCGTCTGGATTTCCATGTGCACTCAACGGGAGGATTGCGATGTTTCGTCAGTTGCTTCGCCACACCACGACACTTTTGATGATCGGCTTACTGAGTGCCGGCAGCGTCTACGCCGGCGAAGCCCCGGGCATGCGCATGGGCATACGCGGCGAAATCACCGGGGTCGGCTCCGACTCCCTCAAAGTGCACGTCAACACGGGCGAAAACGTAGTGGTCCAGTTGACCCCGGACACCAAGGTCCGCGCTGTCACCCTGGCCAACATCGAAGACATCAAGCCCGGCAGCTACATTGGTTCGGCAGCCATTCCCCAGGAGGATGGCACGCTCAAGGCGCTGGAGGTTCACGTCTTCCCGCCGGAGCTGGCCGGCAGCGGCGATGGTCATCGACCATTCGACCTGGCCAAGGGCAGCAGCATGACCAATGGCAGCGTCGGCGATCTGGTGGTGAGCAACGGCCGGGTGCTGACCGTCAACTACAAGGGCGGCCAGCAGAAGATCCTGGTGCCGGAGGACGTGCCGATCGTCAACCTGACGCCGGGCGATCGCAGCCTGCTCAAGGTTGGCGTGAAGATTGTGACCTTCGTGACCCAGAGCGCGGACGGCACATTGACCGCGCAATCGATCTCGGCGGGGAAGGATGGCGTCAAGCCGCCCATGTAGCCGGCCACAAAAAAGGCGACCTCTTCAGGTCGCCTTTTTCATGTCAGCTCACGCCTTACTGGCCGTTGTAGATCTGGTCGAAGATCCCGCCGTCGTTGAAGTGGGTCTTCTGCACGGTGCGCCAGTCGCCGAAGGTTTTCTCGACCGACAGGAAGTCGACTTTCGGGAAACGGTCGGTGTACTTGGCCAGTACCGCCGGGTCACGTGGGCGCAGGTAGTTGGCGGCAGCGATTTCCTGACCTTCCGGCGACCACAGGTACTTCAGGTATTCCTCGGCGGCGGCGCGGGAGCCTTTCTTCTCGACAACTTTGTCGACTACCGACACCGGTGGCTCGGCTTCGGCGGAGACGCTCGGGTAGATGACTTCGAACTGGTCGCGGCCGAACTCGCGGGCGATCATTTCGGCTTCGTTCTCGAAGGTCACCAGCACGTCGCCGATCTGGTTGGTCATGAACGTGGTGGTGGCGGCACGGCCACCGGTGTCCAGCACCGGGGCCTGCTTGAACAGCTTGCCGACGAAGTCTTTCGCCTTGTTCTCATCACCGCCGTTTTTTAGCACATAGCCCCAGGCCGACAGGTAGGTGTAGCGGCCGTTACCCGAGGTTTTCGGGTTCGGCACGATCACCTGCACGCCGTCTTTGAGCAGGTCCGGCCAGTCTTTCAGGGCTTTCGGGTTGCCCTTGCGCACGATGAACACGGTGGCGGAGGTGAATGGCGCGCTGTTGTTCGGCAGACGGGTGACCCAGTCCTTTGGAACCAGTTGACCGTTGTCGGCCAGGGCATTGATGTCGGTCGCCATGTTCATGGTGATCACGTCAGCCGGCAGGCCGTCGATCACCGAGCGGGCTTGCTTGCTCGAACCGCCGAAAGACATCTGTACGGTGATGTTTTCGTTGTGTTCGGCCTGCCAGTGTTTCTGGAACGCAGTGTTGTAGTCTTTGTAGAAATCGCGCATCACGTCGTAGGACACGTTAAGCAGGGTCGGTGCGGCCTGAGCCACGCTGCCGAAGGCAAGACCAGCGGCGAGAAGTGAGGCGCCAAAGAGTTTTTTCACTGCGCATTCCTTGTTCTGTGGGGGTGTTTTTACAAAGGTGAGGCCATTTGCCAGCGACTATAGCGGGGCGCGCATAGTCGCTTAAAGATTAAAAAGAACTTTGCTTATTCCATTTTCTTGAACAGCGCATTGCCGCAACGGGAGCAGAACGAGGCTTCGTGTTCGTGGCTGTTTTTCTTGCACACCGGGCAGTCGTGCTGCAGCTGACCGCCACGCATGGCGGTGGCCAGTTCGGCGGTGAAAATCCCCGTGGGTACGGCGATGATCGAATAACCGGTAATCATCACCAGCGACGAAATCACCTGGCCCAGAATGGTCCTCGGCACGATGTCGCCGTAACCCACGGTGGTCAGGGTCACGATAGCCCAATAGATGCCTTTGGGAATGCTGGTGAAGCCATGTTCCGGGCCTTCGACCACGTACATCAGGGTGCCGAACACTGTGACCAGAGTGCAGACGCTGAGCAGGAATACGAGGATTTTCTGCTTGCTGCCGCGCAGGGCGTCGAGCAGGTAATGTGCCTGCTTCAGATAGGGGCCGAGCTTGAGTACACGGAAGATCCGCAGCATCCGGATCACCCGGATGATCAGCAGGTACTGGGCATCGCTGTAATACAGCGCGAGGATGCCGGGCACGATCGCCAGCAGGTCCACCAGCCCGTAGAAACTGAAGGCGTAGCGCAACGGTTTGGGCGAGCAGTACAAGCGCAGCAGGTACTCGCCGAGAAAGATGACGGTGAAGCCCCACTCGATGTACGCCAGCACATCGGCATAGTTCTGGTGGACGTCATCGATGCTGTCGAGGATCACCGTCACCAGACTGGCGAGGATGATCAGCAGCAGGGTCTTGTCGAAACGACGTCCCGCTACTGTGTCAGTCTGGAAGATGATCACGTACAGGCGATCACGCCACGTGTTGTTGCCGTTCATGCGAATCGCCCTGGCCATAAATCAGCGCAGCCTAGGTTGATTCTCCCCGTCAGCGCAAGGCGCCGCGTTCAACTCGGGTTGGCGCATCAGGCGAATGCCGGTGCGCAGCAGCCAGCAGGCGAGAATGAACGGTGCGGTGAGGGTCGCCAGGCCCAGGGCACCGAACAGCGGTGTCACCAGCAGCGCCAGGCCGATGCCAAACAGCGGCAGCCACGGTCGCTGGCGTTGGGCGCTGAAGGCGAGGGCGGCGAGCACCGCGTTGTAACCCCCCAGACCGAGCAGCGCGACCTGGCTGTCGTGATGCAACAGGCTGGAACCCAGACCAATCGCCGAGGCCGCCATTGCCCAGGCAAATGCCCGGCGATCGGCGATCAGCAGACCGGCAGCGATCAATGCACCGGCCAGCGGGTGGTCGAGGAACATCACCTGGCCCAGCCCCTTCAGGGCGGCACCGAGCAGGTTCAGCGTGTTCAGTTCAAGCGCCGGAGCCGGCGTCGAAGGCTCGGCGAAACACAGGAATACCCAGCTCAGCAGCACGAACGGCGCGGTGTAGGCGGGCAGGTACTCGGTGAGACGCGCGCGTTTGAGCCACTGCTGCGTGATCATCGCGCTCAGGCCACCGGCCGCCAGAATCAACGGTGGCAACATCGGCGACCAGGGGAAATACAGGCTCAGCAACAGGCCGACCAGCACGCCGTTGTAGCTGAACAGTCCGGCCTGGCGATCAGCCTTGGCGTAGTTGCGGCGTTGCGCAGTGAGCAAACCGGCGACCGCGCCGAGCAGCGCGCCGGCGAACAGCACCGGCGCGGTGAATAAAATGGCCAAAAGGCACAGCAGGCCACACAGCGGATGGCGCTGGAGGAAGATTTGACTGAAGCCGTTGAGCAAGGCTTCGGCCCAGTCAGGGCAGTGGGTGTTGAAATGGTTGGCAGGCATGTCTGGGAAATCTGGGCAGTAGGACAATCAAAAGGTCTTGCTTGAAGCTGTGGCGAGGAAGCTCATGCCCGGTGAATGCGGTGTCTCTTGTGGAAACCGTCATGCCGAGCGACGGGAGCACGCTCCCTCGCCACACAGGTGTTGCTTAAATCAATGTTTCGATCCGCAGCGAATTAGTCGACCCCGGCTGCCCAAACGGCACACCCGCGGTGATCAGCAACGTATCGCCACGCTCGGCCATTCCTTGAGCCTGAGCGATTTCCAGCGCCGTCGAGCACACTTCATCCACCTGACGCAGGCGATCATTGACCACCGAATGAATGCCCCACGCCACGCTCAAGCGGCGGGCGGTCTGCAGGTTCGGCGTCAGGTTGAGGATCGGCGCTTTTGGCCGCTCCCGCGCCGCACGCAGACTCGATGCGCCGGACTCGCTGTAGTTGACCAGCACCGCCACCGGCAGCACGTTGCTGATCCGGCGGATCGCGCAGCTGATCGCATCGGACACGGTCGCCTCGGCTTTTGGCCGGCTGACGTCGAGCTGGGTCTGGTAGTCCGGACCGTTCTCCACCTGGCGGATGATCTTGCTCATCATCTGCACGGCTTCCAGCGGGTATTCGCCGGACGCGGTTTCGGCCGACAGCATCACCGCATCGGCACCTTCGGCCACGGCATTGGCAACGTCCGTGACTTCGGCGCGGGTCGGCGCCGGCGAGAAGCGCATCGACTCGAGCATCTGCGTTGCCACCACCACCGGTTTGCCGAGCTGGCGGCAGGTGGTGATGATGTTTTTCTGGATCTGCGGCACGCTTTCGGCCGGCACTTCCACGCCCAGGTCGCCGCGGGCAACCATGATCGCGTCGCTCAGCTCGGCGATTTCGCGCAGTTGCTCGACGGCCGACGGCTTCTCGATTTTCGCCATCAGGAACGCCTTGTCACCGATCAGCTCGCGGGCCTCGATGATGTCTTGCGGACGCTGCACGAACGACAGCGCGACCCAGTCCACACCCAGCTCCAGACCGAAGCTCAGGTCGCGGCGATCCTTGGTGGTCAGCGGGCTCAGATCGAGCACCGCTTGCGGCACGTTCACGCCTTTGCGGTCCGACAGCTCGCCACCGTTGAGCACGGTGGTGTCGATGGCGTCGGAGTATTTGGTGACGACCCGCAGGCGCAGTTTGCCGTCATCGAGCAGCAGGTCCATCCCGGCTTCCAGCGCCGCGATGATCTCCGGATGCGGCAGGTTCACCCGGCGTTCGTCGCCCGGTGTTGCGTCCAGATCGAGGCGGAAGGCCTGGCCGCGATGCAGTTGAACCTTGCCGTCAGCGAACTTGCCGACCCGCAGTTTCGGCCCTTGCAGGTCCATCAGGATCCCGAGCGGATAGTTGAGCTGGCGCTCGACTTCGCGGATCCACTGATAGCGCTTGGCGTGGTCGGCGTGATCGCCGTGGCTGAAGTTGAGGCGGAAGATGTTGACCCCGGCCTCGACCAGCTCGCGGATGTCTTCGATGCCGTCGACGGCAGGCCCGAGGGTGGCGAGGATTTTGACCTTTTTGTCAGGCGTCATGATTTAGAGCTCTCGAGGATCAGGATGGCGCGGAAGTCGTTGACGTTGGTGCGGGTCGGCTCAGTGACGATCAGCGCATCGAGCGCCGCGAAGTAGCCGTAGCCGTTGTTGTTATCCAGCTCGTCGCTGGCGCTCAGGCCCAGGGCGGCGGCGCGGGCGTAGCTGTCCGGGGTCATGATCGCGCCGGCGTTGTCCTCCGAGCCGTCGATGCCGTCGGTGTCACCGGCCAGCGCATAGACGCCGGGCTGGCCCTTGAGGCTGTCGGTGAGGCTGAGGAGGAATTCGGCGTTGCGTCCGCCACGGCCATTGCCGCGCACGGTCACGGTGGTTTCGCCGCCGGAGAGAATCACGCACGGTGCTGCCAGCGGCTGGCCGTGATGGATGATCTGGCGGGCAATGCCGGCGTGGACTTTCGCCACTTCGCGGGATTCGCCTTCCAGGTCACCAAGGATCAGCGTGCTGAAACCGGCCTGACGGCATTTCACCGCCGCCGCATCCAACGATTGCTGAGGGCGGGCGATCAGTTGGAAATGACTGCGGGCCAGGCTCGGATCGCCGGGTTTGACGGTTTCCGATTCCGGGCTTTGCAGCCAGGTGCGCACGGAAGCCGGGATCTCGATGCCGTAGCGCTTGATGATGGCCAGCGCTTCGGCGCTGGTGCTCGGGTCGGCCACGGTCGGGCCGGAGGCGATGACCGTGGCGAGGTCGCCCGGTACATCGGAAATCGCGTAGGTATAAACAGTCGCCGGCCAGCAGGCCTTGCCCAGGCGTCCGCCCTTGATCGCCGAGAGGTGCTTGCGCACGCAGTTCATCTCGCCGATGGTCGCGCCGGATTTGAGCAGGGCTTTGTTTATCGACTGTTTGTCGGCCAGGGTGATGCCTTCGGCCGGCAGCGCCAGCAGGGCAGAACCGCCGCCGGACAGCAGGAAGATCACGCGGTCGTCTTCGGTCAGGTTGCTGACCAGTTCCAGCACGCGTTTGGCCACGGCCAGACCGGCAGCGTCCGGGACCGGATGCGCGGCTTCGACCACTTCGATTTTTTCGCACGGGGCGCCGTGACCGTAGCGGGTCACCACAAGGCCCGAGACTTCGCCTTCCCAGCAGCGCTCGACCACTTGCGCCATGGCAGCGGCAGCCTTGCCGGCGCCGATGACGATCACGCGACCTGTGCGATCGGCCGGCAGATGGGCTTCGAGGACCTGGTTCGGATGGGCCGCGTCGATGGCTGTGGCAAACAGCTCGCGCAGCAGTTGTTGCGGATCGACCGACATGGCGGGCTCCCGGAATTCTTGTTATTGGAAGGGCAACTCGGTCCAGTGTGGAAGCAGGGCTGCTTCCACACCGGGGGCGGGGCAGGGCTTACTTCTTGTCGCGAATCGAGAAGTTGGCCATGTGTTCCAGGCCCTTGATCAGCGCCGAGTGGTCCCAGTTGCTGCCACCGATGGCCGCGCAGGTGCTGAACACTTGCTGGGCATTGGCGGTGTTCGGCAGGTTGATGTTCAGCTCCTTGGCGCCTTGCAGGGCCAGGTTCAGGTCCTTCTGGTGCAGGCTGATGCGGAAGCCCGGATCGAAGGTGCCTTTGATCATGCGCTCGCCGTGCACTTCGAGGATCTTCGAGGAGGCGAAACCACCCATCAGCGCTTCACGCACCTTGGCCGGATCGGCACCGTTTTTCGAAGCGAACAGCAGGGCTTCGGCAACGGCCTGAATGTTCAGGGCGACGATGATCTGGTTCGCGACCTTGGCGGTCTGACCGTCGCCATTGCCACCGACCAGAGTGATGTTCTTGCCCATGGCCTGGAACAGCGGCAGTGCGCGTTCGAAGGCATCGGCATCGCCACCGACCATGATGCTCAGGGTCGCAGCCTTGGCACCGACTTCACCACCCGACACCGGAGCGTCGAGGTACTGCGCGCCTTTTTCGTTGATCTTCGCGGCGAAAGCCTTGGTGGCGGTCGGCGAGATCGAGCTCATGTCGATCACCACTTTGCCTTTGCCGATGCCGGCCGCAACGCCGTCGGCGCGGAACAGCACGTCGTCGACCTGCGGGGTATCCGGCACCATGACGATGATGAATTCGGCTTCCTGGGCCACTTCTTTCGGGTTGGCCAGAGCCACGGCGCCAGCGGCAACCAGGTCGGCAGGGGCGGCGTCGTGGTGTGCCGACAGGAACAGGCTGTGACCGGCTTTCTGCAGGTTCGAAGCCATTGGGTGGCCCATGATGCCGGTGCCGATAAATCCGATTTTAGCCATGAGAAATTCCTCTTGTTTTTGTCTTGCTCAAGCAAATAGGGGGTCAGATCGCGTTGTGGGATTTCAGCCAGCCGAGGCCCGCTTCAGTGGTGGTCAGCGGTTTGTACTCGCAGCCGACCCAGCCCTGATAACCGATGCGATCCAGGTGTTCGAACAGGAAGCGGTAGTTGATCTCGCCAGTGCCCGGCTCGTTGCGGCCCGGGTTGTCGGCCAACTGCACATGGTTGATCTCGGCCAGGTGCGATTGCAGGGTGCGGGCCAGATCGCCTTCCATGATTTGCATGTGATAGATGTCGTATTGCAGGAACAGATTGGCGCTGCCGACCTGCTCGCGAATCGACAGGGCCTGCGCCGTGTTGTTCAGGTAGAAGCCCGGGATGTCGCGGGTGTTGATCGCTTCCATCACCAGTTTGATGCCGACGGCTTGCAACTTTTCGGCGGCGTACTTGAGGTTGGCGACGAAGGTCTTTTCAACGGTGGCATCGTCCACGCCCTGCGGACGGATACCGGCCAGGCAGTTGACCTGGGTGTTGCCCAGCACCTGTGCGTAAGCGATGGCCAGATCGACACCGGCACGGAACTCTTCGACCCGGTCCGGCAGGCACGCGATACCGCGCTCGCCCTTGGCCCAGTCACCGGCCGGCAGGTTGAACAGCACTTGGGTCAGACCGTTGGCGTCGAGTTTGGCCTTGATTTCGGCAGAGCTGAAATCGTACGGGAACAGGTACTCGACACCGCTGAAGCCAGCCTTGGCGGCGGCGTCGAAACGGGCAAGGAAATCCTGTTCGGTGAACAGCATGGACAGGTTGGCTGCGAAACGCGGCATGGTGGTCTCCTAAAACAAAATGTCTGACACAACGCAATCAGTCCCCTCTCCTGGGGGAGAGGGACATGTAGCCACCCTCTCCCAAAGGGAGAGGGAGCAGGTTACGTTCAGTCGAGCAGCGAAATCGCGGTAGGCGCATCGTTGCCGACCAGCGCCAGGTCTTCGAATTCGTTGACAGCGTTGATCTCGGTACCCATGGAGATGTTGGTCACACGCTCCAGAATGATCTCGACGATCACCGGCACCTTGAACTCTTCGATCAGCTCTTCGGCCTTGCGCAGGGCAGGGGCGATGTCAGCCGGTTCGAACACACGCAGCGCCTTGCAGCCCAGGCCTTCGGCGACTGCGACGTGGTCGACACCGTAACCGTTGAGTTCCGGCGCGTTCAGGTTATCGAAGGACAGCTGCACGCAGTAGTCCATTTCGAACCCGCGCTGTGCCTGACGGATCAGACCCAGGTACGAGTTGTTCACCACGACGTGGATGTACGGCAGATTGAACTGGGCGCCGACCGCCAGTTCTTCGATCATGAACTGGAAGTCATAGTCCCCCGACAGAGCCACGACTTTACGGTTCGGATCGGCCTTCACCACGCCCAGCGCTGCCGGAATGGTCCAGCCCAACGGGCCTGCCTGGCCGCAGTTGATCCAGTGACGCGGCTTGTAGACGTGCAGGAACTGCGCGCCGGCAATCTGCGACAGACCGATGGTGCTGACGTAGCAGGTGTCCTTGCCGAACACCTGGTTCATTTCTTCGTAGACGCGCTGCGGCTTGACCGGCACGTTGTCGAAGTGGGTCTTGCGTTGCAGGCTGGACTTGCGCTGCTGGCAGTCCTGCAGCCATGCACTGCGGTTTTTCAGTTTGCCGGCGGCTTGCCATTCACGGGCGACTTCGATGAACACGGTCAGCGCGGCGGCGGCGTCGGAAACGATGCCCAGGTCCGGGGTGAACACGCGGCCGATCTGGGTGCCTTCGATGTCGACGTGAATGAACTTGCGACCTTCGGTGTACACGTCGACCGAGCCGGTGTGGCGGTTGGCCCAGCGGTTACCGATGCCCAGCACCACGTCGGATTTCAGCATCGTGGCGTTGCCGTAACGGTGCGAAGTCTGCAGACCGACCATGCCGACCATCAACGGGTGATCGTCCGGAATCGTGCCCCAGCCCATCAGGGTCGGGATCACCGGGATGCCGGTCAGCTCGGCGAATTCCACCAGCAGATCGCTGGCGTCGGCGTTGATGATGCCGCCACCGGCCACCAGCAATGGACGTTCAGCCTGATCGAGCAGCGCCAGAGCCTTTTCAACCTGCACGCGGGTTGCGCTCGGCTTGGCCAGCGGCAGCGGCTGGTAGGCGTCGATGTCGAATTCGATTTCGGCCATTTGCACGTCGAACGGCAGGTCGATCAGCACCGGGCCCGGGCGGCCGGAGCGCATTTCATAGAAGGCTTTCTGGAACGCGTAAGGCACCTGGCCCGGCTCCAGAACGGTGGTTGCCCACTTGGTCACTGGCTTGACGATGCTGGTGATGTCGACGGCCTGGAAGTCTTCCTTGTGCATACGGGCACGTGGCGCTTGGCCGGTGATGCAGAGGATCGGGATCGAGTCCGCGGAGGCGCTGTACAGACCGGTGACCATGTCGGTGCCGGCCGGGCCGGAAGTGCCGATGCACACGCCGATGTTGCCGGCCTTGGTGCGGGTGTAGCCCTCGGCCATGTGCGAGGCGCCTTCAACGTGGCGAGCGAGGACGTGATCGATGCCACCGACTTTCTTCAGGGCGGAATACAGCGGGTTGATCGCAGCACCCGGAATGCCAAAAGCGGTATCAACCCCTTCACGGCGCATCACCAGAACGGCGGCTTCGATTGCTCTCATTTTGCTCATGGTTTTGTGCCTCTTTACGTTTTGTAATTGTATACAAGTGGCTTTGCGCAGAGTGTATTCACGGCGGACGGCGCAGGTCAATCCATTTTCTCAAGCGCCTGTTTCATTCGTCGGAAGCCTGTTCTGCTGTGGCTTTTCGTCGCATGGAGCGCTTTTCGAGAATTATTGTATACAAAAAAATAATTCATTGTGTTCTATTTGTTGCATCGGGCTGCGGCAGAAAAGCGCAGTCCAACGGCTTTCCCAATAACAAAATGAGGACGGCACCATGAGCGCTTTAACCTTGAAAGTCGCAGTCAACCTGGTCAACGAAGCCATCAGCGCAGGGCGGGCGATCTCCGCCGCGCCGCTGACCATTGCAGTACTGGATACCGGCGGCCACCTGGTCACCTTGCAACGTGAAGACGGCGCCAGCCTGCTGCGCCCGAACATCGCCATCGGCAAAGCCTGGGGCGCCATCGCCCTGGGCAAGGGCTCACGCCTGCTGGCGCTGGACGCGCAACAACGCCCGGCGTTCATCGCCGCACTCAACAGCATGGGGCAGGGCAGCGTCGTCCCGGCACCGGGTGGCGTGTTGATCCGTGATCAGGCGGGCAACGTACTGGGGGCGATCGGCATCAGCGGCGATCTGTCGGATGTCGATGAGCAGGTGGCGATCAAGGCTGTGGAGGCTTTGGACCTGCGGGCGGATGCGGGGGTGGCGGCCTGAGCGGCTAACGCCGGATAGTTGCTGAAACGAACAAGCCCGCCCTCACAGGAAGTTCTGTGAGGGCGGGCTTGTTTGTGTCTGGAGGTGTTGGTTTCAGTCCGGCTCGCAGCCCTTGAGGACCAACCGGATGATGGTTTGTGCCGCGGACTCATAATCGGCTTCGTCGAGCTTTTCCTTGCCGGTCACGGCGGAGATCTGCCAGTCGAAGTCGGCGTAGGTCTGGGTCGCGGCCCAGATGCTGAACATCAGGTGGTTGGGGTCGATCGGGGCGATCTGGCCGCGGTCGATCCAGCTCTGGATGCAGTCGATGTTGTGCTTGGCCTGGCTGTTCAGTTGCTCGACGAGGTCGGCGCTCAGGTGCGGGGCGCCGTGCATGATTTCGCTGGCGAACACCTTGGAGGCAAACGGCAGGTCGCGGGAGATGCGGATCTTCGAGCGGATGTAGCCGCTCAGCACTTCGCTCGGCACGCCGTCCGGGTTGAACGGGGTCGAAGCCTGCAGGATCGGCACGATGATGCTTTCCAGAACCTCGCGGTAGAGGTTTTCCTTGGACTTGAAGTAGTAGTAGACGTTGGGCTTGGGCAATCCCGCCTTGGCGGCGATGTCGCTGGTTTTGGTCGCAGCGAAGCCCTTGTCGGCAAACTCTTCACTGGCGGCACGCAGGATCAGTTCTTTGTTGCGCTCGCGGATTGTGCTCATAAACCCGGTGGTTCCTTGCCTGTTCTGGCGGTTGCGCATGGTAGCACCGGCCTCGCGCGGCGCTCAACAATGCCCGTCGGTGGCGCTCGTCGCGTCAGTCTGTCGCCAGCCTGAACAAATTCGCCATGCCCCGCGACGGCTTCCGGGACGCTGCTAGAGTCAAGGCAGACGCGGGGGCAAGAGGCGGGCGGTCATGGCGAGACGCAGGCGCGGCAAAGTCCTGTTGATCATTGGCATTGTGCTGTTGCTGGGGCTTGCCCTGTGGTTCTACCTGAGCGCCGGTCAGCGCCGGGTCAAACCCCCGCCGGCCGCCGAGCCGGTCGCGGCGGTCCCGGTCAAGTTGCAGGACGTGCCGGTCTACATCGACGCCTTGGGCACGGTGACCCCGACCCGTAGCGTGACGGTGGTGACCCAGGTCAACGGCATTCTCAGCTCGGTCGAGTTCAAGGAAGGCCAGCACGTCGCCAAAGGCCAGGTCATCGCCCGCATTGACGACCGGGCGCTGAAGGCGCAACTGGCGGTGGCCAAAGGCACGCTGATGCATGATCAGGCGCTGCTCGCCAACGCCGTGCGCGATCTTGCGCGTTATCGCGAACTGATCAAGGTCGGCTCCACCACTCAGCAAACCCTCGATACCCAGGCCTCGCTGGTGCAGCAACTGCAAGGCACGGTCGCTTCGGATCAGGGCAGCGTGCAGAACCTCGAAGTCCAGTTGAGCTACTGCACGATCACTTCGCCGGTGGATGGCGTGGTCGGTTTGCGCCAGGTCGATCCTGGCAACTACGTGACCACCACCAGCACCACCGGAATTGCCGTGATCACCCAGATGACCCCGGCCACCGTGGTGTTCGCCGTGCCCGAGGACGATCTGGGTGCGATCAATCAGGCCATGGCCAAAGGCGTAGTCACGGTGCTGGCCTACGACCGCAACAAACACAACCTGCTGGCCACCGGCAATCTGCTGGCGCTGGATAACCAGGTCGATACCAGCACCGGCACGATCAAGGTCAAGGCGCAGTTCGACGATTCGGCCAAGGCGCTGTTTCCCAATCAGTTCGTCAACGCCCGGCTCAAGGCCGACACCCTGAGTCAGAACCCCGTGGTGCCGACCCGGGCGATCCAGCACGGCAGCAAGGGCGATTTCGTCTTCGTCGTGGTCGACCCCGGCAACAAGGTCAGCCTGCGCAACATCAAGACCGGGCCGGCGACAGGCGATGTCTCGGCGGTGCTCGACAACGGGGTGAAGGCGGGCGAGCAGGTCGTCACCGAGGGCGCCGACAAACTCGACGATGGCTCGGCGGTGAAAGTCGTCGCGCAATAGGAGGCGTAGCCCATGAACGTCTCGCGCCCCTTCACCGAACGCCCGGTGGCCACCACGCTGTTGATGGTCGCCGTACTGTTGCTGGGTCTGCTGGGTTATCACTTGTTGTCGGTGTCGGCATTGCCGGAGGTGGATTACCCGACCATTCAGGTGTTCACCCAATACCCCGGCGCCAGTCCCGAGGTCATCAGTTCGTCGATCACTGCGCCGCTGGAACGCCAGCTCGGCGAGATGCCGGGGCTCAAGTCGATGAACTCCACCAGCTCCGACGGCGCTTCGGTGGTGACCCTGCAATTCGATCTGTCGTTGTCTTTGGATGTCGCCGAGCAGGAAGTGCAGGCTGCGATCAACGCCGCCGGCACCTTCCTGCCGGCGAACCTGCCGTACCCGCCGGTCTACAGCAAGGTCAACCCGGCCGACGCGCCGGTGCTGACGCTGTCGCTGACCTCCGATGTGTTGCCGCTGACCAAGGTTGAAGACCTCGCCGACACGCGGCTGGCGCAAAAGATTTCGCAGATTACCGGCGTCGGCCTGGTCACCCTCAGCGGCGGTCAACGCCCGGCGGTGCGAGTCGAGGCCAACACCTCGGCGCTGAACAGTCTGGGGCTGTCCCTCGATGACCTGCGCACCTCGCTGGGCACGGCCAACGTCAATCAGGCCAAGGGCAATATCGACGGCAAATATCAGGCGTACTCGATCGGCACCAACGACCAGTTGCAGTCCGCCGAGGAGTACCGCGATCTGGTGATCGCCTACAAGAACGGCGCGCCGATTCGCCTTTCGCAGATCGCTTCATCAACCCAGGGCCCGGAAAATCCTCGGCAAGCGGCATGGACCGACAGCACGCCGTCGATTGTCCTGAACATCCAGCGTCAGCCCGGGGCCAACGTGATTGATGTGGTCGACCGCGTGCAACAACTGCTGCCCAAACTGCGTGCCAGCCTGCCGGCGACGTTGAAGGTCAACGTGCTCACCGACCGCACGCAAACCATCCGCGCCTCGGTCACCGACGTGCAGTACGAACTGGCGGTGGCGGTGTTGCTGGTGGTGATCGTGATCTTCCTGTTCCTGCGCAATGTGGCCGCGACGATCATCCCGGCGGTGACCGTGCCGTTGACGCTGGTCGGCACCCTGGCGGTGGCCTACGCGGTGGGGTTTTCGCTCAACAACCTGACGCTGATGGCGCTGACCATCGCCATCGGTTTCGTGGTCGATGACGCCATCGTCATGATCGAAAACATCACCCGCTACATCGAGGCCGGCGACTCGCCGATGCAGGCTGCGCTCAAGGGCGCGGAGCAGATCGGCTTCACCATCATTTCGCTGTCGGTGGCGCTGATCGCGGTGATGATTCCGCTGCTGTTCATGGGCGATGTGGTGGGCCGGCTGTTCCGTGAATTCGCCATGACCGTGGCGGTAACCATCGTCATCTCGGCGCTGATCACCCTGACCCTGACGCCGATGATGTGTTCGCGGATGCTCAAGCACAAACACGAGGAACGTCGGGTCGACTTCTTCGACCGGGTCAACGGCTATTACGTCAAAGGACTGGACTGGGTGCTGCTGCATCGCGGGCTGACGCTGATCTCGGTGGTGCTCACCGGGCTGCTGACGCTGTTGATCATCGTGGTCATGCCCAAAGGCTTTTTCCCCGAGCAGGACACCGGGCTGATCCAGGGCATTTCCCAGGCCTCGCCGGGTATTTCCTTCCAGCAGATGCAGAGCGAGCAACAGCGGCTGGCCGCGCGGATTCTCAAGGACCCGGCGGTGGCGAGCCTGTCGTCATTCGTTGGCATCGACCAGACCAACCCGACGATCAATCAGGGCAACTTGCTGATCAACCTCAAGCCCCACGGCGACCGTGACAGCAGCGCAGCGGTGATTCGCCGGCTCTCCGACGCCAATGCCGACGACGCCGGAATTCGCCTGTACCTGCACAGCGTGCAGGACCTGACGCTGGACGCCACCGTCTCGACCACCAGTTACCGCCTCGGCCTGCAAGCCACTGACCCGGGCGAACTGGAAACCTGGACCAACAAACTGCTGGCGGCGATCAAACAGGACCCGATGTTCACCGACGTGCAAAGCCAGGCGATGCAGTTCGGCAATCAGATCCAGCTCAACTTCGACCGCGCCACCGCATCGCGTCTGGGCATCACGCCGCAAGCCATCGACGACGTGCTGTACGACGCCTTTGGCCAGCGTCAGGTGTCGACCATCTACACCCAGCTCAACCAGTATCACGTGGTGATCGCCACCGACCATCCGCCGCACAATCTGGCGGATCTGTTGACCGGGCTCTACGTCGATATTCCCGGCGGCGGGGTGGCGCCGCTGTCGAGCATGGCGACGATGCAGGTGATTCGCGCGCCGGTGACCATCAACCGTCTGGGGCAGTTTCCCTACGCCGATGTCTCGTTCAACCTCGCCCCGGGCCAGACCCTCGGCGCGGCGGTGACGCGGCTCAAGGACATCGAGGCCAAGGCCGGCCTGCCGCTGTCGGTACAGGCCAATCTGGAAGGGGCGGCGGCGACGTTCGAGGCGTCGTTGTCCAATCAGGTGTTTCTGGTGCTGGCGGCCATCATCGTGGTGTACCTGATGTTGGGGATTCTCTACGAGAGCTTCGTGCACCCGGTGACGATTCTCTCGACCCTGTTGTCCGCCGCGCTCGGCGCCTTGCTGGCATTGCTGATCACCGGCACGCAGTTCGACATCATCGGCTTGATCGGCATCGTGCTGCTGATCGGGATCGTGATGAAAAACGGCATCATGATGGTCGACTTCGCCCTGGAGCTGGAACGCAAGGGCGGGCTCGATCCGGTGGCGGCGATCCGGCAGGCCGCCGAGTTGCGATTCCGGCCGATTCTGATGACCAGCATGGCCTCGCTGTTCGGCGCGGTGCCGCTGGCGCTGGGCACCGGGATCGGCTCGGAGCTGCGCCATCCGCTGGGGATCGCGATCATCGGCGGCTTGTTGCTCAGCCAGTTGCTGACGCTGTTTTCGACCCCGGTGATTTTCCTCGCCATGCATGGCCTGGAGCAGCGCTTCACCCGGCGCCGTCCAGCGGCGGCCGAGGCCTTGCGCGATGAACCTTAGCGCGCCATTTATCCAGCGCCCCATCGCCACCACGTTGCTGGCGGTCGGGCTGGCACTGTTCGGTGTGCTGGCGTTCAACCTGCTGCCGGTGGCGCCGTTGCCGGAGGTGGATTTCCCGACTATCAGCGTGCGTGCCTCGTTGCCCGGTGCCGACCCGAGTACGGTGGCGTCGTCGGTGGCGACGCCGCTGGAACGTCAGTTCGGGCAGATCGCCGGGGTCACTGAAATGACCTCGTCCAGTTCGCTGGGGGCGACCCGCATCACTTTGCAGTTCGACCTCAATCGCGACATCGACGGCGCGGCGCGGGACGTGCAGGCGGCGATCAACGCAGCGCGCAGCAGCCTGCCGAGCGACCTGTCCGGCAACCCGACCTACCGCAAGGTCAACCCGGCCGATTCGCCGATCCTGATTCTCAGCCTGACCTCCGATTCGGCGACCCGTGGCCAGATGTACGACGTGGCCTCGACCCTGCTCGAACAGCGGCTGTTGCAGACCACGGGTGTAGGCGATGTCACGGTGGGCGGCGCGGCGCTGCCGGCGGTGCGCATCGAGCTCAATCCGGACCGGCTCAATCGCTACGGCGTCAGCCTGGAACAGGTTCGGCAAGTGATTCAGGCGTCCAACGTCAACCTGCCCAAAGGCACGGTGTCGGTCGGCGATCAGTCCTATGGCCTGAAGGCCAACGACATGCTCTATCAGGGCAGCGATTACGGGTCGCTGGTGGTCAAGCAACGCAACGGTGATCTGGTGCGCATTTCCGACCTCGGCGACGTCAGCGAAGACGTCGAAGACCTGCGTAACTTCGGTCTGTCCAACGGCAAACCGGCGGTGCTGCTGGTGGTGTTCAAGCAGCCCGGCGCCAACGTCATCGACACGGTGGATGCGGTGAAGGCCGACCTGCCGTTCCTGCAGAGTTCGATTCCCTCGGCGATCAAGATCAACATCCTGATGGACCGCACCACCACCATCCGCGCGTCATTGCACGACGTGGAAGTGACCCTGCTGATTTCGATCGCACTGGTGACGCTGGTGACCTTCGGCTTTTTCCGCGACTGGCGCAGCACGCTGATCCCGGCCATCGTCGTGCCGCTGTCGCTGCTCGGCACTTTCGGGGCGATGTATTTTCTCGGTTACAGCCTCAACAACCTGTCGCTGATGGCGCTGACCATTTCCACCGGGTTTGTGGTGGACGACGCGATCGTGGTGGTCGAGAACATCATGCGGCACCTGGAGAAAGGCGAAAGCCGTGTGCAAGCCGCGCTGGCCGGAGCGCGGGAGGTGGGCTTCACGGTGATGACCATCAGCGTGTCACTGGTGGCGGTGTTCATTCCGTTGCTGCTGATGGGCGGGGTAGTCGGGCGGCTGTTTCGCGAGTTTTCGATTTCGCTGTCGGTGGCCATCGTGATTTCGATGCTGGTGTCGCTGACGGTGACGCCGATGCTGGCCAGCGTGCTGCTGCGCACACAGCAGCAGAGCGGCAAGGGTGACGATCATCCGGACTCGTATTTTCACCGGTTTTACGACCGCACGCTGGGTTGGGTTGTCGAGCATTCGTTTTTGATGGGGCTGCTGACGTTGCTGGTGATTGTGCTGGCGTGTGTGCTGTATGTGCTGGTGCCCAAGGGCTTCTTTCCGCAGGAAGACACCGGGCGCATGTCCGGCAGCATCATCGCGGCGCAGAGCATTTCCTTCGGGGCGATCCAGTCGAACTTCAGCGAGATCAATAAAAAGGTCTTGAGCAATCCGAACGTGGCGACCGTCGGCGGATTTGTCGGCGGCGGTGGCGGGATCGGCGGGGCGGTCAACAGTGCGCAATTGTTCATCACCCTCAAGCCGCTGGCGGATCGCAAGGACGGCGCCGATCAGGTCATCGGCCAGATTCGCCACACCCTCGGCGACATGCCCGGCACTCGCCTGTATCTGCAATCGGCGCAGGACATCACGGTCGGCGGGCGGCAAAGCGGGGCGCAGTACCAATACACGATGACGGCCGACGACCAGAGCACCCTCGACGAATGGGTGCCGAAAGTCGTCGCGATGCTGCACGGCTTGCCGCAATTGACCGATGTGAACACCGATCAGCAGGACAACAGTCTGATGTCCAGCGTGACGGTCAATCGCGATACCGCCGCCCGGCTCGGGGTCAGCATGTCGGCCATCGACCAGACGCTGTACGACGCTTTTGGCCAGCGTCAGGTGTCGACCATCTACCGCTCCGCCAACCAGTACCACGTGGTGATGGAAGTGGCGCCGGCGTACTGGGCGTCCCCGGAAACCCTGAAAAACATTTACGTGCCGGTGGGCACCGCTGCGGTCGCCACCAAGGGCGCTGCGGCGGCGCCGAACCTGAGTGCCACGGCCTCGCAAGCGCTGGTGCCGCTGTCGGCGCTGGCGGATTACTCCGTGGGGCGCACGGCGATTTCGATCAGTCATCAGGGGACGTTCCCGGCGGTGACCGCCTCGTTCAACCTCGCGCCGGGCGTCGCCATCGGCCAGGCAACGGCGCTGGTGGACAACGCCGTGAAACAGCTGCGCATGCCCGCCAGTGTGGTCGGCCAGTTTGCCGGGACGGCGCAGGTGTTCCAGTCTTCGGTGGCCAGCGAGCCGTTGCTGATCGTTGCGGCGCTGCTGTCGGTGTACGTGGTGCTGGGCATGCTCTATGAAAGTCTGGTGCATCCGCTGACGATCCTTTCGACCTTGCCATCAGCCGGTGTCGGCGCGCTGATTGCCTTGCTGCTGACCGGCACTGAACTGTCGATCATCGCGCTGGTGGGGGTGATTCTGCTGATCGGGATCGTCAAGAAGAACGCGATCATGATGATCGACTTCGCCATCACCGAGCGCCGCGAATTCGGCCTCAGCGCCAAGGACGCGATCCGCCGCGCCTGCCTGATCCGCTTCCGGCCGATCATGATGACCACGCTGGCGGCGATCCTCGGCGCACTGCCGCTGGTGCTGGGCAGTGGCTATGGCTCGGAGCTGCGCCGGCCGTTGGGGATTTCGATCATTGGCGGCTTGCTGTTCAGCCAGTTGCTAACGCTGTACACCACGCCGGTGATCTACCTTTGGCTGGACCGGGCGTCGCAGCGCCTGAAGCGTAAGGAGCGATAAATGAAACGTCGCCTGTTCCCCGTGGGTGCCAGCCTGTTGCTGAGCCTGTTGTTGAGCGGTTGCATGGTCGGCCCGGACTATCACAAGCCTGCGATTGAACTGCCGACTTCGTTCAAGGAAGGCACGCAATGGCAGCGCGCCCGGGCCAATCCGCAAGGTGCATTGGACAGCCAATGGTGGCGGGCCTATCAGGATCCGGTACTCAACAATCTGATCGAGCGCTCGGCCAAGGCCAACCAGTCGATCATCGGCGCCGAGGCGGCGTATCGGCTGGCGCAGGCGCAAGTAGCGTCGAGCCGTGCCGGGTTGTGGCCGACGGTCGGCGTAGGTCTGTCCGGCGCTCGCGGTGTCGGCGGCGGGGCCAGCGGCAGTACCACCAGCGGTTTGACCGGCAGCAGCGGCAGCACCGTCGAACAAACGGTCAGCGCCACCCTCACGGCCAGTTGGGAGCCGGATCTGTGGGGGCAGGTGCGGCGCGGTATCGAGTCGAGTCAGGCTTCGCTGCAATCCTCTGACGCATTGCTGGCCGGCGTGCGGCTGTCCATCGGTGCCAGTGTGGCGACCAATTATCTGGGGCTGCGGCAACTGGATATCGACATCGACCTGTTGCAGCAACAGCAGGCCATCAATCAGCAACTGCTGACAATGATTCAGGCGCAAACCGTTCAGGGCACGGCGACCAACGATCAATTGCTGGTGGCGCAGGATCAGCTCAGCACGGTGATCACGGCGCTGCAAACCGCCCAGCGCTCGCGGGAGCAGGCCGAACATGCGCTGGCGGTGCTGGTGGGAATGGCGCCGGCGCAGTTCGATCTGCCCAAGGCCGCTGACTATCGCTTCACGACGCCGATGCCGCCGCCGGTGTTGCCGTCGAATCTGCTGTTGCGCCGGCCCGATGTGGTATCCGCCGAACGCTTGGCTGCGGCAGCGAACGCACGGATTGGCGTTGCCGAAGCGGCGTTCTTTCCGACTCTGAGCCTGACCGCCGAAGGTGGTTTCCGGGGTACGGCGCTGGGCGGTCTGTTCTCCGTGCCCAACCGGATCTGGACCCTTGGGCCGGCGCTGGCGGAAACCATTTTCGACGGTGGTGCCCGCGAGGCGGCCAAGCAAGAGGCCGAGGCCACTTACGATCAGGACGTGGCCACGTATCGCGGCACGGTGCTCGGGGCGTTGCAGAACGTCGAGGACAATCTGTCGGCGATCAATCATCTGCATATTCAGGCGCAAGCCTTTGATCAGATGTTCCAGCGCAATCAGCAGTTGTTCGGCAGTCAGCAGGCGCAGCAGCGGGCGGGGACGGTCAGCCAGCAAGCGGTGCTGACCCAGCAATTGGTGCTGTTGCAGGCCGAGCAGAATCTGCGCGATACCCAGGGTTTGCTCAGTCAGGGCAGTGTCGCGCTGTTCCAGAGCCTGGGCGGTGGCTGGCAGGTGCCGTAGCCTCTCGCTCCCTTGAGTGGCGCACGGTATGCTGCGCGCACTTTTTTACACAGGGAAGCCTGACCCATGGCAGGAAGCAGTTTGCTGGTGCTGATCGACGACATCGCCACCGTTCTGGATGATGTGGCGTTGATGAGCAAAATGGCCGCCAAGAAGACCGCCGGGGTGCTCGGCGATGACCTGGCGCTCAATGCCCAGCAAGTCTCCGGCGTGCGCGCCGAACGGGAAATTCCCGTGGTGTGGGCGGTGGCCAAGGGCTCGTTCGTCAACAAGCTGATCCTGGTGCCGTCGGCGCTGGCGATCAGTGCGTTCGTGCCGTGGCTGGTGACGCCGCTGTTGATGGTCGGCGGCGCCTATCTGTGCTTCGAGGGTTTCGAGAAACTCGCGCACCCGCTGCTGCACGGCAAGGACGAAGATCAGGCCGAGCATACGCAGTTGACCGAGGCCGTGGCCGATCCGGCGACCGATCTGGTGGCCTACGAGAAGGACAAGATCAAAGGCGCGATCCGCACCGACTTCATCCTCTCGGCGGAAATCATCGCCATCACCCTCGGCACCGTGGCCGAGGCTTCTCTGACCCAGCAAGTGATCGTGATGTCGGGCATCGCGGTCGTCATGACCGTGGGCGTCTACGGCCTGGTGGCCGGCATCGTCAAACTCGATGACCTCGGCCTGTGGCTGACCCAGAAGTCCGGCGCTGCGGCGAAACGCATCGGCAACGCGATCCTGCGCGCCGCGCCATACATGATGAAAGGCCTGTCGGTGATCGGCACGGCGGCGATGTTCCTGGTCGGCGGTGGCATCCTGACTCACGGCGTGCCGGTGGCACATGACTGGATCGCAAGCGTTGCCGCAGCAGCAGGCAGCGCAGGTTTTGCAGTGCCGGTGTTGCTCAATGGTGTGGCAGGGGTTGTGGCGGGGGCGGTGGTGCTGGCTGTTGTGTCGGTCGTCGGCAAGCTCTGGAAAGCCCTGAAGGGCTGATTTATGGCTCAATGAAAAAGGCCATTCGATACCCATCGAATGGCCTTTTTTTTGTGGCTGCCGGTTTTACTCGGCAATCTGCAGTTTGCGCGATTCGGTGTACACGTAGCGCACCTTCTCGTATTCGAACGGCGAGTTCATCTGACCGTAGCGGAAGCGGGTCTGATAACGCTTGTCGACTGCCCGCAGCGCCCAGATTTCCGGGTGGTTTTCGCTGACTTTCGACACGTTCAGGTAGTTGATCGCCGATTCGGCGGTGTAGTCCACGGCCAGGCCGGCGGTGTCGCGGATGTTCGACGGGCCGAGGATCGGCAGCACGAAGTAGGCGCCGCCCGGTACGCCGTAGAAGCCCAGGGTCTGGCCGAAGTCTTCGTTCTGGCGCGGCAGGCCCATGGCGGTGGCCGGGTCCCACAGGCCGGCGATGCCGATGGTGGTGTTGAGCAGCAGGCGCGCGGTGGTTTCCATCGAACGCTTGCCCTTGAACTGCAGCAGGCTGTTGACCAGGTTCGGCACGTCGCCGAGGTTGTTGAAGAAGTTGCTCACACCGGAGCGCACGAAACCGGGCGTGACATAGCGATAGCCATCGACCACCGGCAGGAACACCCATTGGTCGAAGCGGTAGTTGAAGTGGTAGACCCGGCGGTTCCACGACTCCAGCGGGTCATACACGTTCAGCGCGTTGAGGGTCGAGCGCTCGAATTCGCGCTGGTCCAGGCCCGGGTTGAACTTGAGTTTGGACAGCGGCTCCTTGAAGCCGTCACTGTCGACCACCACCGGTGCATTGGCTTTGCTGTTGTCGGCCTGGGCCACGCCTGCACAGAGTAACGCTGCAAACAGCAGGAGATATTTAGCCACGGAAGAACTCCAGCATGGCGTCGCTGTTGACGCGGTAGTTAAGGTTGCCGCAATGGCCGCCCAGTGGGTAAACCGTCAGGCGATCGCCGAAGGTCTTGCGCAGGAAACCGAGGTCGCCGGGGCCGAGGATCACGTCGTCGGCGTTGTGCATGACGGCGATTTTCGGGCTGTCGTGCAGGTAATCCTTGAGGGCGTACAGGCTGACCTGATCGATCAGTTGCAGCAGGCTGCCGCCGTCGGTGCGGGCGCGCCACATCGGGATCACCTGTTCGGTCAGGTAGCAGTCGAAGTCGCATTGCAGCGCACGCTTGAGGAACGGCGTGAGGCTGGTGCCTTCGGTGATCGGGAATTTCGGCGGGGTGATCAGGCCGCGACGGTTGATCAGGTCCGAAGTAAAGGCGATGTCTGCCGCCGAGAAGCGGAACGAGGTGCCGATCAGCATCGCCATCTGCTCGTTGCTCAGGTGCTGCTTGGACTGCTGGAAGTCATAGAGCAGTGCATCGTTGAGGTCGATGTAGCCTTTCTGCTGGAAGTAGCGGGTCAGCTTGGCCAGCACCAGTTCATAGAACGTGGTGCTGTTGTTGATGCCCTTGACCTCGGTCTGCACCAGCTTGTCGAGGTTGGTGATCGAGGTGTACAGGTTGACCGGCGGATTCAGCAGCAGGACTTTCTTGAAGTTGAAGCTGCGGCGGGTTTCGTCCAGGTGAGCGACGAACGCTGCGTCCAGCGCACCGAGGCTGTAGCCGCTGAGGTAATAGTCGGTGACCGGCACTTTCGGGTTTTGCGCGCGCACGGCTTGCATCACCCGGTACATGTCTTCGGCGTCTTCCTTGGTCACGCCGGGAGTGGCGAAACGCGAGGCGGCGCTCATGAAGTCGAAACTGGTCGGGGAGGACAGCTGCACCACATGGTAGCCGGCCTTGTAGTAGAGCTTTTTCAGGTATTCGTTGAGGCTGCTGTCATACCGCGCACCGGTGCCGGCGATCAGGAAGATCAGCGGGGCTGCCTTGTCCTGGGTGGCGATGCGATAGGTGAGTTTTTTCACTGCCCAGAAGTTGTCCGGCAGGATGAACTCGCGTTCCGGACGCAGGGTGACGCTGCGGTCGGTCTGATTGATGTCGTCGTCCGACGGCAACTCCGGACGCAGGTCCGGCGGCGTGGTGGCGATGGTCGCTTCGAACGGGTTGGTCAGCGGATAGCCGTAACTGGCGGCATCTATATCCACCGCCAGCGCGGACGCACTCAGGATAAGGCCGCCAAACAGGGCGGCGAAGCGCAAGGATCGGAGCATGAGTGAATCCCTTAAAGGAAGGTGCCGAATGAGGTTCGCAGGCTATGACCACTGGGTTAGCGCCAAAGTGCCATGCATCGGCACCAATCAGACGGAATTCGGGGTAATAGTAGCCGGACGATACACTTTGCGCGGATCGAAAGACCAGTTAAGAGTTGTTAGTTCTTGCACACGGCTGGCAGGCGATTAAGCTGGCCGCCGATTTCATCGATTGGAGTGTTCCATGTCCCGCCGCTTGCCCGTGATTCTGCTGCTCGTTCTGTTGCCGTTATGGCTGGCCGCCAGTTATGGCGCGCGTTATGGCTTCATGGAGGACGCGCAATGGGTGGGCATCTGCGTAGATGAGGCGAGCCGCTGGGAATGCTCGGTGCGTTCCAACCTAGGGCTGATGATTCATTTCCAGATGCTCGGCTGGGCGGCGGTCGCGGCTGCAGTGATCGGTTTTGTGGTGCCGGGACGGGCAGGGTGGTGGCTGGCGGTGCTGGCGCTGGTGTTCGGGTTTCCGGCGCTGGCGTTGTACAACACCACGCTGGCGGTGTTTGCGGTGGTGATTGCCGGGTTGCGATTGGTTCGGGAACCCCGCGTCGCCAACTGACTGGTAGTGCTGCATCGCGGGCTCGCCCGCGATGCTTTCAGTTACTGAAGGTCAGCGGTTGCGAACCCGCAGGCAGCGCCACAACGCGGCCACCATCAACCCGCTGACCAGCGCCCAGCCCCAGGCCTGCTGATTCTGCAGGCCTTCACGGAACAGCTGCGGCGCAATGCAGGCACCGATGATGAAGGTCAGCAGGGCAATTTCCCGGCGGGCCACCGGCACCGGGCGGCACAGGTTAACCAGTGCCGGCAGAATGAACGCCGCACTCGCGAAGCTGCGATAGCGCGGATCGAACACCATCTCCAGCACCATTACCGCTGCCGCAAAACCGGCCGCGGCAACCAGCCAGCCTGCATGTCGTTCGAACGCATTGAAGGCGCGCTCACGCCAGCCGTTGCGGGCGCTCAAGGTCAGTGCGGCATGCGCCAGCACCAGCAGATTCAGCACGGTCAGCAAGCCGACCCATACCCATTCGCTGGCGAAGCGCGTGGTCAGCCATGCCAGGTTGGCCCAGGCGCCGATCGAGCAAGCGGCGAGGGCGCCGAGCAATGGCAGCGCCAGCGCTGAACCCGTGGTGCGAACCCGACCGCCAAGCACCAGCGTGCCGAAAAAGATCAAACCGCCGAGCGCCAGCCAGCGCGACCAGTCAGGTACGTTGGATACCGGCCCGGCCAGCACGCCTTTGTCCTGGCGATCCGCATCGAACAGCCCCCAGTAACCGCCGACCGCACCTTCACTGCCGCGCTTCCACGGCTGGTCGAACGCTTCGATCAGGTTGTAACGCCAGCCTTGCTGTTCGGCCAGGGTGACAAAACCGCGAATGAACTTCGCTTCGTTGACCCGGCTCGGCAGCGCCGTCTCACGCTGGCGGCCTTCGCTCGGCCAGCCGGTTTCGCCGATCATCACGTCCTTGGGCGCGAATTTGTTGCCGAACACCTGGCGCACATCGGCCACGTGTTGCAGGGCAGCATCGATGTTCGAAGGATCATCTTCCCAGTACGGCAGCAAGTGAATGGTCAGGAAGTCCACCGCCGGCGCGACTTCCGGGTGCTTGAGCCAGAACTCCCAGACATCGGCGTAGGTCACCGGCTGCTTGATATGGCTTTTGACCTTGTTGATCAGCTTCGCCAGTTGTGCACCGGTGACTTCCTTGCGCAGCAGGGCTTCGTTGCCGACGATCACCGCGCTGACCACGTCCGGGTTGGCGTTGGCCGAAGCGATCAGCAGATCGACTTCCTTCTCGGTGTCCACCGGATTGCTGTTGACCCAGGCGCCGATCATCAGCTTCAAACCATGCTTGCGCGCCAGTTCCGGCAGGGCTTCGAGGCCGGTCATGGAATAGGTGCGGATGCATTCGAAGCGGGTGGCGAGCAGGGCGAGGTCGGCGTCCATGCGCTCCGGGCGCAGTTTGAACGGGACGTCGAACGGCGACTGATCCTTGTCGAACGGCGTATAGGAGGCGCATTGCAACTTGTGGGTCGGGGTGGCGACATCCGGCAGGATCACCGGTTTGCCGAGGCCGTACCAGAAGCCGCAAAGCGCAAACAGGCCGAGCAGGCAGGCGAACAGATAAGGAAGAAAAGGGAAGCGGGAGGATGCGGACATGGTCAGGCCGAGTGGCTGCAAAGCGACGCATGTTACCTGCATTTATAGAGGGGTTGGTGGCCTGCATGTTTTTGACATGCAAAGTTCGGGCGGATTGTCTGGCGTCAAATATTCAGACGCAGTTAATGGCTTTCTGATGTCGTTTCTCGTTGCTTCGAGGTCGCTGGCAGAGCAGGTCGCTGTGTGCGTCAGGTTGATGATCAAAGCCATCAGTACTCCGCTGATGTTCGAACGAGTTTGCGGTCAGGCGTGATGGGGGCGCTGTGCACCATAACAATACGTTGACGATGCCCGGCATCCGTCGGGCGCAGCATTTCGGGGAAGTAACGATGAAGATGCGACGACTTTTAGGCGCAGGTGCCGCTCTGGTGCTTGCGATGAGCTCCACTTTCGCCAGCGCTGAAAAACAGACCCTGAACATCGGTTACGTTGACGGCTGGTCCGACAGCGTCGCGACCACCCATGTGGCGGCCGAGGTGATCAAACAGAAACTCGGCTACGACGTGAAACTCCAGGCCGTCGCCACCGGGATCATGTGGCAGGGCGTTGCCACCGGCAAACTCGACGCCATGCTGTCGGCCTGGCTGCCGGTGACCCACGGCGAATACTGGGCGAAGAACAAGGATCTGGTCGTCGATTACGGCCCGAACTTCAAGGACGCGAAAATCGGCCTGATCGTGCCCGAGTACGTCAAAGCCAAATCCATCGAAGACCTGAAAACCGACGACAGCTTCAAGAATCGCATCGTCGGCATCGACGCCGGCTCGGGTGTGATGCTCAAGACCGACCAGGCGATCAAGGATTACGGCCTGACCGGTTACACCCTCAAGGCCAGTTCCGGCGCCGGCATGATCGCCGAGCTGACCCGTGCCGAGAAAAAGAACGAATCCATCGCCGTGACCGGCTGGGTGCCGCACTGGATGTTCGCCAAGTGGAAACTGCGCTTCCTCGACGACCCGAAAGGCGTGTATGGCGCGGCTGAAACCGTGAACAGCATCGGCAGCAAAGAGCTGGATGCCAAGGCGCCGGAAGTGGCGAAGTTCCTGAAGAACTTCCAGTGGGCCTCCAAAGACGAAATCGGTCAGGTCATGCTGGCGATTCAGGACGGTGCCAAACCTGAAGCCGCCGCCAAGGACTGGGTCGCCAAACACCCGGACCGCGTGGCTGAATGGACCAAGTAATATAAGTCGAAGCGTCTAGTCTGCGCTTCCCAGGGCCGCCCGGCATTCACGTCGGGTGGCCTTTTTTATTGCCGCTCCTTTAATGGCGGATGCGCACCTTTTTCGGGCCGTCTGGAAATTGGCAAAAACGCCATGGCGTTCTACTACTAAGGTCGTCTGGAAGCCGGCTCGCAGCCGCATACAGTGGATACGTTCCAAAAATAAAAATCTGTGCTGCGAGGATAAAAACAATGAACGACAGCATTTACCTCTCTATTCAGAACAGCCCGCGCTTCAAGGAGCTGGTGAAAAAAAGGGAAAGGTTCGCCTGGATACTCTCGGCGATCATGCTAGGGCTTTACTCCGGATTCATCCTGCTGATTGCGTACGGGCCGCAAGTGCTCGGGACCAAGATCAGTGCCGGTTCTTCGATCACCTGGGGCATCCCCATCGGTGTCGGGCTGATTGTCTCGGCCTTCATCCTGACCGGTATCTACGTGCGCCGCGCCAATGGCGAGTTCGACGACCTGAACAATGCGATTCTCAAGGAGGCTCAGCAATGATCCGGCGTCTACTGGCTCTTTTGAGCATTGCAGCGTTCGCTCCGGCCGCCTGGGCCGCTGACGCCCTGACCGGCGAAGTCCACAAACAACCGCTCAACGTTTCCGCGATCGTCATGTTCGTGGTGTTCGTCGGCGCGACCCTGTGCATCACCTACTGGGCCTCCAAACGCAACAAGTCGGCTGCCGACTACTATGCGGCGGGCGGCAAGATCACCGGTTTCCAGAACGGTCTGGCGATTGCCGGTGACTACATGTCGGCGGCGTCCTTCCTGGGGATTTCCGCGCTGGTGTTCACCTCCGGCTACGACGGCCTGATCTACTCGATCGGCTTCCTGGTGGGCTGGCCGATCATTCTGTTCCTGATCGCCGAGCGCCTGCGCAACCTGGGTAAATACACCTTTGCCGACGTGGCGTCCTACCGCCTTGGGCAAACCCAGATCCGCACGCTGTCGGCCTGCGGTTCGCTGGTGGTGGTGGCGTTCTATCTGATCGCGCAAATGGTCGGTGCCGGCAAGCTGATCCAGCTGCTGTTCGGTCTCGACTACCACGTCGCGGTGATTCTGGTCGGTATCCTGATGTGCCTGTACGTGCTGTTCGGCGGCATGCTGGCGACCACCTGGGTGCAGATCATCAAGGCGGTGCTGTTGCTGTCTGGTGCCTCGTTCATGGCGCTGATGGTGATGAAGCACGTCAACTTCGACTTCAACACCCTGTTCTCCGAATCCATCAAGGTTCACGCCAAGGGCGAAGCGATCATGAGCCCCGGCGGTCTGGTGAAAGACCCGATCTCGGCGTTCTCCCTCGGCCTGGCACTGATGTTCGGTACCGCCGGCCTGCCGCACATCCTGATGCGCTTCTTCACCGTGAGCGACGCGAAAGAGGCCCGCAAGAGCGTGCTGTATGCGACCGGTTTCATCGGCTACTTCTACATCCTGACCTTCATCATCGGCTTCGGCGCGATCCTGCTGGTCAGCACCAACCCGGCCTTTAAAGATGCGGCGGGCGCACTGCTCGGCGGCAACAACATGGCGGCGGTGCACCTGGCCAACGCCGTGGGCGGCAGCGTGTTCCTCGGCTTCATCTCGGCGGTGGCGTTCGCGACCATCCTGGCGGTAGTGGCCGGTCTGACCCTGGCCGGTGCTTCGGCGGTGTCCCATGACCTGTACGCCAGCGTGATCAAGAAGGGCAAGGCCAACGAGAAGGATGAAATTCGCGTTTCGAAGATCACCACCGTCGCACTGGGCGTGCTGGCCATCGGCCTGGGTATCCTGTTCGAAAGCCAGAACATTGCGTTCATGGTCGGCCTGGCGTTCTCCATCGCGGCGAGCTGCAACTTCCCGGTGCTGCTGCTTTCGATGTACTGGAAGAAGCTGACCACCCGTGGCGCCATGATTGGCGGCTGGCTGGGTCTGGTAAGTGCGGTGGGCCTGATGATTCTTGGCCCGACCATCTGGGTGCAGATTCTGCATCACGAGAAGGCGATCTTCCCTTATGAGTATCCGGCGCTGTTCTCGATGATCATTGCGTTTATCGGGATCTGGTTCTTCTCGATTACCGACAAGTCGGCGGCGGCAGAGAACGAGCGTGCGCTGTTCTTCCCGCAGTTTGTGCGTTCGCAGACTGGGTTGGGGGCTAGTGGGGCGGTTTCGCACTGAGGCTTTGTAGGTTGAGTTGAATGGAAAATGCCCTGGTCGAGAGATTGGGGCATTTTTTTGTGGGCGGTTATCGGACTTTCTTGGGGGTGGTTTTAGTTTGTGTGTATATCCGTTGCTGCGGTAACGGCTTCTTAGGGTTCCGCCCTTACGGCGGGTCACTTTTTACAAACGCCTAAAAAGTAACCAAAAACGCTTGCTCCTACGTCCGGCCCGCTCGCTGAGGCTCGGGGTTCCTTCGCTCCGGGATTCATCCGGGGGGCATCGCCTACGGTTTGCTTCGCTGCACCTCCTCTCGATGTGTTTGGCTTCGCCAAACGGTCGCTGCGCTCCCACCCCCGGATGAATCCCTCCACTCAGCCTTCCGACGTCGCCCGAAGATCAAAAGCGGTACTCGAGCTAACGCTCATCGTGAAGAGCGGTGAGCAGGGGATGCTCTTGATCTGGCTTTTGCTCTGGCTCTGGCTTTTGATTTTTTGCCCCTTCGGCAGGCCGAGCGGAGGTGTTCATCAGGGGGTAGGCGCGCAGCGCCGTGCGGCGAAGCCGCATACATCGAGAGGAGGTGCAGCGAAGCAAACCGTAGGCGATGCCCCCTGATGGACACCGTAGCGAGGGAACACTGAGCCTAAGCGAAGTGCCGTACGCCGGGGCAAAGCCTTTTGGTTCCTTTTTGGCGTTTGAAAAAGGGACTCGCTGTAAGAGCGAAACCGCCAGCGGCAGCACCCGAAGAAACGGATATGTACCCAATCAACAAAAAACAGTCGGCCCAAAGGCCGCTGAGATGAAACAAACAAAAACGGCCCCCATTCACATGGAGGCCGTTCCCGTTACAACTTAAGACGTTATCGCAAGACAAGTCTTATTTGCGGTCTTCCAGCTTGGTGATATCCCGCGACTCATAACCAGTGTACAGCTGACGCGGACGGCCAATCTTGTACGGGCTGGAGAGCATTTCCTTCCAGTGCGAGATCCAGCCGACAGTACGTGCCAGGGCGAAGATCACAGTGAACATGCTGGTCGGAATGCCGATCGCCTTGAGGATGATCCCCGAGTAGAAGTCGACGTTCGGGTACAGCGAGCGTTCGATGAAGTACGGGTCGGTCAGGGCGATCTCTTCCAGGCGCATGGCCAGTTCGAGTTGCGGATCGTTCTGGATGCCCAGTTCCTTCAACACTTCGTCGCAGGTCTGCTTCATCACGGTCGCACGTGGGTCGCGGTTCTTGTAAACGCGGTGACCGAAGCCCATCAGCTTGAACGGATCGTTCTTGTCCTTGGCCTTGGCGATGAACTTGTCGATGTTCGAGACATCGCCGATTTCATCGAGCATGGTCAGCACGGCTTCGTTCGCACCGCCGTGGGCAGGGCCCCACAGTGCGGCGATACCGGCGGCGATACAGGCGAACGGGTTGGCACCCGAGGAGCCCGCCAGACGCACGGTGGAGGTCGAAGCGTTCTGCTCGTGGTCGGCGTGGAGGATGAAGATCCGGTCCATGGCCTTGGCGAGTACCGGGCTGATCGGTTTGATCTCGCACGGGGTGTTGAACATCATGTGCAGGAAGTTTTCCGCGTACGACAGGTCGTTGCGCGGGTACATCATGGGTTGGCCCATGGAGTACTTGTAAACCATCGCGGCCAGGGTCGGCATCTTGGCAACCAGGCGGATCGCGGAGATTTCGCGATGCTGCGGGTTATTGATGTCGAGGGAGTCGTGGTAGAAGGCCGAGAGGGCGCCGACTACACCACACATGACGGCCATCGGGTGGGCGTCACGGCGGAAGCCGTTGAAGAAGGTTTTCAGCTGCTCGTGAACCATGGTGTGGTTCTTCACGGTGCCGACGAACTGGGCCTTTTGCTCTGCAGTCGGCAGTTCGCCGTTCAGCAGCAGGTAGCAGGTTTCCAGGTAGTCCGACTTTTCAGCCAGCTGTTCGATCGGGTAGCCGCGGTGCAGCAGGATGCCGTTGTCGCCGTCGATATAGGTGATCTTCGATTCGCAGGAAGCGGTCGACATGAAACCGGGGTCGAAAGTGAAGCGGCCCGTGGCCGTCAGGCCCCGAACATCGATTACATCGGGACCAACGGTGCCGGTTAAAATGGGCAGCTCGACGGGGGCTGCGCCCTCGATGATCAACTGCGCTTTTTTGTCAGCCATGTGGCCTCCTATTTATGCTTGAAATCATCAGACAGACCCCCCACGCAGGGCCCGCACCACTATAGTGAGATAAATTCGAATGTCAATTTGCCTAAAGTCTTGCTCCAGAAGGCTTTAACCGCACTTTTTCCTCGAAATTGCCTGCCATTTACGCCTTTTATACAACTTGTGCAATCAGCTATTGGGGGTAGGCGATTGCGTTGTCATTAGTAGCCTAACTGTCTATACTCGGCGACCGACCGCCAAGGGCTTTTGGGCTTGCTTTCATTGGGGGTCGCATCCCTGGGTGGTGGTTACCTGACCAGTGCACTCCCCAACAACTTTGCCCTGATTGTTAGGGGCTCTTCAGTGTGAAAAAAAAGCCGTGAAAAGCCAACGACCTGTAAACCTAGACCTAAGGACCATCAAACTCCCCATCACCGGCGTTACGTCGTTTCTTCACCGTGTTTCCGGCATCATCCTCTTCCTGGGCCTCGGCATCATGCTTTATGCATTGGGCAAATCCCTGGGTTCCGAGGAAGGTTATGTCGAGGTGAAGGCATGCTTGACCAGCCCGCTGGCCAAGTTCGTAGCATGGGGCCTCCTGTCCGCTCTGCTGTATCACCTGGTTGCCGGTGTGCGCCACTTGATCATGGACATGGGCATCGGTGAGACGCTGGAAGGCGGCCGCCTGGGCTCGAAACTGATCATCGCCGTTTCCGTGGTGCTGATCGTTCTGGCAGGAGTTTGGATATGGTAACCAGCGTTACAAACCTTTCGCGTTCGGGCCTCTATGACTGGATGGCACAGCGCGTGTCTGCGGTCGTTCTCGCGGCTTATTTCATTTTCCTGATCGGCTACCTCGCCGCTCACCCTGGCATCGGCTATGAACAATGGCATGGCCTGTTCGCCCACAACGGAATGCGTATCTTCAGTCTGCTGGCACTGGTTGCCCTGGGCGCTCACGCCTGGGTCGGCATGTGGACCATCGCGACCGACTACCTGACGCCGATGGCGCTGGGCAAGTCCGCGACTGCAGTACGTTTCCTTTTCCAGGCAGTATGCGGCGTCGCGATGTTCGCTTACTTCGTCTGGGGTGTGCAGATTCTCTGGGGTATCTGATTCATGGCTAACATTCCAACGATTTCTTTCGACGCCATCATCATTGGTGGCGGCGGTGCCGGCATGCGCGCTGCGCTGCAGCTGGCACAGGGCGGTCACAAGACTGCCGTGATCACCAAGGTCTTCCCGACCCGTTCGCACACTGTATCCGCCCAGGGCGGCATCACCTGCGCCATCGCGTCCGCTGACCCGAACGATGACTGGCGCTGGCACATGTACGATACCGTCAAGGGTTCCGACTACATCGGTGACCAGGACGCTATCGAATACATGTGTCAGGAAGGCCCGGCTGCGGTTTTCGAGCTGGACCACATGGGTCTGCCGTTCTCGCGTACCGAAACCGGCCGTATCTACCAGCGTCCGTTCGGCGGTCAGTCGAAGGATTACGGTAAGGGCGGGCAGGCTGCCCGTACCTGCGCCGCTTCCGACCGTACCGGTCACGCGCTGCTGCACACCCTTTATCAGGGCAACCTGAAAGCCGGTACCACGTTCCTGAACGAGTACTACGCTGTCGATCTGGTCAAGAACGACGCAGGCGACTTCGTCGGTGTGATCGCCATCTGCATCGAAACCGGTGAAACCACCTACATCCGCGCCAAGGCCACCGTGCTGGCGACCGGCGGTGCAGGCCGTATCTACGCTTCCACCACCAACGCCCTGATCAACACCGGTGACGGCGTCGGCATGGCTCTGCGTGCTGGCGTGCCGGTACAAGACATTGAAATGTGGCAGTTCCACCCGACCGGCATCGCCGGCGCCGGTGTACTGGTTACCGAAGGTTGCCGTGGTGAAGGTGGTTACCTGATCAACAAGCACGGCGAGCGTTTCATGGAGCGTTATGCTCCGAACGCCAAAGACCTTGCCGGTCGTGACGTGGTTGCCCGCTCGATGGTTAAGGAAATCATCGCCGGCAACGGTTGCGGTCCGAATGGCGACCACGTAATGCTCAAACTCGACCACCTGGGCGAGGAAGTGCTGCACAGCCGTCTGCCAGGCATCTGCGAACTGTCGAAGACTTTCGCACACGTTGACCCGGTAGTTGCTCCGGTTCCGGTTGTTCCGACCTGCCACTACATGATGGGCGGCGTTGCCACCAACATTCACGGCCAGGCAATCACCCAGAACGCCGAAGGCGTGGATCAGATCATTCCTGGTCTGTTCGCCGTAGGTGAAGTGGCTTGCGTATCGGTTCACGGCGCCAACCGTCTGGGCGGCAACTCGCTGCTCGACCTGGTGGTCTTCGGTCGCGCTGCCGGCCTGCACCTCGAGAAAGCTCTGACTGACGGCATCGAATACGATGACGCCACCGAAGCCAACATCGAAGCTGCCCTGGCACGCCTGAGCGCGCTGAACAACCGTACCGACGGCGAAGACGTCGCTACCCTGCGTCGCGAGCTGCAAAGCTGCATGCAGAACTACTTCGGTGTATTCCGTACCGGCGAATACATGCAGAAGGGTATTGCCCAGCTGGCCGATCTGCGCAAGCGCATCGCCAACGTGAAGATCAACGATAAGTCGCAGGCGTTCAACACTGCACGTATCGAAGCGCTGGAACTGCAAAACCTGCTGGAAGTGGCCGAAGCTACCGCCATTGCTGCCGAAGTACGTAAAGAGTCCCGCGGCGCTCACGCCCGTGAAGACTTCGAAGACCGTGACGACGAAAACTGGCTGTGCCACACCCTGTACTTCCCGGGTGAGAAACGTGTCGCCAAGCGTGCCGTGAACTTCTCGCCGAAGACTGTTCCGACTTTCGAACCAAAAGTCCGGACTTATTAAGGGTGACCGCCATGTTGAAAGTCAGTGTTTATCGTTACAACCCTGATCAGGACGCTGCGCCGTTCATGCAGGAATTCCAGGTCGATACCGGTGGTAAAGACCTGATGGTGCTGGACGTGCTGGCCCTGATCAAAGAGCAGGACGAAGGTTTCTCCTACCGTCGCTCCTGCCGTGAAGGTGTTTGCGGCTCCGACGGCATGAACATCAACGGCAAGAACGGCCTGGCGTGCATCACGCCGCTGTCCGCTGTCGTCAAAGGTAACAAGCTGGTCATCCGTCCTCTGCCAGGTTTGCCGGTTATCCGTGACCTGGTCGTCGATATGAGCATCTTCTACAAGCAATACGAGAAGGTTAAGCCATTCCTGCAGAACGACACGCCGGCTCCGGCCATCGAGCGTCTGCAGTCCCCTGAAGAGCGTGAAAAGCTCGACGGTCTGTACGAGTGCATCCTGTGCGCCTGCTGCTCGACCTCTTGCCCGTCCTTCTGGTGGAACCCGGACAAATTCCTGGGTCCGGCTGCACTGCTGCAAGCGTACCGCTTCCTGGCAGACAGCCGCGATACCAAGACGTCCGAGCGTCTGGCGTCCCTCGATGACCCGTTCAGCGTTTTCCGCTGCCGGGGCATCATGAACTGCGTCAACGTATGTCCGAAAGGCCTGAACCCGACTAAGGCCATCGGTCACATCCGTAACATGCTGCTTTCGAGCGGCGTGTGATTCAGAAGCTGTAACTGCCGCTGTAAAAAGCGGCATCGCTGCACCGTACAGGTCAAGGCGCGGGCTTCAACCCGCGCCCTGGCTATAACCAGAGCAACAGCCATAAGCTGCGGCTCTTATTTTGAAGAAATGAGACAAGCAGGGGCATCCGGGCTGGTACCCGGACTATCAGTGTGATCCTAAGTGGCTTGTTTTGGTCGCTGCATTCGGACTTCTGCAAGTTTGCTCGGTGTCGACACCGATGGTGTTCCCCTAACCGAGGGTGACCAAGCATGCAAGAAAGCGTGATGCAGCGCATGTGGAACAGCGCCTACCTTTCAGGTGGAAACGCTGCCTATGTGGAAGAGCTTTATGAGCTCTACCTGCACGACCCTAACGCTGTGCCAGAAGAGTGGCGCACCTACTTTCAGAAGCTGCCCGCCGACGGCGGCTCTGCCACCGATGTTTCGCACTCCACAATTCGCGATCATTTCGTGCTGCTGGCGAAGAACCAGCGCCGCGCCCAACCGGTTTCCGCCGGCAGCGTGAGCAGTGAGCACGAGAAGAAGCAAGTTGAAGTGCTGCGATTGATCCAGGCCTACCGTATGCGTGGCCACCAGGCAGCCCAGCTTGACCCGCTGGGGCTGTGGCAGCGTCCTGCACCTGCAGACCTGTCGATCAATCATTACGGCTTGACCAATGCCGATCTTGATACGACCTTCCGTGCCGGCGACCTGTTCATCGGCAAAGAGGAAGCGAGCCTACGCGAAATTCACGAAGCGTTGCAGCAGACATATTGCCGCACCATCGGCGCTGAATTTACGCACATCACCGATTCCGAGCAGCGCCAGTGGTTCCAGCAGCGTCTGGAAAGCGTACGTGGCCGTCCGGAATACTCCGCCGACATCAAGAGCCACCTGCTCGAGCGCGTGACGGCCGGTGAGGGCCTGGAAAAATACCTGGGCACCAAATACCCGGGCACCAAGCGTTTCGGTCTGGAAGGCGGCGAAAGCCTGATTCCGATGCTCGACGAACTGATCCAGCGTTCCGGCTCGTACGGCACCAAGGAAGTCGTCATCGGCATGGCCCACCGTGGCCGTCTGAACGTGCTGGTCAACACCTTCGGCAAGAACCCGCGCGAGCTGTTCGACGAGTTCGAAGGCAAGAAGAAGGTCGAGCTGGGTTCCGGTGACGTTAAATACCACCAGGGCTTCTCGTCCAACGTGATGACCGCCGGCGGTGAAGTTCACCTGGCCATGGCGTTCAACCCGTCCCACCTGGAAATCGTTTCCCCGGTGGTCGAAGGTTCGGTACGTGCCCGTCAGGACCGTCGTAACGACGCGACCGGCGAGAAGGTATTGCCGATCTCCATCCACGGTGACGCTGCATTCGCAGGTCAGGGCGTGGTGATGGAAACCTTCCAGATGTCGCAGACCCGCGGTTTCAAGACCGGCGGTACCGTGCACATCGTGATCAACAACCAGGTCGGTTTCACCATCAGCAACCCGCTGGACTCGCGCTCCACCGAGTACGCCACCGACGTTGCGAAGATGATCCAGGCGCCGATCCTCCATGTGAATGGCGATGATCCGGAAGCCGTACTGTTCGTGACCCAGCTGGCCATCGACTACCGCATGCAGTTCAAGCGTGACGTGGTGATCGACCTGGTCTGCTACCGCCGTCGCGGCCACAACGAGGCCGACGAGCCAAGCGGCACCCAGCCGCTGATGTATCAGCAGATCACCAAGCAGCGCACCACCCGTGAGCTGTACGCTGATCGTCTGACCCAGGGCGGTGTGCTGGACGCAGAGCGTGTTCAGGCGAAAGTCGACGAATACCGCAACGCGCTGGACAACGGTCTGCACGTAGTGAAATCGTTGGTCAAAGAGCCGAACAAAGAGCTGTTCGTGGACTGGCGCCCGTATCTGGGCCACGCCTGGACTGCGCGTCACGACACTCGCTTCGATCTGAAGACCCTGCAGGAACTGTCCGCCAAGCTGCTGGAAATTCCGGAAGGCTTCGTGGTTCAGCGCCAGGTTGCGAAGATCTACGAAGACCGTCAGAAGATGCAAGCCGGCGGCCTGCCGATCAACTGGGGTTACGCCGAAACCATGGCGTACGCGACCCTGGCGTTCGAAGGTCACCCGATCCGCATGACCGGTCAGGACATCGGCCGCGGTACGTTCTCGCACCGTCACGCTGTTCTGCACAACCAGAAAGATGCTGGCACCTACATTCCGCTGAAACACCTGTACGAAGGTCAGCCACGCTTCGACCTGTACGACTCGTTCCTGTCGGAAGAAGCGGTACTGGCGTTCGAATACGGTTACTCGACCACCACGCCGAACGCGCTGGTGATCTGGGAAGCCCAGTTCGGCGACTTCGCCAACGGTGCACAGGTTGTTATCGACCAGTTCATCACCAGCGGCGAGCACAAGTGGGGCCGTCTCTGCGGTCTGACCATGCTGCTGCCGCACGGCTACGAAGGCCAGGGTCCTGAGCACAGCTCGGCACGTCTCGAGCGTTACCTGCAGCTGTGCGCCGAGCACAACATTCAGGTGTGCATGCCGACGACTCCGGCGCAGATCTACCACTTGCTGCGTCGTCAGGTGATCCGCCCGCTGCGCAAGCCGCTGGTAGTGCTGACTCCGAAGTCGCTGCTGCGTCACAAACTGGCAATCTCGACGCTGGAAGATCTGGCCGAAGGTTCGTTCCAGACCGTTATCCCGGAAATCGATGCACTGGACCCGAAAAAGGTCGAGCGCGTGGTTCTGTGCAGCGGCAAGGTCTACTACGACCTGCTGGAAAAACGCCGTGCCGAAGGCCGCGAAGATATCGCCATCGTGCGTATCGAGCAGCTGTACCCATTCCCTGAGGACGACTTGAAAGAAGTCCTGGCTCCTTACACCAACGCCAAAGCGGCTGTCTGGTGCCAGGAAGAGCCGATGAACCAGGGCGCCTGGTACTGCAGCCAGCACCACCTGCGTCGCAGCATCAGCAACCTCAACAAATCTCTCGTACTCGAGTACGCGGGCCGTGAGGCTTCTGCTGCACCTGCATGTGGTTACGCATCGATGCACGCCGAGCAGCAGGAAAAACTGCTGCAAGACGCGTTTACCGTTTAACGCCTTCGCGCACCTGAAACCGAATTTAAGGAACCACAGACAATGGCTATCGAGATCAAAGCCCCCACTTTCCCGGAATCGGTTGCCGATGGCACCGTTGCCACCTGGCACAAACAACCGGGCGACGCCGTCAAGCGTGACGAACTGATCGTCGACATCGAAACCGACAAGGTCGTTCTGGAAGTGCTGGCCACCGCCGACGGCGTGCTGGGCGCAATCGTCAAGGGCGAGGGCGACACCGTCCTGTCCGACGAAGTCCTGGGCTCCATCGTTGAAGGCGGCGCTGCTGCCGCTGCTCCGGCTGCCGCTGCTGCTCCGGCCGCTGCTGCCGCTGCCCCGGCTGCTGCCGGCGCTGACGAAGATGCAATCGCTGCTCCGGCCGCCCGCAAGCTGGCCGAAGAAAACGGCATCAACCTGGCTTCCGTAAAAGGCACCGGCAAAGACGGCCGTGTGACCAAGGAAGACGTGGTTGCCGCTGTTGAAGCGAAGAAATCCGCTCCGGCTGCTGCGCCGAAAGCTGCTGCTCCGGCCGCTGCCGCTCCTGTGTTCGCCGCTGGCGACCGCATCGAGAAGCGCGTTCCGATGACCCGCGTTCGTGCCACCGTTGCCAAGCGTCTGGTAGAAGCTCAGTCGAACATGGCGATGCTGACCACTTTCAACGAAGTCGACATGACCGAAGTCATGGCCCTGCGTTCGAAGTACAAGGACCTGTTCGAGAAGTCCCACAACGGCGTACGCCTGGGCTTCATGTCGTTCTTCGTGAAGGCTGCCACCGAAGCGCTGAAACGCTTCCCGGCGGTCAACGCTTCGATCGACGGCAACGACATCGTTTACCACGGTTATGCCGACATCGGCGTTGCTGTTTCCAGCGACCGTGGCCTGGTAGTTCCGGTTCTGCGTAACGCCGAACACATGAGCCTGGCTGAAATCGAAGGCGGCATCGCCACCTTCGGCAAGAAGGCCCGTGACGGCAAACTGTCGATGGACGAGATGACCGGCGGTACCTTCACCATCACCAACGGTGGTACCTTCGGATCGATGATGTCGACTCCGATCGTCAACCCGCCGCAGGCAGCGATTCTGGGCATGCACAACATCATCCAGCGTCCGATGGCCATCAACGGTCAGGTCGTTATCCGTCCGATGATGTACCTGGCACTGTCCTACGATCACCGTCTGATCGATGGCAAAGAAGCTGTGACTTTCCTGGTGACCATCAAGAACCTGCTGGAAGATCCGGCTCGTCTGTTGCTGGATATCTGATAGAAGCAGCCATGAGCTGCAGGTTTCAGGCTGCCGGAAACGGCAGTCTGGCTTGCAGCTTGCGGCTTGAAGCTTTTCGCTAAAGAGGATTTTTTGAATGTCGCAGAAATTTGACGTAGTAGTGATCGGTGCCGGCCCTGGCGGCTACGTAGCTGCCATCAAGGCCGCGCAACTCGGTCTGAGCACTGCCTGCATCGAGAAGTACACCGATGCTGAAGGCAAGCAAGCCCTGGGCGGCACCTGCCTGAACGTAGGCTGCATTCCGTCCAAGGCGCTGCTGGACAGCTCCTGGAAATACAAGGAAGCCAAAGAAAGCTTCAACGTTCACGGTATCTCGACCGGCGAAGTCAAAATGGACGTCGCTGCGATGGTTGGCCGCAAGGCCGGCATCGTCAAGAACCTGACCGGCGGCGTTGCCACCCTGTTCAAGGCCAACGGCGTAACTTCGATCCAGGGCCACGGCAAACTGCTGGCTGGCAAGAAAGTCGAAGTCACCAAGCCGGACGGCTCGGTTGAAGTCATCGAAGCTGAAAACGTCATCCTGGCTCCAGGTTCGCGTCCGATCGACATTCCACCGGCTCCGGTCGACCAGAAAGTCATCGTCGATTCGACTGGCGCCCTGGAATTCCAGGCCGTACCTAAGCGTCTGGGCGTGATCGGCGCTGGCGTGATCGGTCTGGAACTGGGTTCGGTATGGTCGCGTCTGGGTGCAGAAGTGACTGTTCTGGAAGCCCTGGACACCTTCCTGATGGCAGCGGACACCGCTGTTTCCAAGGAAGCGCTGAAAACCCTGACCAAGCAAGGTCTGGACATCAAGCTGGGCGCTCGCGTAACCGGTTCGAAAGTGAACGGCGACGAAGTCGTTGTGAACTACACCGATGCCAACGGCGAACAGACCATCACTTTCGACAAGCTGATCGTAGCCGTTGGTCGCCGTCCGGTGACCACTGATCTGCTGGCTGCCGACAGCGGCGTGACCTTGGACGAGCGCGGTTTCGTGCACGTTGACGATCACTGCGCCACCACCGTACCGGGCGTCTACGCCATCGGTGACGTGGTTCGCGGCATGATGCTGGCTCACAAAGCCTCGGAAGAGGGCATCATGGTTGTCGAGCGCATCAAGGGTCACAAGGCCCAGATGAACTATGACCTGATCCCTTCGGTTATTTATACTCACCCGGAAATCGCATGGGTTGGTAAAACCGAGCAGGCCTTGAAAGCTGAAGGCGTTGAAGTTAACGTCGGCACCTTCCCGTTCGCAGCATCCGGCCGTGCCATGGCCGCCAACGATACCGGTGGTTTCGTCAAGGTCATCGCCGATGCCAAGACTGACCGCGTATTGGGCGTGCACGTGATTGGCCCGAGCGCTGCAGAACTGGTTCAGCAGGGCGCGATCGGTATGGAATTCGGCACCAGCGCTGAAGACCTGGGCATGATGGTTTTCTCCCATCCGACCCTGTCCGAAGCCTTGCACGAAGCAGCTCTGGCAGTGAATGGCGGCGCCATCCACATTGCCAACCGCAAGAAGCGTTAAGACACACAATAAGAAACCACGGCGGTACGGCCCGTCGTGAGCCTTGCGTGCAAGACTCACCGCGGAATGTCCGCTGGACGCAGCCTTGCGTAGCTGCACCGGGTATCCGGAAAGGCTACGCAAGCAGCAGTCACAGGTGGCGCGGCACTCATCAAGAGCGCAGCGCCGAATGCGCAGTACCTAACGAAGACGGTAAAAAGCATGAATCTTCACGAGTATCAGGGTAAGCAGCTGTTCGCTGAATACGGCCTGCCAGTTTCCACTGGTTTCGCAGTAGACACCCCGGAAGCAGCAGCAGAAGCTTGCGACAAAATCGGCGGCAACGAGTGGGTTGTCAAAGCCCAGGTTCACGCCGGTGGTCGCGGTAAAGCGGGCGGCGTCAAGCTGGTTCGCAGCAAAGAAGACGCCAAAGCCTTCGCACAGCAGTGGCTGGGCAAGCGTCTGGTGACTTACCAGACTGATGCCAATGGCCAGCCAGTCACCAAGATCCTGGTTGAATCGTGCACTGATATCGCTAAAGAGCTGTACCTGGGCGCTGTCGTTGACCGTTCGAGCCGTCGCATCGTGTTCATGGCTTCCACCGAAGGTGGCGTGGACATCGAGAAAATCGCTCACGACACTCCAGAAAAAATTCTGAAAGCCACTATCGATCCACTGGTTGGCGCTCAGCCGTTCCAGGGTCGCGAGCTGGCATTCCAGCTGGGTCTGGAAGGCAAGCAGGTTGCTCAGTTCGCCAAGATCTTCGTAGGTCTGGCCAAGCTGTTCAAGGATCACGACCTGGCTCTGCTGGAAGTGAACCCGCTGGTGATCAAGGCTGACGGCGATCTGCACTGCCTGGACGCCAAGATCAACATCGACGCCAACGCAATGTACCGTCAGCCTAAGCTGAAGACTTTCCACGATCCGTCCCAGGACGATCCGCGCGAAGCGCACGCTGCCAAGTTCGAACTGAACTACGTAGCGCTGGAAGGCAACATCGGCTGCATGGTGAACGGTGCCGGCCTGGCCATGGGTACCATGGACATCGTCAACCTGCACGGCGGCAAGCCAGCCAACTTCCTCGACGTAGGTGGTGGTGCTACCAAAGAACGCGTTACCGAAGCTTTCAAGATCATTCTGTCCGACAGCAATGTCGCTGCAGTACTGGTTAACATCTTCGGCGGCATCGTTCGTTGCGACATGATTGCCGAAGGCATCATCGGCGCAGTGAAAGAAGTCGGCGTGAAAATCCCGGTTGTTGTTCGTCTTGAAGGCAACAACGCTGAACTGGGCGCTAAAGTACTGGCAGAAAGCGGTTTGAACATCATCGCTGCTACCAGCCTGACCGACGCTGCTCAACAAGTCGTTAAAGCTGCGGAGGGCAAGTAATGAGCGTCCTGATCAATAAAGACACCAAAGTAATCTGCCAGGGCTTCACCGGCGCGCAGGGTACTTTCCACTCCGAACAAGCCATTGCCTACGGCACCAAAATGGTTGGCGGCGTGACTCCTGGCAAAGGTGGCACCACTCACCTGAACCTGCCTGTGTTCAACACCGTGAAAGAAGCTGTAGAAGCCACTGGCGCCACCGCCAGCGTGATCTACGTTCCGGCTCCTTTCTGCAAGGACTCGATCCTGGAAGCGGCATTCGGCGGCATCAAGCTGATCGTCTGCATCACCGAAGGCATTCCTACCCTGGACATGCTGGACGCGAAAGTTAAGTGCGACGAGCTGGGTGTCACCCTGATCGGCCCTAACTGCCCAGGCGTGATCACTCCGGGTGAGTGCAAGATCGGCATCATGCCAGGTCACATCCACTTGCCAGGCAAGGTCGGTATCGTTTCCCGTTCCGGCACCCTGACCTACGAAGCTGTTAAGCAGACCACTGACGCCGGTTTCGGTCAGTCGACTTGCGTCGGCATCGGCGGTGACCCGATCCCGGGTTCGAACTTCATCGACATCCTGAAGCTGTTCCAGGAAGACCCGAAGACCGAAGCGATCGTGATGATCGGCGAGATCGGCGGTTCGGCTGAAGAAGAAGCGGCTGCCTACATCAAGGCCAACGTGACCAAGCCGGTTGTTTCCTACATTGCTGGTGTGACTGCTCCTCCGGGCAAGCGCATGGGCCATGCTGGCGCAATCATCTCCGGCGGCAAAGGCACTGCAGACGAGAAATTCGCTGCTCTGCAAGACGCAGGCGTGAAAACCGTGCGTTCGCTGGCAGACATCGGCAAGGCCCTGGCCGAGCTGACTGGCTGGGAAGTGAAGAAGTAAGCTTCGGCTGACTTTTAGTTCCAGCAACAAAGGCCACCTTCGGGTGGCCTTTGTCGTTTCTGATGTTCGGTTTGACGATGGCGATTTATAGGCACCTGTCCAATTACATGCAAAAACGCGACACGGACACGTCGCGTATCGGATAGTTCGCCCTCAAACAGTGCGTTTGTCAGACAAATTCGTTAGGCTAGCAGCCATTTTTGCGTCTGCCGCCCACAAGGCATGCAACGCGCTAAACGGGTCAGTCTTATACGGATTGACAGCATTTCCCTAACCCCACAGGGAAATCCCCCTCTAAATTCCGATTCAGTAGTGTGGTATTTCCTTAATGAAAGTTTTGAAAGGTCAGGACATCCTGGCACTTGGCTTTATGACATTCGCCCTGTTCGTCGGGGCCGGCAACATCATCTTCCCGCCTATCGTCGGTTTGCAGTCCGGGCCAAACGTCTGGATGGCGGCGCTGGGCTTCCTGATCACGGCGGTCGGTCTGCCGGTGATCACCGTTGTCGCGCTGGCCAAGGTCGGCGGGGCGATGGATGCGCTGAGCACGCCGATCGGCAAGATTGCCGGTGGCGTACTGGCAGCCGCGTGCTACCTGGCGGTCGGCCCGTTGTTCGCCACGCCGCGTACCGCGACCGTGTCCTTTGAAGTGGGTCTGGCGCCGCTGACCGGCGAAAGCCCGCTGGCGCTGTTCCTCTACAGCTCGGTGTATTTCCTGCTGGTGTTCTTCATTTCGCTCTATCCCGGCCGTCTGCTGGATACCGTAGGGCGTTTCCTCGCGCCGCTGAAGATCATCGCGCTGGCGGTACTCGGCATCGCTGCGTTCGCGCTGCCGGCCGGTGACATCGGCGTGGCCACTCCGGAATACGACGCTGCGCCGTTCTCCCAAGGCTTCATCAATGGTTACCTGACCATGGATACCCTGGGCGCACTGGTGTTCGGCATCGTCATCGTCAACGCGATCCGTTCCCGTGGCGTCGAGTCGCCAGCGCTGATCACCCGTTACGCGATCATCGCTGGTCTGATCGCCGGCGTCGGTCTGGCGCTGGTGTACGTCAGCCTGTTCCGCCTGGGTTCCGGCAGCCATGAAGTGGCCGCAGGGGCAACCAACGGCGCGGCGGTGCTGCACGCTTACGTGCAACATACCTTTGGTTCGCTGGGCAGCGGTTTCCTTGCGGTGCTGATCTCCCTGGCGTGCCTGGTGACGGCGGTCGGCCTGACCTGTGCCTGCGCCGAATACTTCAGCCGCATCGTGCCGCTGTCCTACAAGACTCTGGTCATCATCCTCGCGGCGTTTTCGCTGCTGGTGTCCAACCTGGGCCTGACCAAGCTGATCGCGTTCTCGATCCCGGTGCTGACCGCGATCTACCCGCCGTGCATCGTGCTGGTGGCCCTGAGTTTCTGTGCCGCGTTCTGGCATGAGCAGAGCCGCATCATGGGCCCGGTGATGCTGGTGTCGTTCGTGTTCGGCACGATTGACGCCCTGAAAGGCGCTGGTCTGGCGGACTGGATGCCATCGCAACTGTCCCACCTGCCGCTGAGCGAGCAGGGCCTGGCGTGGCTGGTGCCATGCGTGATGACCCTGGTGGTCGCAGTGGTTTGTGACCGCCTGCTGGGCAAGCGCGCCGAGGCCCTGGCCTAAGATTGCCGGCCCGTCACAAGCGGGCTTGAGCGATTAAACAGAAATGCCCCGTATCAATCGATACGGGGCATTTTTTATGGGCGTCAGGCAGTGTCTTTTCCTTTCGGCTAACGTCGAAGGGGAGCCGAAATCTTCCACACAGGAATTTGCATGTCGTTCATCCAAGCCAACCTGATCCACTTGCTTGCCGCGCTCTGGTTCGTCATCTGCTGGGGCGGTTACACCCGTTATGCCACCTGGAAGGCCCGTGACACCGCGTGCCTGGCCAGCGTGTTGCACCTTTACCGCGAAGACTGGATGCGCCGCATGCTGCTGCGTGACAACCGTATCGCCGATGCCAGCGTGATCGGCAACCTCGAGCGCAACGCCTCGTTCTTCGCTTCCAGCACACTGATCATCCTGGCCGGCATCCTGACTGTGCTCGGTGCTTCGGAGCGTGCGGTATCGTTGCTGGCGGACATCCCGATGGTGCAGCAGGCTTCTCAGGGCATGTCGGAGATCAAGTTGCTGTGCCTGGCGCTGGTGTTTGTCTATGCCTTCTTCACGTTCAGCTGGTGCATGCGCCAGTACAACTTCGCGGCCGTTCTGGTGGGCTCGGCGCCGATGATCGGTGAGCGTCAGGTGTCCGAGCAGGAGCGCAAGGCATTCGCTTCCCGGGCGGCGCGTGTGATTTCAATGGCGGCCAACCAGTTCAACTTCGGCCTGCGCTCCTATTACTTCGGCATGAGCATGCTGGCGTGGTTCGTCAGCCCGTGGCTGTTCATGCTGATGAGTGCCGGTGTGGTACTGGTGTTGTATCGCCGCGAGTTTCATTCCGACGTGCTCGATGTAATGGTCTATACCCCTACAGAGGCGCCGTTGCCCGAAACGATCAAAGAGGCTGCTTGATGAGTATTCCGTTCTGGTGTGTGTTTATCAGTGCGTTGTTGATTTACGTGGCGCGCATGCCCGTGGGCAAGGCCATGAAAGAGCAGGGCGGTTACAACAACCACTTGCCGCGTCAGCAACAGGCGCAACTCACCGGATACGGCGCCCGGGCACTGGCGGCACATCAGAACAGCATCGAAGCGTTCATCCTGTTTGCCGTGGGTGTGCTGATGGCGCATACCACGCAAACGGCGGGATGGTTGATCGATACGTTGGCGATTATCTTTGTGATCGCACGGATTCTCTATCTGTGGTTCTACCTGGCCGATATTCCCAAACTGCGCAGTCTGGTGTGGCTGATCGGCTTAGTGTGTTCATTGTTGCTGATGATTAGTCCGACTTTTAAAACCGCATTGCTCTAACAAGGCATAACAAAAAAATCACAGGCAAAAGAAAACCCGCACTTGGCGGGTTTTCTTTTTTGCCATCGAGAAGCGGCTTATTGCTTCTTGGCAGCTTCATCTGCAGCGGCAGCGTTCGATTCGGCCTGATCTTTGGCGGCTTCGGCGTTTTCTTTCGCCGCGTCGTTCACTTTATCCTGAGCTTCATTCATTTTCTGCTGAGCTTGTTCAGCATGTTGGTTGGCATCTTGAGCTTTGTCCTCGGATTTTTTATCGCAGGCAGCGAGACCGAGGGAAGCGGTCAACATCAAGGCAATAGCTAAAGTCTTACGCATGGGGTGTTTCTCCTTATGGAAAATAACTACTGGCCTTAAGAGCGCAGCCCCAAGGGTTAAGTTCCTCATTTCTCACAGATATATAAGTTTGTTTTGCAATGGAACTTTTGCTGTTCTTTCCACTACCGGGAACAGTGACTAACAAGAGTAATGATCAAATGGCCGAAAACCCTGTTTTTGAGCGTGCGACCCGCTTTCTCTCGGCCCTGCGCCACTGCCAGGTACTGGGTTTGAAAGTGCACAGCGCCAGCAGCGAAGGCCTGACGGTGGTCTTGCCGTACAGCGCACAAATCGTTGGCAACCCGCTGACCGGCGTGGTCCACGGCGGGGCGATCACCTCGCTGATGGACACTGCCTGCGGCATGGCTACCTTGTGCGTGCTGCCGGAATTCGAAGTCTGCCCGACCCTGGATTTACGCATCGACTATATGCACGCCGCCGAACCGCACAAAGACGTCTACGGTTTCGCCCAGTGCTACCGGGTCACCACCGACGTGATCTTCGCCCGGGGCTTCGCCTATCAGGACGATCCCGAGCACCCCATTGCCCATGTCGTCGGAACGTTCATGCGCATGGGCAAGGGGCTCAAAGGTACCAAGGGCTTTGGTGGCGCGATCAAGGGAGAAAACCCATGAGCGATGATTTCAAGCAGCAACTGCAAGAAGCCCACGAAAAGGGTGACTACGCGCCGCTGCTGGCGTTGATTCCCTATGCCGGACTGATCGGTGTCGAGTGCGCTCGAGTCGGTGATGACCTGCTGTTCAAGCTGCCGGCAAACAAGGACAACATTGGTAACCCTTTATTGCCGGCGATCCACGGCGGAGTGATCGCCGGATTCATGGAGCTGTCTGCCGCCCTGCATCTGCTGATTTTCACCGGTGCGCCCGGTGTGCCGAAGATCATCGACTTTTCCCTCGATTACCTGCGGGCCGGGCAGTTCCGCGATACCTGGGCCCGGTGCCAGGTCTGCCGTCAGGGACGGCGGGTGGCCAACGTCGCGGTCACGGCCTGGCAAAGCACCGAAAGTGAACCGATAGCCACTGCCCGCGCCCACTTCAAAATCGACGAGCCCTTGAAATCCTGAACACCGCCCCCAATTCAGTGAACAACCCGCCGCAGACCACCTGGGTCGCGGCCAATGCCATCTGATTGGAGTTTGATGACCATGAGTGTGGAAACTCAAAAGGAAACCCTGGGCTTCCAGACCGAGGTGAAGCAACTGCTGCACCTCATGATCCATTCGCTGTATTCCAACAAGGAAATCTTCCTTCGCGAATTGATCTCGAACGCCTCCGACGCCGTCGACAAATTGCGCTTCGAAGCCCTGGCCAAGCCTGAGTTGCTCGAAGGTGGCGCTGAACTGAAAATCCGTGTGAGCTTCGACAAGGACGCCAAGACCGTCACCCTCGAAGACAACGGCATCGGCATGAACCGCGACGATGTGATCACCCACCTGGGTACCATCGCCAAATCCGGCACCGCCGATTTCATGAAAAACCTGTCGGGCGACCAGAAGAAGGATTCGCACCTGATCGGTCAGTTCGGCGTGGGTTTCTATTCCGCTTTCATCGTTGCCGACCAGGTTGACGTATACAGCCGTCGCGCCGGCTCCGCTGCCAGCGAGGGTGTGCACTGGTCGTCGAAAGGCGAAGGCGAGTTCGAAGTCGCCACCATCGACAAACCAGAGCGCGGCACCCGTATCGTCTTGCACCTGAAATCGGGTGAAGACGAGTTCGCCGATGGCTGGCGTCTGCGCAACATCATCAAGAAGTACTCCGACCACATCGCGCTGCCGATCGAGCTGCCGAAAGAAGTGGCCGCTGCCGAAGGCGAAGAAAAGCCAGAGGTTGAATGGGAAACCGTCAACCGCGCCAGCGCCCTGTGGACCCGTCCTCGCACCGAAGTGAAGGATGAGGAATACCAGGAGTTCTACAAACACATCGCCCACGACTTCGAAAATCCGCTGTCGTGGAGCCACAACAAAGTCGAAGGCAAGCTCGAATACAGCTCGCTGCTGTACGTGCCGGCCCGTGCCCCGTTCGATCTGTACCAGCGTGAAGCGCCGAAAGGCCTGAAGCTGTACGTACAGCGCGTGTTCGTGATGGATCAGGCCGAGTCGTTCCTGCCGCTGTACCTGCGCTTCATCAAGGGCGTGGTCGACTCCAACGACCTGTCGCTGAACGTATCCCGGGAAATCCTGCAGAAAGACCCGATCATCGACTCGATGAAGTCGGCGCTGACCAAGCGCGTGCTGGACATGCTGGAAAAACTGGCGAAGAACGAGCCTGAGCAATACAAGGGCTTCTGGAAAAACTTCGGTCAGGTCATGAAAGAAGGCCCGGCAGAAGATTTCGCCAACAAGGAAAAAATTGCCGGTCTGCTGCGTTTCGCATCGACCACCGAAGGCGACGGCGAGCAGATCGTTGGTCTGGCCGACTACCTGGCCCGCGCCAAGGAAGGTCAGGACAAGATCTACTACCTCACCGGCGAAACCTACGCGCAGGTCAAAAACAGCCCGCACCTGGAAGTCTTCCGCAAGAAAGGCATCGAAGTGCTGCTGCTGACCGACCGCATCGACGAGTGGCTGATGAGCTACCTGAGCGAGTTCGACGGCAAGAGCTTTGTCGATGTCGCGCGCGGTGACCTGGACCTGGGCAACCTGGACTCGGAAGAGGACAAGAAGGCCGCAGAAGAAGTCGCCAAGTCGAAGGAAGGTCTGGTCGAGCGCCTGAAAACCGCGCTGGGCGAGTCCGTTGCCGAAGTCCGCGTTTCCCATCGCCTGACCGATTCGCCGGCCATCCTGGCCATCGGCGAGCAGGACCTGGGTCTGCAGATGCGTCAGATCCTCGAGGCCAGCGGGCAGAAGGTGCCGGATTCGAAGCCGATCTTCGAATTCAACCCGAGCCACCCGCTGATCGAGAAGCTCGACAACGAGGCCAGCGAAGATCGCTTCAGCGACCTGTCGCACATCCTCTTCGACCAGGCCGCCCTGGCGGCTGGCGACAGCTTGAAAGACCCGGCCGCATACGTGAGCCGTCTGAACAAGCTGCTGGTTGAGCTGTCCGCTTGATCAAGCTGTAGAAAAACCCGCTTCGGCGGGTTTTTTCATTCTGGTATTCAACCCATCAGGAGTCAGAAATGAGCCAAGTCACTGTACGTTCCGTGGTCTATCAGATTGACGGCCAGCCTTATGAAGGTCGTCTGGCGTTCGACGCCGAGCACAAAGGCGCGCGTCCGGGCCTGTTGATGGCACCGAACTGGATGGGCGTCAGCGCTGGCGCGGAAGAAATCGCCAAATCCGTGGCGGCCAAGGGTTATGTGGTGCTGATCGCCGACGTGTACGGGCAAGCCGTGCGTCCGCAGAACGGCGACCAGGCGGGTGCGGCGATGATGCCGCTGAAGAATGACCGTGCACTGCTGCGCAAGCGTATGCAGGCTGCGTTCGAACAACTGCAGAAGCAGGGCGAAGCCGCCGTCGATACCTCGAAACTGGCGGTGTTCGGTTTCTGCTTCGGCGGTTGCTGTGCACTGGATCTGGCCCGTACCGGTGCAGCGGTCAAGGCTGCCGTGTCGTTCCACGGCACGCTGGATTCGCCGAACCCGGCGGACGCGAAGAACATCAAGGGCTCGGTGCTGGTGCTGCACGGTGCTTCCGACCCGTTGGTGCCGAAAGAGCAACTGCCGGCATTCGAAGACGAAATGAACGCGGCTGGCGTGGACTGGCAATTGCTGAGCTACGGCGGCGCGGTGCACTCGTTCACCGATCCGCACGCCAATGTGCCGGGCAAGATGATGTACGACGCGAAGACCGCTGCGCGGGCGTTCAAGTCGATGCATGACTTGCTGGAGGAAGTGTTCAAGGGCTGATTCGGTTGAAAGCACTCCCACGCCTGGCGTGGGAGTGTTCGTTTACAGCGGTGTCGGCTCGCTACGGGATTTCGGCAGTTCGATCCGCTCGACTTCCCCCGGCACCGTCGGCCATTCGCCGGCCGCCCATTTGCGCCGGGCCTCATCGATAGCCGCCGGATCGCTCGCGACAAAATTCCAGTTGATCCGCCGTGGCCCATCCAGTGGCGCGCCACCAAACAGCACGGCATGGCTGTCGCTCTCGGCGAACAGGCTCATCTCTTCCCCGGCCGGCAACACCACCAGATCGTGGGGTTCCACGGTTTCCCCGTTCAATTGCACATCACCGCTCAACACGTAGAGCGCTCGCTCCTCATATTCGGTCGGGATCAGCAGGGTGGTAGCAGTCTGCATCTTCAGTTCGGCATACAGCGTCGGAGAAAGCACCGGCACCGGCGATTCCAGGCAAAAGCCTGACCCGGCAATCATGCGGATCTGCACGCCGAGGTTCTCGCTGACCGGCAGCGTTGAGGCGGGGTGATGGCTGTAATGCCCGGGACCCTGTTCGTGATCCTTGGGCGAGGCGAGCCAGATCTGCAACCCGTGCATCTTGAAGCTTTGTTCCCACAGCGGTTCGGGGGTGCGCTCGACGTGAGCGATTGCCGTGCCCGCGGTCATCCAGCTGACATCGCCAGCATTGACCACCTGATCCGAGCCGAGGCTGTCCTTATGCTGGATCTGTCCTTCAAACAGATAGGTCAAAGTCGACAGACCGATGTGCGGATGCTGTCGGATGTTCATCCCTTTGCCTGCGGGATAAAGCGTTTCAAGCATGTGATCGAAAAACACGAAAGGCCCGACGTTGCGGCATTTGGCTGACGGCAGCGGACGCAGGATCGGCTGGCCTTCGACGTCTTCGGCGCGCGGGCGGATGATCAGGGGTTGGGTGTCCATGGTGCGTTCCAGGCTGGGCGGGTGATGCGTGGAGCATAACCCGCCGGTGTCATCGTGGTGATTACTGGCTGTCGAAGCCTTGTGGGGCGTGGGTTTCGATGGTGACTTCGCTGGTGGTCATCAGTTTGTGAATCGGGCAGCGATCGGCGACGCGCAGCAGTTCTTCGCGCTGGGCATCGGTGAGCACGCCTTTGAGTGTCAGGGTCACGTGCAGGGCGTATTTGCCTTTCTGTTCCTGACTGTTGTCGCGCTTTACCTCTACGCCGACGCCCGTGAGCGGGATGTCTTTTTTCTTTGCATACAGCTTCAGGGTCAGGGCCTTGCAGGCGCCAAGGGCGGCGTCGAAATAGTCGTGGGGCTCAGGCGCGGAGCCTTCGCCGCCAGCGGTGGTCGGGACATCGGTAAACAGTTCGTGCTCATCGATCTGTACGGTGTGACGGAAACCTTCGGCGGACACGGTATTGACGGTAACGGTCATGTGAACCTCGCAAGCAGTAGGAAAAGTCATTCGATCAAATAAGACCTTGCAGGTATAGAGCATTCCCGCAGGGGCGCGTTCCACTTTCTTGCCGGCGTGCGGCAGGGCGTCAGGTTATGCCGGTGAGTCGAGGAATACTTGTGCCGGTGTTTCGTCTGCCGACCTGCTTCAGGTTTTTCAGTTAACTTGCCGTTGATCATGCGGCGAACAGCGCTCAAGTCCGGCAAAACCGTCGCTGAATCGTTAATGCCGAGGGTTCGAAGTATTAAGGCCCTTTGATATCACCTTTTGGTCTTACGCAAATTTTCGCCGGGCCGATACCTTCTAAAGCAGCCAGCTGCAGGGTTGATGCAGCGCTTTTGGAAGGAACCAGAGCAATGAGTATCCGCAGTCTCAATATTGCCCCCCGTGCCGGGCTGGGCTTCGGTCTGTTGGCGCTGATGGTGTTTGCCCTCGGGGCGTTCGCCCTGCTGCAGATGTCGAACATGCGGGCCCAGTCCGACGAGGTCGACAAGAACTGGCTGCCCAGCGTGATGGCGGTGGGTGAAATGAGTCAGGACATGCTGCGTCTGCGCGCCCTGACCATGCGTCTGTTGCTCAATCGCGATCCGCAGGCCCTGGACCAGAATGTCGCCAAGCTCAATGAGCTGCGGAGTGTGCTGAGCGAAGCCCAGCAACGTTACGACATATTGATCGTGCTGCCAGAAGAGCGAGCGTTGTTTGATCGCTTCAAAGTCGCGGAGCACAAGTATCTGGAGTTGCAGGCTCAGGTGATGGCTCTATCCGCTCAGGGAAAGGTGGAAGACGCGGCCAGCATTCTCAATACCCAGATGAACCCGTTGGCCGACGACATCGCCGCAACCCTCAAAGAGCTGGTGGAACTGAACAAACACAATGCCAACCTCGCCACCGAAGCAGCGCGACTGGTGTTCATCAATTCGCGGGTCTGGGTCGGGGTGATGATCGGTATCACGGCGCTGATCACCATTGGCCTGGCGCTGCTGCTGACCCGCAGCATCGTAGTGCCGCTCTCGCAATCACTGGGAGTTGCCGAGGTAGTGGCCGGCGGTGATCTGACCGGCGATATCAGCATCATCGGCAAGGACGAGCCGGCGCGGCTGCTGCATGCGCTCAAGAGCATGCAACACAGCCTGCGCGACACCATCCGACAGATTTCGGAATCGTCCAGCCAATTGGCCTCGGCCTCGGAAGAGCTGAGCTGCGTTACCGAAGATGCGACGCGCGGGTTGCATCAGCAGAGCCTGGAAATCGAGCAGGCCGCCACGGCGGTCAATCAGATGACCGCCGCCGTTGAAGAGGTCGCCAGCAACGCCGTGGCGACTTCCGAGGCATCACGGGAGTCGGACCGCATTGCCCAGCATGGCCGTGAGCAAGTGCAGCAGACTGTGTCTTCCATCGAGTTGCTGGCGGATGACGTTACCGCCAACGCCACGCAGGTGGAGGATCTGGCGCAGAAGGTCTACAGCATCAGCAAAGTGCTGGAGGTGATCCGTTCGATTGCCGAGCAGACCAATCTCCTTGCGTTGAACGCGGCGATCGAAGCGGCCCGCGCCGGTGATGCCGGGCGCGGCTTCGCGGTGGTGGCCGACGAGGTACGGGCGCTGGCCCATCGCACCCAGCAATCCACCCAGGAAATCGAACAGATGATCGGCGGCATTCAGCAGGGCACCGATTCGGCGGTCAGTTCGATGCAGCAAAGCAATGTTCGTGCGCGCTCGACGCTGGAGCTGGCGAAAGCGGCGGGCGTGGCGCTGGAGGAAATCGCGTCCGCATTCACCTTGATCAACGAACGCAATCTGGTGATCGCCAGCGCTTCGGAAGAGCAGGCTGCCGTAGCGCGGGAGGTTGACCGCAACCTGATGAACATCCGCGATCTGGCGATGCAGACCTCGGCGGGGGCCAATCAGACCAGTGCCGCGAGCCAGGAGTTGTCGCGGCTGGCGGTGGATCTGAACAACATGGTGGCCAAGTTTTCAGTTTGATCACCGAATGACAGGCGAAAAAAAGCCCCGCGGTTGCGGGGCTTTTCGTTGAATCAGCTGCCTTTTACTGTCTTGCCGTTGACCGTGCCGTCCTGGAGCATGATGTTGTACTCCTTGCCGTCGGTCTCGACCTGTTGCAGACGAACCAGCAGGTAATCCCAGTCCTTGGCGAACCACATGACAGTGGTGCGCTTGCTTTGTGTCGGATCACGCACGCGCTCGACCTTGATCGCGTCGATCTTGCCGGCCTTGGTCTCGACTTTTTCGGAACCCAGGACGCGGAAGTCATAGGTATCGACATCGCCACCGTCGACCACCTGATAGCTCATGGTCTTTTTGCCGGAGGCGACATCATGTTGCAGCGCGAGCTGGTAGGTGGACTTGTCGACCATGCCACGGTTCAGCGGGACTTTGACCGCGTCGCCACGGTCGGTGCCGGTGACCAGTTTGTTGTTCCAGTCGAAGTCCAGGTCAGCCTTTTTCGCCTTGCCCAGGCCACCACGTTCGAAGTGGTAGGACTGCGGAAGCAGGGTGTCCTTGTCCAGGGTCAGAGTGCTTTCCTCGGACAGGCTGGCGATCATCATCGAAGCCTTGAAGCTGAGCTTCCAGACGCCGTTGGCTTCCTTGGTCAGGCTGCGTTCGGCGGTACCGCTCATGGGCAGCTGTTTCCAGTCGGCGGTGTAGCTGGCGGAGAACGGTTGAAGGTCTGCCGCCTGGGCGAAAGGCAGGGCGAGCAGAGCGCAAGCGAAGAGCAGGGCGCGACGCATAAAATCTCCTAGTTTCGAATCAAGTGACCGCTGGCCCCGAGTAACTGGCCATCCAGTAAAGCACCTTGCTCGCCGAGGGTCAGCCGTCCTTCGGCAAACCAGCGTACGGCCATCGGGTAGATCAGGTGTTCCTGAGCGTGAACCCGTTGCGCCAGACTCTGCGGCGAATCGTGCAACTCTACCGGTATTACTGCCTGTACGACCAGTGGTCCGCCATCGAGTTCCTCGGTGACGAAGTGCACGGAGCAGCCGTGTTCGGCGTCGCCGGCTTCCAGCGCACGCTGATGAGTGTGTAACCCTTTGTATTTGGGTAGCAGCGACGGATGGATATTGAGCAGGCGGCCCTGATAGTGCCGGACGAAGTCAGCGCTGAGAATGCGCATGAAGCCGGCCAGTACCACGAGTTTCGGATTGAATTCGTCGATCAGTTCGATCAGGGCGGCATCGAAGGCCTCGCGACCTTCGAAACCCTTGTGATCCAGCGAGCGGGTGGCGATACCCGCGTCACTGGCGCGTTGCAGGCCGTAGGCGTCGGCGCGGTTGGAAATCACCGCAGCGATGCGGACCGGGCTGTCGCCGGTCCGCGTGCTGTCGATCAGGGCCTGCAAGTTACTGCCGGTGCCGGACAACAGCACCACGACATCACAGGTATTAGGCATTAGTGAGCCTTGAGGTTTTTCAGCTCGACCTGGGCAGCGCCTTCGGCGGCGACACCGATCTGGCCGATGACCCAAGGCTGTTCGCCGGCTTCACGCAGGGTGTTCAGGGCAGTTTCAACGTGCTCCTGAGCCACGCAGATCACCATGCCCACGCCGCAGTTCAGTACGCGGTGCATTTCGGTCTCGTCGACGTTGCCTTTCTCTTGCAGCCAGTCGAAGACGGCCGGGCGAGTCCAGCTGGCCACGTCAACCACGGCTTGAGCGCCTTTTGGCAGAACGCGCGGGATGTTGTCCAGCAGGCCGCCACCGGTGATGTGGGCCATGGCCTTGACGGCGCCGGTGTCCTTGATCAGCTTGAGCAGCGGCTTGACGTAGATGCGGGTCGGGGCCATCAGCAGATCGGTCAGCGGCTTGCCGTCGAGCTGAACGGTTTCGATGTCGGCGCCGGATACTTCGATGATCTTGCGGATCAGCGAGTAGCCGTTGGAGTGCGGGCCGGACGATGGCAGGGCGATCAGGGCGTCACCGGTGGCGACTTTCGAGCCGTCGATGATTTCGGCTTTTTCCACGACACCGACGCAGAAGCCGGCCAGGTCGTAGTCTTCGCCTTCGTACATGCCAGGCATTTCAGCGGTTTCGCCGCCGACCAGCGAGCAGCCAGCCAGTTCGCAGCCTGCACCGATACCGGTGACGACAGTGGCGGCTACGTCGACGTTCAGCTTGCCGGTGGCGTAGTAGTCGAGGAAGAACAGCGGCTCGGCGCCGCACACCACCAGATCGTTGACGCACATGGCGACCAGGTCCTGGCCGATGCTGTCGTGCTTGTTCAGGTTCAGCGCCAGACGCAGCTTGGTGCCGACGCCGTCGGTGCCGGAAACCAGTACTGGCTGCTTGTAGCCGGCCGGGATTTCGCAGAGGGCGCCGAAACCGCCCAGGCCGCCCATGACTTCCGGGCGCGCAGTGCGCTTGGCGACGCTCTTGATGCGTTCGACCAATGCTTCACCGGCGTCGATGTCTACACCGGCGTCCTTGTAGCTCAGGGAGGGTTGCTTGCTCATGATCCAGGCCTTTAGGGGAGGGGATTCAGGGGTAACGACCGAGTTCAGCGGGAACTTCGAAATCGAGGGGGCGATGGCCTCACGCGAGTTTCGAGGTGCCCGGCTGTTGCCGGTCTGCGAAGGCGCGCGATTTTATCAGGCTTGAGGGGCAGCGGCCATCCTCACGCCGACGGGCAGGGGCATATCGGCCGAAATTTTTTGCAAATGAAGCTGTGGGTGACATCACGGGTGCCTGTATAAGGAACCGTCTATCGTTAGGGCTGTGCAAAAACTTATCGCCAGCGTGTGAATGTTTTGCAACGGCCAGTGGTCACAGGCTTGCTCAATCCGGTTCACGCGGCCTGTTCCAGCCGCTCTTGTCGACGGGAATTCTCCATGCGTTTGTGTAAATTGCTGTTAGTGGGCTGCTTGTCTCTGGTCAGCCTGGCGAGCCAGGCCGAAAACGTCAAAGGGCTTTATCAGGTGCGCGAGCCGGTCAACGGCCAGTCGCCGGAAGAGCGTGATCGTGCCACGCAAGCGGCGCTGGATACGCTGGTGTTGCGTCTTACGGGGGATCCGAAGGCGCCGCAGAATCCCGGGCTGGCGCCGATTCGCAAGGATCCGCAACAGATCATCAGCCAGTTCGGTTTCGATGCCGGGCCGCCGGAAGTGTTGAAGGTCGACTTCGATCCGGCGACCACCGAGCAGGCGCTGCGCCGTGCCGGGTTGTCGCTGTGGGGCGCGAGCCGGCCTTCGATTCTGAGCTGGTGGCTGAACGACTCCACCGAAGGCTCGAGCCTGGTGGGTGACGGTCAGGCCAGTGCGGCGCCGTTGAGGCGTGCCGCCCAGCACCGAGGGTTGCCATTGCGCCTGCCGCTGGCGGATCTCAGTGAACAACTGGTCGCAACCGCGCCGACGCTCGAAGGCACCGATCCGGCGCCGCTCCATGCAGCGTCTGAGCGCTACAGCGCTGACGCCTTGCTTGCTGTGCATGCCCGCGAAGAGGGTGGTCAGTGGCAAGCCAAATGGCATTTGTGGCTGGGTGATCAAAAGGAAGCGGGAAGTGTGCAGGGGGCTGATCAGGCCGCCATCGCCGATGCCGTGATGCTGGCGGTGGCCGAGCGTCTGGCGCCGCGCTTTGTTGCCAAGCCGGGTGCTTCGGGGCAGCAGACGCTGGAAGTGCAGGGCATGAATCTGGAGCATTACGCGACGTTGCTGCGGATGCTCGAGCCGTTTGGTGTACGCCTTGAGAGTGTCGATGCCGATCGCATTGTGTATCGGGTCAACGGCAGTGCTGATCAGTTGCGGGCGCAGTTGTCGCTGGCGAAGTTGCAGGAAATGCCGGCCGAGGCGCCGGCTCCGGTGGCTCCGCAGCCTGCAGTGCCAGGCGGTGCGCCTGTCGTTGCGCCGGCACCGGCACCGGCACCTGCGGCGCCGTCGTTGCGATTCCGCTGGTAGGTTTTTCTTTCATATATAGAAGCAATGGAGTGTTACATGGCCGATACGCGGCGTTGGTTCTGGCTCGGTGGGGTGCTCCTGCTTTGCGCGTTTGTCTGGTTGCTGCATCCGATCCTCACACCGTTTCTGGTGGCGCTGTTGCTCGCTTATCTGTTCGACCCTTTGGTGGATCGTCTTGAGCGGCTCGGCCTGTCCCGCACCTGGGGCGTGATTGCGGTGTTCGCCTTGTTCACCCTGATCTTCACCACGTTGCTGCTGGTGCTGGTGCCGATGCTCGCCAAGCAGTTGCTGCGTCTGTACGAACTGGCACCGCAGATGCTCGACTGGTTGCAGCACACGGCGTTGCCATGGGCGCAGTCGAAGCTGGGGCTGTCGGATGGCTTCTGGAAGTTCGACAAGGTCAAGGCAGCGATCACCGAGCACATGGGCCAGACCACCGACATCGTTGGCGTGGTGCTGAGTCAGGCCACCGCTTCCAGCCTGGCGCTGATTGGCTGGCTGGCGAATCTGGTGTTGATCCCGGTGGTGAGTTTCTACCTGCTGCGCGACTGGGACGTGATGATGGCCAAGATCCGCAGCCTGTTGCCGCGTGATCGCGAGGAGCGTGTAGTGGCGCTGGCGGGCGAATGTCACGAGGTTCTCGGGGCGTTCGTGCGCGGACAGTTGCTGGTGATGCTGGCGCTGGGCGTGATCTATGCGGCGGGGCTGATGATTGTCGGCCTGGAGCTGGGCCTGTTGATCGGCCTGATCGCCGGTCTGGCGGCCATCGTGCCGTACATGGGGTTTGTGATCGGGATCGGCGCGGCGCTGATTGCCGGGCTGTTCCAGTTTGGCGGTGACCTGTACCCGATGATCGGGATCGTCGCGGTATTCATGGTCGGTCAGGCCCTGGAAGGCATGGTGCTGACGCCTCTTCTGGTGGGTGATCGAATCGGTCTGCATCCAGTGGCGGTGATCTTTGCGATTCTGGCTGGCGGCGAACTGTTCGGCTTCACCGGTGTGCTGCTGGCGTTGCCAGTGGCGGCGGTGATCATGGTGCTGGTGCGCCACGTCCATGATTTGTACAAGGACTCCGAAATGTATAGCGGAGTCGATGATCCGAAGCTGTAAGGCGAGGTAGGGTCGCCCGGTGGATTGCCGGGTTGGCCCGTCTCGTGCAGGCAATGCTGGCGCCTGTGCGCCAAAGAAACTGTCATAAAACCAGTGTGTTAACGCAAACCTTTGATTTTGCTTGGGGTCTGTCGCATTGTGCGCTCCGCTTCACGGGTATAAACTTCGCACACTTTACACAGAGGCCACTAACGGTTCCTTGGGAACTGTTCAGTCAGCATGAAACCGATTCAGCTGCCCCTAGGTGTGCGTCTGCGTGACGACGCCACCTTCATCAACTACTACCCAGGCGCCAATGCCGCTGCACTCGGCTATGTTGAGCGTCTATGCGAAGCCGACGCCGGCTGGACCGAAAGCCTGATCTATCTGTGGGGCAAGCACGGGGTAGGGCGTACGCATCTGTTGCAGGCCGCGTGCCTGCGTTTCGAACAGATGGGCGAACCGGCGGTGTACCTGCCGCTGGCCGAGTTGATGGATCGCGGCATCGAAATCCTCGACAACCTCGAACAGTACGAACTGGTCTGCCTGGATGACTTGCAGGTGATTGCCGGCAAGCCCGACTGGGAAGAGGCGATGTTTCACCTGTTCAACCGTCTGCGCGACAGCGGTCGTCGATTGCTGATCGCCGCTTCAACCTCGCCACGTGAATTGCCGGTAAAGCTGGCTGACTTGAAATCGCGCCTGACCCTGGCGCTGATTTTCCAGATGCGTCCTCTCTCCGATGAAGACAAATTGCGCGCCCTGCAATTGCGTGCATCCCGTCGCGGTCTGCACCTGACCGATGAAGTCGGGCATTTTATTTTGACTCGCGGCACCCGCAGCATGAGCGCGCTTTTTGACCTGCTCGAGCAGCTCGATCAGGCCTCATTGCAGGCTCAACGCAAGCTGACCATTCCCTTCCTGAAAGAAACCCTGGGCTGGTAAAAACCGGGGCTTTCAGCGGGTTTCGGCATATTTCAGGCGCCAGAAAATCCGCTTTCCTGCGCATTGCGCAGGCCGCGTCTCGATTCAAATAGGCTTAAGCGCTTAGATGTAAACGAGAAACCGGGAAGTCACAAAAAGATCGATTGAATTTGCAAATGAGGCTGATAGCGGGCATAGTCTCGGCTTCTTTACAACTATCAGCCACGGTCGTGCCCATGCTAAAGCGCTTCGCACCCCTCGTGCCTCTCGCACTCGTCACCCTGTTGTTCGGTTGCGCTGCTCATTCACCTGTTCAAGAGCAGCAACAACAGGCTAAAAATTCTGCCACCGCCCAGTCTTCCGTTATTTACCAGGAAGAGCTGGACACCGAAAAGGAACTGGCCGCTTTCAACGGCAAGAAGCCTTACCAGCTTCCGGTTCTGGCCGACAGCATTCTTGAACGCGGCATGTCCCTGATCGGTACCCGTTACCGTTTCGGCGGTACCTCTGAAGCCGGGTTCGATTGCAGCGGTTTCATCGGCTACCTGTTCCGCGAAGAAGCCGGCATGAACCTGCCGCGCTCCACCCGCGAAATGATCAACGTGGATGCTCCGCTGGTTTCGCGCGGCAATCTCGAGCCGGGCGATCTGCTGTTCTTCGCCACCAATGGTCGTCGCGGTCGTGTCAGTCACGCCGGGATCTACCTGGGCGACAACCAGTTCATCCACTCCAGCAGTCGTCGCAGCGGCGGTGTCCGTATCGACAGCCTGGGTGACAGCTACTGGAGCAAGACCTTCATCGAAGCCAAACGCGCTTTGGCGAACGCTCCAACCGTGGTTACCGCTCGCAAGTAATCACGTTTTTGTCGCCACGCTCGTGGCGACAGGCGGTCCTTCAGAGGCAATAGACTTAAACTTTACAAGGTGAAGTTAAAGTCTTACTTGAAGTTTGCCGCGTAGCCGCTAGAATCCTGATCTATATTGATGGCAAACCGCCTGCGTCCCAACGCAGGCGGTTTTGTTTTCTGTCGAATCGGCAGTAAAAGCCGCAGCCAGATCAGGATGTTCTGCTTATGACGATGACGGCCCGCCTTGCCCTGATGTTCTTCGCCGCGCTGCTCAGCGCTTGCGCCAGCCGCACTCCGCCGCCAGCTCCCGTGGTTCGCGCGCCGATTGTGTTCGGATCCTCCCAGGCTTTCTCTCCCGCTGCCGAAGACGTGCTGTTCCGCGCGCTCGGGCTGGTGGGTACGCCTTATCGCTGGGGCGGCAACACGCCGGATTCAGGCTTTGATTGCAGCGGCCTGATCGGTTTTGTCTACCGCGATGCGGCCGGCATCAGCCTGCCGCGCTCGACCCGCGAGATGATCGTCATGCAGGCGCCGAATGTCGGCAAGGAAGGGCTGCAGACCGGCGACCTGATCTTCTTTGCCACCAACGGCGGCTCTCAGGTCAGCCATGCGGGGATTTACGTCGGGGAAGGGCGCTTCGTTCATGCACCTGCCACCGGTGGCACGGTTAAGCTCGACAGCCTTTCGAAAGCGTATTGGCAGAAAGCCTATCTGAGTGCCAAGCGCGTTCTGCAGCCGGAGCATCTGGCGCACAACCCGTAAAGCTTCGAATCAATAAAAAACCGTGGGAGCACATTAGCTCCCACGGTTTTTTTGTTTCAGGGCTTGGGCTATTTGGCCGCCGACACGCGCCACACCTTGTTCCCCACATCGTCTGCCACCAGCAATCCACCTTGTTGGTCGATTACCACGCCAACCGGCCGACCCAAGGCGTTCTCATCCTTGTCGAGAAAACCGGTCAGGACATCCACCGGCGTTCCGCTCGGCTTGCCGGCGCTGAACGGCACGAAGATCACCTTGTAGCCGCTGTGCGGCTTGCGATTCCACGAACCGTGCTGGCCGATGAATGCGCCTTCCTTGAATTGCGCCGGCAGCGTGTTGCCCTCGGCGAAGGTCAGACCCAGTGAGGCGGTGTGCGGGCCGACGGCGTAATCCGGAGCGATGGCCTTGGCCACCATATCCAGGTTTTGTGGCTCGACGCGGACATCGATGTGCTGGCCGTAATAGCTGAACGGCCAGCCATAGAATCCGCCGTCCTTGACCGAGGTGATGTAGTCCGGCACCAGATCGCTGCCGATCTCGTCCCGCTCGTTCACCGCGGTCCACAGTGCGCCACTTTTCGGCTCCCAGGCCAGGCCGTTGGGGTTGCGGATGCCCGAAGCGAAGATCCGGTGATTGCCGGTCGCCCGGTCCACTTCCCAGATCGCCGCGCGACCTTCTTCCTGATCCAGACCGTTTTCGCCGACGTTGCTGTTCGAACCGACAGTGACGTACAGCTTGCTGCCATCCTTGCTGGCAATGACGTTCTTGGTCCAGTGATGGTTGAGTGGGCCGCCCGGAAGATCCACGACCTTGATCGGCTGGCTCTTGATTTCGGTTGTGCCGGGTTCGTAGTGAAAGCGCAGCAGGCGGTCGGTGTCGGCGACGTACAGATCGTTGCCGACCAGCGTCATGCCGAACGGCGAATTCAGGTTCTGCAGAAACACCGTGCGCGTCTCGGCCACGCCATCGTGATCGGCATCACGCAGCAGAGTGATGCGGTTCGGGCTCGGAACGCCGGCGCCGGCGCGCCCCATGACTTTTTTCATCACCCAGCCGCGTATGCCTTTGCCATCGTCCGGTTTTGCCGGGGCATTGGTTTCCGCCACCAGCACATCGCCGTTGGGCAGTACGTAGAGCCAGCGCGGGTGATCGAGATTCTCGGCAAACGCCGCCACCTGAGTGCCTGCCGCTGGCGTCGGTTTCGCGCCGGCCGGCCAGCCGATCGCCGGGGCGATGTTCACCGTCGGGATCAGGGTCTTGTTCGGTTCGGGCAGTTTGGGGGACGGGCCGGTGCCGTCCGAGACTTGCAGGCTGGAGGATTCACCACAGGCGGTGAGCCCTCCGGCGAGTGCGATGACGAAAACGAGGTGGGGCTTGCGCATTACTGATCTTCCCTATGAATGCATTCCTAATCATAGAGAAGCACACGAGCCCGATGGTTCAACCCCTCAGCCGCGTGCCTCCTTGAACAGCACGGCAATACCGGGGTGATAGTTGCCGGCCTCGCTGCGCAATTTGCGGTAGGCGTACGGGAAGTACCAGGCGACGGCGCAGGTGTGTTCCTTTTGCAGGTCGTCGACCATGTCCTGCAGTTCTTCAGGGCTGGCGCTGTGCTGGGCTTTCTGTGGGGCGACGAACAGGCAGCCGAGTTTGAGATCGCTGGCGTAGCTGATGCGCTTGGCGTCGCTGGTGATATCGGCCAGGGCCTGGGTCAGATTCAGGCTGTTGACGCGCGGCCAGCGCTGGGTGGCCTGGATGTAGGCGCGATCTTCGGCGCCGGCCAGGAACAGGTCGGCGCGGGCATTGCGTTCGCCTTCCTCGTTCTGTTTGCGCGTGGCGGTGTCGCGCAGGGTCACCAGTTCGGCCATCCAGGCGGCGGCGGACAACAGGCCGAGGTTGGCTTTTTCGTCATGCCAGTAGGGGGTGTCGTTGTCGCCGCGCACGGCGTTGTAGCGGTCGATACAGTCAAACCATCGTTCCAGCACCGGGCGCAGGAATTCCAGCCGCGGATTGCTGATGATCATGCCTTGCATGGTGCTCTCCCTTGTTATTGTGATGTGCTCTCTGCAGTCAAAAAGCATGGCTCTTTGATATCACTGCTGACAGTGTGGCACAAGATTGGCGTCAGATAATTGATCGACGGCAGTTATTTGCCGCACGACCCCCTCTTCATTTGACGCTCCACCCCCAACCCTCTAACCTTCGCGGCTTGTTTCAGGTGCTCTGTGACCGCTGTCGACAGAGTGAAACAGGGAAGCCGGTGAGGATTGTCTTCAAGCGAAGAACCATCACGATCCCGGCGCTGCCCCCGCAACGGTAAATGAGTGAAAGCTGCGTCGGATGCCACTGCTGCAAAGCGGGAAGGCGCGCAGCCAGGCGAACGCCGCTCATGAGCCCGGAGACCGGCCTGATCCATCCAGCGGCATCACGGTGGGCGATGCCAGGCTTGTTGCCGTCTATTCTTGTGCCTGCCCGCCGTTATCCAGCCTCAACGGAGAGCTCCCCCATGACTGATTCCCCCGAACGCGACGAGCGCCACCTGGCGCGCATGCAGCGCAAAAAAGCCGTGATCGACGAGCGCATCGCCAATTCGCCAGACGAATGCGGCCTGGTGCTGGTGCTGACCGGCAATGGCAAAGGCAAAAGCAGCTCGGCGTTCGGCATGCTCGCCCGCGCCATGGGCCATGGCATGCAGTGCGGCGTGGTGCAGTTCATCAAGGGCCGTAACAGCACCGGCGAAGAACTGTTCTTCCGCCGCTTCCCTGAGCAAGTGCGTTTTCATGTGATGGGCGAAGGCTTCACCTGGGAAACCCAAGACCGCCAGCGTGACATCGCCGCCGCCGAGGCCGCATGGGAAGTCTCCCGCGAGCTGCTGCGTGATCCGTCGATCGGTCTGGTAGTGCTCGATGAACTGAACATCGCCCTCAAGCACGGTTACCTCGATCTGGATCAGGTGCTCAGCGATCTGCAGGCCCGTCCGCCGATGCAGCATGTGATCGTCACTGGTCGCGCCGCGAAGCCGGAAATGATCGAGATGGGCGACACCGTGACCGAAATGGGCATGATCAAGCACGCCTTTCAGGCTGGTATCAAAGCGCAGAAAGGCGTCGAACTTTGAATCAACCACGTCACTGCCCGGCGGTACTGATCGCCGCGCCGGCCTCCGGTCAGGGCAAGACCACCGTCACCGCCGCGCTGGCCCGCTTGCATCGCAATCAGGGCCGCAAGGTCCGCGTGTTCAAGTGCGGCCCGGACTTTCTTGACCCGATGATCCTCGAGCGCGCCAGCGGTGCGCCGGTCTATCAACTGGACATGTGGATGGTCGGCGCGCAGGAAAGCCGTCGTCTGCTGTGGGAAGCCGCTGCCGAAGCGGATCTGATCCTGATCGAAGGCGTGATGGGCCTGTTTGATGGCACGCCGTCGAGCGCCGATCTGGCCCGGCATTTCGGCGTGCCGGTACTCGGCGTGATCGACGGCACGGCCATGGCCCAGACCTTCGGCGCGCTGGCCCTGGGCCTGGCGCGCTATCAGCCGGACTTGCCGTTCGCCGGGGTGCTGGCCAATCGTGTCGGCACCGTGCGTCATGCGCAATTGCTTGAAGGCAGTCTCACCGAAGGCCTGCGCTGGTATGGCGCGTTGTCCCGGGAAACCGGGATCGAACTGCCAAGTCGCCATCTCGGCCTGGTGCAGGCCAGTGAACTCAATGATCTCGATGTACGCCTCGACGCCGCCGCCGAAGCGCTGGCCGGCACCTGCGAGGTAGCGCTGCCACCGGCCGTGGAGTTCGCCGCACCTGAAGTCGTGAAGACCGAAAGACTGCTGGAAGGCGTGCGGATTGCCGTCGCCCGTGACGAAGCTTTCGCCTTCACCTACGGCGCCAGTCTCGATCTGTTGCGGGCGATGGGCGCGGAGTTGAGCTTCTTCTCGCCGATCCGCGATACGCAATTGCCCGAAGCCGACAGCTTGTACCTGCCCGGCGGTTATCCGGAATTGCACCACGTTGCCTTGTCGCAGAACGCCGACATGCTCAAAGCGATCCGCGCGCATCACGCCGCCGGTAAACCGCTGCTCGCCGAATGTGGCGGCATGCTCTATCTGCTGGATTCGCTGACCGATGTCGAAGGCACCCGCGCCGAACTGGTCGGTTTGCTCAAGGGTGATGCGGTGATGCAGAAGCGCCTGGCAGCCCTGGCGTTGCAGTCCGTCGAACTGCCGGAAGGCTTGCTGCGTGGCCACACCTATCACCATTCCCTGACCACCACCGAACTGACGCCGATTGCCCGAGGCCACAGTCCCAATGGCGGGCGCGGTGCCGAAGCGGTGTATCGGGAAGGGCGGATGACTGCCTCGTACGTGCACTTTTACTTTCCGTCGAATCCGTCGGCGATTGCGGCACTGTTGGTGCCATGACCGACAACGCCTTCACTGAAACCGAGCGCGCAGCGGTCTACCGCGCCATCGCCGAACGCCGCGACATGCGCCACTTCAGCGGCGGCACGGTCGAGCCGGAACTGCTGCGCCGTTTGCTGGAAGCCGCCCATCAGGCACCGAGCGTCGGCCTGATGCAGCCGTGGCGCTTCATTCGTATCAGCGATCGCGCCTTGCGCGGACAGATCCAGAATCTCGTAGAAGAAGAACGTGTGCGCACCGCCGAAGCCCTCGGCGAGCGCAGCGACGAGTTCATGAAGCTTAAGGTCGAAGGCATCAACGACTGTGCGGAAGTGTTGGTCGCAGCCTTGATGGACGATCGCGAGCGGCACATTTTTGGTCGCCGCACGCTGCCGGAAATGGATATGGCCTCATTGTCCTGCGCGATCCAGAACCTGTGGCTGGCGGCGCGCGCCGAAGGTCTGGGCATGGGTTGGGTGTCGCTGTTCGAGCCGCAAGCGCTGGCCGATCTGCTGCAACTGCCGGCCGGGGCCAAGCCGCTGGCGGTTCTTTGTCTGGGGCCGGTCAAGGAATTCTATCCGGCGCCGATGCTGGTACTCGAAGGGTGGGCGCAGGCGCGTCCGCTCAATGAGCTGCTGTATGAAAATTTCTGGGGAGTGAATCAATGAGTGTGGCGTTGCTGAGTGTCGCCGCGGTTGCGCTGGACGCGCTGCTGGGTGAACCGAAACGCTGGCATCCGCTGGTGGCGTTCGGCAATTTTGCCGGACGCATCGAGCAACGATTCAATACCGGCGGGCGCGGCTGGCGCAGCCATGGTGTCACCGCGTGGGTGATCGCGGTGCTGCCGCTGACGTTATTGGCCACGGCATTGTCCTGGGCGCCGTATGTGGGCTGGATCGTCGAGATCGTCGCGCTGTATTGCGCGCTCGGCATGCGCAGCCTCGGCGAGCACGTCGAGCCGGTGGCCAAGGCCCTGCGCAGCGATGATCTGGAGGAAGCGCGCAAACGCGTGGGGTATCTGGTCAGCCGCCAGACCAGTGAACTGGACAGTACCGCCGTCGCCCGCGCCGCCACCGAATCGGTGCTGGAGAACGGCAGCGATGCGGTGTTCGCCGCGATCTTCTGGTTTGTCGTGGCCGGTGCGCCGGGCGTAGTGCTCTATCGCCTGAGCAATACCCTCGACGCAATGTGGGGCTATCGCAACGAACGTTTCGAGCGTTTCGGCTGGGCGGCGGCAAAAATCGACGACGCCCTCAACTACATTCCTGCACGTCTGGTGGCGCTGACCTACGCGCTGCTGGGCAAGACCCGACTCGCGCTGAAATGCTGGCGCACCCAGGCGCCGAAATGGGACAGCCCGAACGCCGGTCCGGTGATGGCGGCCGGTGCAGGTGCCTTGGGCGTCGAGCTGGGTGGTCCGGCGATCTATCACGGCGAGCTGCACGAACGTCCGCAACTGGGCGAGGGTGCCCCGGCGGATGCCGATTCCATCGATCGCGGCTGGCAATTGGTCCAGCGCGGGGTATGGTTATGGCTGCTGATTCTCTGCGTGGGGGCTGAATTCTATGCTTGAGCACGGTGGCCGGCTGCGCAGGGCGGCGCTCGAATACGGCATCGCCGAAGAAGACTGGCTCGACCTGTCCACGGGTCTGGCGCCGTGGCCGTTTCCGGTCCCGGAGATCCCGCTGCGGGCCTGGGCGCGTTTGCCGGAAACCGATGATGGTCTGGAGCAGGCGGCGTGCGACTACTACGGTGCCGCGCAGGTGCTGCCGGTGGCCGGTTCGCAGATGGCCATTCAGTTGCTGCCGCGATTGCGCCGGGCCGGCAAGGTCGGTGTGCTGTCGCCGTGTTATGCCGAGCATGCCGAGGCCTGGCGGCGCAGTGGTTACATCGTGCGCGAAGTGCTGGAGCAGGAAGTCGATTTCTTCCTCGACAGCCTCGACGTTCTGGTGGTGGTCAACCCGAACAATCCCACCGGCCTGAGCCTGACGCCGGCGAAGCTGCTTGACTGGCACGCACGGCTGGCCCAGCGCGGCGGCTGGCTGGTGGTCGATGAAGCGTTCATGGACAACACCCCGCAATTGAGCCTGGCGCCGCATACCCATCAGGTCGGACTGATCGTGTTGCGTTCCTTCGGCAAGTTTTTCGGGCTGGCCGGTGTGCGGCTCGGGTTCGTGCTGGCCGAGCGCAAGTTGCTCCGGTTACTGGCCGAGCAGGTGGGCCCTTGGGCTGTCAGCGGGCCGACCCGCGTGCTGGGGCAGGCCTGCCTGCAAGACACTGAGGGCCACACTCGTCAGCGAATTCGAAGCGATGAAGCCAGCGAGCGTCTGGCTGCGTTGCTCGAACGCTATGGATTCAAGCCTCAGGGTGGCTGCGCGCTGTTCCAGTGGCTGATCACCGAGCATGCTCACACACTGCACGAATTCATGGCCCGTCGCGGCATCCTGCTGCGTCTCTTTACGCACAACAGCAGCATGCGTTTCGGTCTGCCGGCCAATGCCACCGATGAGGCGCGGCTTGAGCAGGCCCTGCAAGCGTTCGCCGTGGACCGTTCTATGGAAAAGACACCCGCATGACTACGTTAATGGTGCAAGGCACCACCTCCGATGCCGGCAAAAGTACGCTGGTGACGGCGCTGTGCCGCTGGGCGACCCGTCAGGGTGTTGCCGTGGTGCCATTCAAACCGCAGAACATGGCGCTCAACAGCGCTGTGACTGCCGACGGCGGCGAAATCGGCCGCGCGCAAGCGGTGCAGGCGCAGGCCTCGCATCTTGAACCGCATACCGACATGAACCCGGTGCTGCTCAAGCCCAACAGCGACACCGGCGCCCAGGTCATCATCCACGGTCGCGCGGTCACCAGCATGAATGCCGTCGCCTATCACGACTACAAAGCCATCGCCATGCAGGCGGTGCTCGCCTCTCACGAGCGCTTGAGCGCCGCGTATCCGCTGGTAATGGTCGAGGGCGCTGGCTCGCCGGCGGAGATCAACCTGCGAGCCGGCGACATCGCCAACATGGGCTTCGCCGAAGCGGTGGACTGCCCGGTGCTGCTGATTGCCGACATCAATCGAGGCGGCGTGTTTGCCCATCTGGTGGGCACGCTGGAACTGCTGTCACCGAGCGAGCAGGCACGGGTGAAGGGCTTCATCATCAACCGTTTTCGTGGCGATATCGCCTTGCTGCAACCCGGCCTTGACTGGCTGGAGCAGCGCACCGGCAAACCGGTGGTGGGCGTGCTGCCGTACGTGATGGATCTGCATCTGGAGGCCGAGGACGGTATCGATCAGCGCCAGACCGACAAGGCCGAGCAAGTCTTGAAAGTGGTGGTGCCGGTACTGCCGCGCATCAGCAATCACACCGATTTCGATCCCCTGCGACTGCATCCGCAGGTTGACCTGCAATTCATCGGCCCGGGGCAAGCGATTCCCCCAGCCGATCTGATCATTCTGCCGGGCTCGAAAAGCGTGCGCAGCGATCTGGCTTATCTGCGCGCCAATGGCTGGGAAACCGCCATCAATCGTCACCTGCGTTACGGCGGCAAGCTGCTGGGAATCTGCGGCGGTCTGCAAATGCTCGGCGAGCAGGTGCACGATCCGCTCGGCCTGGAAGGTGCACCGGGTTCCAGCGCCGGTCTGGGCCTGCTGGCATTCGAAACCCAGCTCGAAGCCGAGAAGCAATTGCGCAATGTGCGCGGGCGTCTGGCGCTGGAAGATGCCGAGGTCAGCGGTTATGAAATTCATGCGGGTGTGACGACTGGGGCTGCGCTGGAAAACGCCGCTGTCCATCTGGACGATGGCCGTTGCGATGGCGCGCAAAGTCCTGACGGCCAGATATTCGGCACCTACCTGCACGGTCTGTTTGAATCGCCGGCGGCCAGTGTGGCGTTGCTGCGCTGGGCCGGTTTGAACGATGTGCAGGAGGTGGATTACCACGGCTTGCGCGAGCGCGATATCGAGCGGCTGGCGGATCTGGTGGAGAAGCACCTGGATACCGGGCTGTTACGTGAACTCTGTGGAATGTCCCCATGCTCCAGTTGATCCTCGGCGGCGCCCGCTCCGGCAAAAGTCGCCTGGCCGAAAAACTCGCCACCGACAGCGCGCTGGCCGTGACGTACATCGCCACCAGCCAGCCGCTGGATGGCGAGATGAATGAACGCGTCGCTCATCACCGGGCGCGACGTCCTGCCGAATGGGCATTGATCGAAGAGCCGCTGGAACTGGCCCGGGTGCTGCGTGAAACCGCCAGTGCCGAGCGCTGCCTGCTGGTGGATTGCCTGACGCTGTGGCTGACCAATCTGCTGATGCTCGAAGACGCCGAACGTCTCGCCGCCGAACGCGAGGCCCTGCTCGAATGCCTGGCGTCGCTGCCGGGCGAAATCATTTTTGTCAGCAACGAGACCGGAATGGGTGTCGTGCCGCTGGGCGAATTGACTCGCCGCTACGTCGATGAAGCCGGTTGGCTGCATCAAGCTCTGGCCGAGCGTTGTCAGCGAGTCGTCCTGACCGTCGCCGGCCTGCCCCTGACTTTGAAAGGACCTGCGTTATGACCCAAGCCTGGTGGCTGAACCCGTGCAAACCGGTGGATACCGACGCCGTTGAAAACGCGGCGGCGCGTCAGCAGCAATTGACCAAACCTGCCGGCTCCCTCGGGCAGCTGGAATCGGTGGCGGTGCAACTGGCCGGATTGCAGGGCCGGATCAAGCCGACACTCGATCAGGTCTGGATCGCGATTTTTGCCGGCGACCACGGCGTTGTTGCCGAAGGCGTTTCCGCGTTTCCGCAGGAAGTCACCGGGCAGATGCTGCTGAACTTCGTCAGCGGCGGCGCGGCGATCAGCGTGCTGGCGCGGCAGCTCGGCGCGCAGCTTGAGGTCGTGGATCTGGGCACCGTGACCCCGTCGCTGAACCTGCCGGGTGTGCGTCACCTGAACATCGGCCCGGGCACGGCGAATTTCACCAAGGGCGCGGCGATGACTCAGGCTCAGGGCGAACTTGCCTTGCAGGGCGGTCGCGACAGCGTGCTGCGCGCGAAGGCGGCGGGTGCGCAATTGTTCATCGGCGGTGAAATGGGCATTGGCAACACCACGGCTGCCAGTGCGCTGGCCTGTGCGCTGCTCGATTGCCCGGTAGCCCACCTGACCGGCCCCGGTACCGGGTTGAATGCCGAAGGCGTCAGCCACAAGGCGCAGGTGATCGAGCGGGCGCTGGCGCTGCACGCGGCGCAACGTGGGGATGCGTTGCAGACTCTGTTCAATCTCGGCGGATTCGAGATTGCGGCTTTGGTCGGCGCGTATCTGGCGTGTGCTCAGGAAGGTGTGGCGGTGCTGGTGGACGGTTTTATCTGCACCGTTGCGGCGCTGGTGGCGGTTCGGCTGAATCCTGCCTGCCGTGAATGGCTGCTGTTCGGCCATCGCGGCGCCGAGCCGGGCCATCGTCATGTGCTGGAAACCCTTGGCGCCGAACCGCTGCTGGAACTGGGCTTGCGTCTGGGCGAGGGCAGCGGCGCGGCTCTGGCGGTGCCGTTGCTGCGCCTGGCCTGCGACCTGCACGGGCAGATGGCGACCTTCGCCGAAGCGGCGGTGGCGGATCGCCCGGCATGACCTTGCGTCTGGACCTGCTGCGCCACGGTGAAACCGAACTGGGCGGCGGCCTGCGCGGTAGTCTCGACGATGCGCTGACCGAAAAGGGCTGGGCGCAGATGCGCGAAGCGGTGAACGGGCAGGGGCCGTGGGATCGGCTGGTCAGTTCGCCGTTGCAGCGTTGTGCACGGTTTGCTGATGAATTGGGCGCGCAGCTGGATCTGTCGGTGTCTCTGGACAAGGATCTGCAAGAGCTGCATTTCGGTGCCTGGGAAGGACAGAGCGCGGCGGCGTTGATGGAGACCGACGCCGAAGCGCTTGGGCTGTTCTGGGCCGATCCCTATGCGTTTACTCCGCCGCAGGGTGAGCCGGTGACCGAGTTTTCAGCGCGAGTGCTGGCGGCGGTCATGCGTTTGCACGCGGCACATGCGGGGGAGCGGGTGTTGCTGGTCAGTCATGGTGGCGTCATGCGTCTGTTGCTGGCCCGTGCCCGTGGTTTGCCCCGTGAACAACTGCTCAATGTCGAAGTCGCTCACGGCGCGCTGTTTTCGCTGATCGTCGAGGTCGATGGTTCGCTCAAGGAAGTGCGCTGACATGCTGCCCCTGTGGATCGCCCTGCAATTTCTCAGCAGCCTGCCGATTCGTCTGCCGGGCATGCCGGCGCCTGAACAGCTCGGCCGCTCGCTGCTGTTTTATCCGCTGGTGGGATTGCTGTTCGGCGTAATTCTCTGGGCGCTGAACATCGCTCTGGCCGGCGCGCCATTGTTGCTACACGGGGCGTTGCTGCTGACGGTGTGGGTGTTGCTCAGCGGCGCGCTGCACCTCGATGGGCTGGCGGACAGCGCCGATGCGTGGCTGGGTGGTTTCGGTGATCGCGAGCGCACGCTGACGATCATGAAAGACCCGCGCAGCGGGCCGATCGCGGTGGTGACGCTGGTGCTGGTGTTGCTGCTCAAATACGCCGCATTGCTGGCGTTGATCGAGCAGAAGCAGGGTATGGCGTTGATCATCGTGCCGCTGATTGGTCGGGCAGCACTGCTCGGGCTGTTCCTCACTACCACCTATGTGCGGGCCGGCGGGTTGGGGCAGGCGCTGGCCGATCACCTGCCGCGCAAAACGGGCTGGCAGGTGCTGGTGGTGAGTGCGGCGGTATGCGCGCTGATCGCCGGGTTCAATGCTGTCGTGGCGTTGCTGCTGGCGGTTGTGGTGTTCATCTGGCTGCGGCATTTGATGGTGCGGCGACTGGGCGGAACCACGGGCGATACGGCGGGTGCGTTGCTGGAATTATTGGAGATGTCGGTGCTGGTCGGGCTGGCCTTGTTTTGATAAGTAACTTTGATCTGTAACTTGATTTAACACAGTCGCGGGTATATACACGCATCATGCTTTCTTCTCAGTGTTTGTGCACCAACCTGCGTCGCGCCGCTCGTGGCGTCAGCAGGCATTACGACGGCGCTCTCGACGGCTTCGGGATCAACGTTGCCCAGTATTCTCTGCTGTGCAACCTGCAGCGTCTGGATCAACCGAGCATTTCCGAACTGGCCGAGGCCATGGGCCTGGATCGCAGCACCCTCGGGCGCAATCTGCGGGTGCTGGAAGGCGAGGGGCTGGTGGCGCTGGCAGAGGGCGAAGACATGCGCAACCGCATCGTCCGGCTCACCGAAACCGGCGCACAACGCCTGGCAGCGGCCCTGCCGGCCTGGGAAGCGGCGCAACAGCGGTTGATCGACCGACTGGGCGCCGAGAAGCGTGAAACCTTGCTGCGGCTGTTGGATGAACTGGCCTGAGGGCCGGTTTTTTCCGAATCTAAGCGGGTATATACCCGCGACTGGAGAATAACAATGAGTTCGATGTGGCGTACGTGCGGTTGGGTGTTGCTGGGGAGTGCGCTGATTCTGGCGTTGTCATTGGGCGTGCGGCACGGCTTCGGGCTGTTTCTGTCGCCGATGAGCGCCCAGTTTGGCTGGGGCCGTGAGGTGTTCGCCTTCGCCATCGCCTTGCAGAACCTGATCTGGGGCTTGGCGCAACCTTTCACAGGCGCACTGGCCGACCGCTTCGGCGCGGCAAAAGTGGTGCTGATCGGCGGCGTGCTCTACGCCTTGGGCCTGGTGTTCATGGGGTTGTCGGAGACCGCTTTGGGTCTGTCCCTGAGTGCCGGTTTGCTGATCGGTATCGGGCTGTCCGGCACTTCTTTCTCGGTGATTCTCGGGGTGGTCGGCCGTGCCGTTCCGCCGGAAAAACGCAGCATGGGCATGGGGATCGCCAGCGCCGCTGGTTCTTTCGGCCAATTCGCAATGCTGCCGGGCACCCTCGGGCTGATTGGCTGGTTGGGCTGGTCAGCCGCGTTGCTGGTGCTGGGGCTGCTGGTGGCGCTGATCGTGCCACTGGTGAGCATGCTCAAGGACAAGCCGCTGCCAGTGCTCGGGCATGAACAGACCCTGTCAGAAGCGTTGCGTGAAGCTTGCTCGCATTCAGGGTTCTGGCTGCTGGCGTTCGGCTTCTTCGTCTGTGGGTTCCAGGTGGTGTTCATCGGTGTGCACCTGCCGGCCTATCTGGTCGACCAGCATCTGCCGGCCACCGTCGGCACCACGGTGCTGGCGTTGATCGGGCTGTTCAACATCTTCGGTACCTACACCGCCGGCTGGCTCGGCGGGCGCATGTCCAAGCCGCGTTTGCTGACCGGGCTGTACCTGCTGCGGGCGGTGGTGATCGTGCTGTTCCTGTGGCTGCCGGTGACGACGACTACGGCGTATCTGTTTGGTATGGCGATGGGTTTCCTGTGGCTGTCGACGGTGCCGTTGACCAACGGTACGGTGGCGACCTTGTTTGGCGTGCGAAACCTGTCCATGCTCGGCGGGATCGTGTTCCTGTTCCATCAGCTCGGCTCGTTCCTCGGCGGCTGGCTGGGCGGGGTGGTGTATGACCGTACCGGGAGTTATGACTTGATCTGGCAAGTGGCGATTCTCTTGAGCCTGTTGGCGGCCGCGCTGAACTGGCCGGTGCGCGAGCGTCCGGTCGAGCGTCTGCAGGCCCGTACGAGCGCGGCATGAAGCGAATCTGGCCACGAATCGCCATCACCGCACTCGGCGCTGTCTTGCTGGCGCTGGTGTGGTGGGGCTGGCATCAGGGCGGCCTGGCGCTGATGCAGTTGGGCATGGGCGCTTGCCTGTAGGCTTTGAGGGCGAGTAACGTCGGGTTTTGACGACTGCTCAAGGATGCCCGACATGCTCAAGCGCTGGTGTGCTGTTCCTGCGTTGCTGATGGCGTTGACCGGACTGGCCCGGGCCGCAGACTGTCCGGAGTTGCTGCAAGGTTCGCTGCCCAAATTGCGGGCCAAGGAATCCATCGACCTGTGCCAGCGCTACGCCGACAAGCCGCTGGTGGTGATCAACACCGCCAGCTTCTGTGGTTTCGCCCCGCAGTTCGAAGGTCTCGAAGCGCTCAATCAGCGCTATAAGGCCCAGGGCCTGGAAATGCTCGGCGTGCCTTCCAATGACTTCAAACAGGAGTCCAAGGACAGCGCCGAGACTGCCAAGGTCTGCTACGCCAACTACGGCGTGACGTTCACCATGACCGAGCCGCAGAAGGTTCGCGGCGGCGATGCCACCCATTTGTTCCAGGTGCTGGCCGCGCAAAGCAGTGCGCCGAAGTGGAATTTTTATAAATACGTGGTCGATCGTCAGGGCAAGGTGATCGCCAATTTCTCCAGCCTGACCAAGCCGGATGATCCGGAGTTTCTCGCGGCCATCGAGAAAGCCATTGCGTCGAAACCGCTGAAACCCTGATCGACGCCCACTAAAAAGCCCCGCCTCTGCAAAGAGAGCGGGGCTTTTTAGTGGGTGAGGCCTCAAATGGTAAAGAGCTCAGCCTCGCCGTGCAGCATCAGAAGCGGTAGGTCGCGCCGACACCGAAACCGTTTGCCGAGTTTTCATACTTGGCATCGTAGGTCTGGCCACGATCGTTTTCGTTGCGGATCTTGACGGCTTCTTCCTTCAGGTAGGAGTAGGCAACGTCGATGGTCAGGTCGTCAGTCGGGCTCCAGCCGGCACCGATGCTGAAGATGGTCCGGTCGCCGGTAGGGATGCGCGGCGAACGGTCGACGTTGTTGGTCGGCGACTGGTCGAAGGTCAGGCCGGTACGCAGTACCCATTCCTTGTTCAACTGGTAGGAAGTACCGACGGCGTAGGCCCAGCTGTCATGCCAGTTCTGCTCTTCGGTGATTTCACCGAACTGACCGGCCAGCAGCGGCTGTACACCGGAGTTCTTGACGGTGATCTTCTCCAGCTGGCTCCAGCGGGTCCAGGTGGTACCGGCGTAGACGTTCCAGCGGTCGTTGATTGCCTGGGTGACCGAGAAGTCCACGGATTCAGGCGTGGTGATCTTCAGCGAAGCGTCGTACTTCTGGCTGGCGCCCAGGCCGACTGCGGCCAGTGCGCCGTAGTTGACCTTGGTGTTGCCTTCGAGCTTGTAGTCGACCTTGGAGTGGTAGGTCAGGCCCAGACGAGTGGTGTCGGTTGCCTGAACCAGCACGCCGATGTTGTAGCCCAGCGCGGTGTCGTCACCCTTGATCTTGACCTTGCCGTCCGGCAGGGCCTGGGTGATCGACAGGTTGGATTCCAGGGTGCCGTCGATGCGGTTGATGGTCGGGCCGAAACCGATCGACACAACGTCGTTGAACTTGTAGCTGACGGTTGGCTGGAAAGTGATGACTTGTACTTCGGACTTGCTGCCGAAGTAGCGGCCGGCAAAGCCTTTTTCATAGTCGGTAATCAGGCCGAAGGGTACGTACACACCCAGGCCGAATGCCCAATGCTCATCGATCGGCTTGACGTAGAAACCCATAGGAACCGAGGTGAAGGGCACCATGTCGCCTTTGTTGCTGCCGCCGTTGGGGCTGGAACTGGCGTCGCTGATATCGGTCTTGGCATCGAGGAATGCAACGCCACCGGTGACTTGTTCGCGAGTGAGGCGCGACATGCCGGCAGGGTTGCCGTAAACAGTGCTTGCGTCGTCGGCAGAAGAAGATCGCCCGGCGTACCCGGTCCCCATCCCGCTGATGCTGTGTTCGTTGATGGCAAAGCCAGCGGCGAAAATCTGCGTGGATGCCAGGGAAACGGCGAGGCTAATGGTGGTTTTGAGCATTACTTTTTTCATTATTAGAACTCCTGGTGATCACCGGGGCGAAAATTACCAACATTTTCGTCCCAGCGCTATAGTCCGTATGGCTTGAGTTAGAGCGGTTTTGTAGGACAATCCGACCAGATTCGCGACCCGTTGGCCGATCTTGCGAAACCGGTGAGTCAGCACGCGACCTGATTCAGTGGTGAAACACAGGTCTGCCATGCACAGGTGAAGTCGCGCAGGCGACCCTGGGGTTGAAAGGTCTGACGCCAGATACGGGCCATTGCGAGCAGGTCGTCCGGGTCGGGGAGGGTGGGGGTCTGTTCTTCCACCAACAGCCAGGCGATGGCGGTGGCGTAACGCAGGTTGACGGTCAGTTCGAGGTGGGGACTGCTGAGAAAGGCATGCTGGCTGGCGAGACCGCGAACCAGGCTGGCGCGCTCCGGATCGAGCGCCAGATAATGATCCCAGAGGGCCTGGTGGCGGTGCTCGGCAATCCGGTACAGGCCGTGGCCACGGCGGTCATGCAGGGCTGAACCCAGGGCGGACTGGCTGGCGGCGATGCCCAGCAGCAGGGATTCGGCGGTGGCGCAGTGACGTCCCAGATAAATCAGCGTGGGACGGATCACGTAGCGGCACAGTTCGCTGGCAGCGATACCCATAAAACCCTCGGATCTTGTTATTGGGCGGCGAGACCTGAAGGGGAGCTTGGCAGCTGTGGATCGAATCAGGCCCGCCGGAAGCGGATCACGCCGCTTGAGTTGAAGTGTAGTGTCATATTCGCGACGTAAAGGCCTGTTTTTAAAATATTTCCGGCGAGCAGTTATAACCGTTATATCGGTTGGTGCTTAACCGGGAAGGGTAAAAAGAGAAACATCGGGCAATAAAAAGCCCCGCGTTTCAGGCGGGGCTTTTGCTTTTGCAGCCATTTCGGCCTCTCAGGCGATCAATGCCTGGCGGGTGCGATCAATCACGGCCTGCAGCGGTTCGGCGCTGGAGTATTGATCAGGGTACAGACGCTCGCTGTGGCGGGCGATCCCGTGTTCATTGACCACGGTGAAGCTGAAGCAGCCTTTGCGAGCGGCCATGATCAGGCAGTTCATTGGAGCAAAAGCGTTGGTTAGGGTGCGAATGGCATCCTGAGTCTGGATTTGAGTAGACATAGTTATTAGGTGTTCCTACAAATGACACGGATAAGAACCGTGCAACGTTAAAACGTTCCAGTAACGCAGACCACCATTGGTCGAACGAAGAACCCGACTGGAACAAAGCAGCCAGTTTGAAGCGCTGATAAGTTGGCGCGCTTGGGCTGGCAGGTAGGTACTTAGGAGGACAGGCAACACATCGAGGGCAGAGGTTCTGGGCCCGGGGTGAAGATCCTGATCAATTTGCAGGTTGGTTCGGTCAGAGTACGGTTCTTTGCAACATCCTTTGATTCGATTCAAAGGCTGTGTCGTCGCAAGATTTACCTGGAAACCATCGAGGGGTCGGGCCCGCTTTTTCGGTGGAGGCTTCTCCGAGAGAAGGCTGACCGTGGGGGTTGTTCGACCGGAATTGACTTTCAGCTTGGTACTAACGCCGCGGATACTAACGGAACACGTCGAGGAAGGCAAACCTGATTTTTTAAAAAGAACAGGCGGACTGTTCCTTGAGCCCCGGCTCCGCCCCGATTTGGCTCACATTCCGACCGTCGGTCGTCGCGGTGGGCAAGCCGAGCAAGCACAGCGCAGGGGCTTATCCCCAGCGGGGCTGGCAAAACGACCCGAAAAAGCGCACCGATATAACCGCGTAACAGGTACTTGTGCACATTAGTTGCGCGGACGGTAACGACGCTGTCACATCGAACCTGACCCCGGTGGCTGCCTGTAACGAAAGTTTAAGTCAATGAAAAACATCGCTTTTTTTTACTGGTGAAAAAATCGTCAGTTTGACTGCGGGCCCCATTCCACAAGGCTTTGCGGCGAGTCGGGGGCGGTTGTCCACTGAGTTATCCACAGCTTCTGTGGATTGTCCCGAGCGCTTGCTCTAGCACGGGCGTGCCGGGATTTTTTCGACTTTACCTGTGCGAAAAAAAGAGTAGAGTGGCGCGCCCTCCGATCTGTCCCACAGTGCTTTATGAAGTTTCGTTCATCTCCAGATTCTGTTACTTCCCAACCCCTTCGTGTTACCGCTCCCAAGCGATTTTCCGTGCGCGTGGCCGAATGGCTGCTCGACAGCCCGCGCTTGGGCGACAGTCAGAACGCCAAACACCTCGCCGGCCGCCTGCTCAAGCAACCGGCCCGGGAAGGTGTGGTTGTGGCGCAAAGCCGCCTTGGCCAGTTGATGTGCCGTGAGTGCGGCAACGCCCGGGATCGCCGTATCGGTCAGGATTTGCTGCGTCAGGCCGCCCGCGCGGGTGATCGACGTGCGCAACAGGAACTCGGCCTGATCGAAGACTGAGCTGTCCAAGACCTGACGCCTTGGTTAACCTTCAGGTTTTATCGGATCGGCGGGAGTCACTATGGCGATGGACTTGACCAGCATCTTGCTCGGCTTGGCAGGCGCGGCGTTACCGCTGCTGGCGCTGGTCTGGCAACTGCAGCGCCGGGCCAGTCATGGGGAGTCTGAAGTTGCGTTGCTCGAGGAGCGGCTGGCCATGGCGCAGATGGCCCAGGACGGCCTCAACGCCCAGCTCGAAGCCTGTCGCGACGAAATCGCCGACCTCGGCCAGGCCAATGCCGCCAAACAGGCTGATCTCGCGGCCGTGCGTCGAGAAGTCGAACTGTTGCAGATCGAGCGTGACGATGCCCGTGACGCCGCCCATGCATGGAACCTCGAACGTGCCAGCAAGGAAGCCGAACTGCGGCGCCTGGACGCCCAGGCCGCTTCCCTGAATGCCGAGTTGCGCGAACAACAGGAAAGTCATCAGCAACGACTGGATGACCTGCAAGGTTCTCGCGACGAATTGCGCGCCCAGTTCGCCGAGCTGGCGGGCAAGATCTTCGACGAGCGTGAACAGCGTTTCGCCGAAACCAGCCAGCAGCGCCTCGGGCAACTGCTCGATCCTTTGAAAGAACGCATTCAGTCCTTCGAAAAACGGGTCGAAGAAAGCTATCAGGCCGAAGCCCGCGAGCGCTTCTCGCTGGCCAAGGAGCTGGAGCGTCTTCAGCAACTGAACCTGCGCCTGAGCGATGAAGCCACCAACCTGACCCGCGCCCTGAAAGGCCAGAAAACCCAGGGCAACTGGGGCGAACTGATCCTGGAGCGGGTGCTGGAACATGCCGGGCTGGAGAAGGGCCGCGAGTACCAGACCCAGGTCAACCTCAAGGGCCCGGACGGCGAGCGCTTCCAGCCGGACGTGATCATTTACCTGCCGGGCGACAAGCAGGTGGTGGTCGACTCCAAGGTCAGCCTCACGGCGTACCAGCAATATGTGGCGGCGGACGACGATGCCATCGGCCAAATCGCCATGAAGCAGCACGTACTGTCGCTGCGCAGTCACGTCAAAGGCCTGGCCGGAAAAGACTACAAGCGTCTGGAAGGCCTGCACAGCCTCGATTTCGTCTTGCTGTTCGTGCCCATCGAAGCGGCGTTTTCCGCGGCGCTGCAAGCCGAGCCGACGCTGTTCCAGGAAGCCTTCGATCGTAATATCGTGATCGTCAGCCCGACCACGCTGCTCGCCACCCTGCGGGTCATCGACAGTCTGTGGAAACAGGAGCGCCAGAGCCAGAACGCCCGGGAAATCGCCGAGCGTGCCGGATGGCTGTACGACAAGTTCGTGCTGTTCATTCAGGATCTGGACGAAGTCGGCAATCGTCTGCAGCAACTGGACAAAGCCTACAGCGCAGCGCGAAACAAACTCACAGAGGGGCGTGGCAACCTGGTCAGCCGCAGCGAGCAGCTCAAATTGCTCGGCGCACGAGCGAGCAAGAGCCTGCCGGCGGATCTGCTGGAGCGCGCCATGACCGACGCCGACGGCCTGGTCGAACTGCCTGAATAAGCCGCTCTTCTAGAGCGGCAAATAGCGACTCAACAACGCCCGCAACGCCGCCGGTTTCACCGGTTTGGCCAGATAATCCAGCCCCGCCGCGTGCACCCGCGCCACGGTTTCCGGATGCCCGTCGGCGCTGATCACCACGCCGGGCACCGGTTCGCCCAGGCTTGTACGCAACCAGGCCATCAGATCGGTACCGGTCTCGCCGTGGTCGAGGTGGAAGTCCACCAGGGCCAGTTGCGGCCGTACGCCATCGCTCAGCAACGCCGCGCATTCCTCGCGGTTGCGCGCCGTCCACACCTGACAACCCCAACGCGTGAGCAGGCTGTTCATGCCGATCAGGATGCTGTCTTCGTTGTCGATGCACAGCACCTGCGCGCCGCTGTGCAGCTTGCCGTTGAGTTCGACCGCCGCACTCGGCTGGGCAGTCTGCGTCCGCGCCAGCGGCACCCGCACACTGAACACACTGCCGCGTCCCGGCCATGAACGTACGCGCAAGGTGTGCCCGAGCACCCGGCACAAGCCGTCGGCAATCGCCAAGCCCAGGCCCAGGCCTTTCTCGGCACGGGTCTGGTGGCTGTCGAGGCGTTTGAACTCTTCGAAAATCACTTGCTGCTTGTCTTCCGGAATCCCCGGCCCGCGATCCCAGACCTCCAGGCAAACCTCGCCCTGTCGCCGGCGCACACCCAGCAAGACCGGGCCTTTGGCGTAGCGGAAGGCATTGGTCATGAAGTTCTGCAGAATCCGTCGCAGCAGCTTTATGTCGCTGTCGATGCGCAAGTGACTGCCGCGCACCCGGAAGCTCAAGCCCTGTTCCTGCGCCAGAACCTTGAACTCGGCACCGAGGGTGTCGAACAGCTCATTGACCGCGAACGGCTTGCGATCCGGGTTGATCTTGCCGTTTTCCAGGCGGGAAATGTCCAGCAGGTCGCTGATCAGGTCTTCGGCCGAACGCAGCGAACTGTCCAGATGCTGCACCAGTTTCTGCGCCTCGCCGCTCAAGCCATCGTCCTGATGGGAGAGGGCGGCCGAGAACAGCCGTGCGGCGTTCAAGGGTTGCATCAAGTCGTGACTGACCGCTGCAAGGAAGCGGGTTTTCGACTGGTTGGCGGCCTCGGCATTGCCTTTGGCCTCTGTCAGCGCGACGTTGAGTTGCGACAGTTCCTGAGTCCGCTCGCTGACCCGTTGCTCCAGCCCTTCGTTGGCCTCGGTCAGTGCCTGTTCGGCTTCGCGGAACGCGGTGATGTCAGTGAAACTCATGACGAAACCGCCGCCGGGCATCGGGTTGCCGATCAGCTCGATCACCCGGCCATTGGGGAACAATCGCTCGGAGGTGTGGGCGCGGCCCTGACGCATCCAGTGCAGGCGCCGGGCGACGTGGACTTCCGCTTCACCGGGGCCGCACAAACCCCGCTCGGCGTTGTAGCGAATGATGTCGGCAATCGGTCGGCCGACACTGATCAAGCCGTCCGGATAATTGAACAACTCCAGATAACGCCGGTTCCAGGCCACCAGTTTCAGCGACTGGTCGACCACGCTGATGCCCTGGGTGATGTTTTCGATGGCGCCTTGCAGCAGCGCGCGGTTGAACTGCAGCACTTCCGAGGCTTCGTCGGCGATCCGGACGACGTCCTCCAGTTGCATTTCCCGACCTTCGATGGCTGCTTTTACTACAGCCCGCGTCGAAGAAGCGCCGAGGACACCGGCCAGCAATCGTTCGGTGTGGGCGATCCATTCGCCGTCGGCGTTCTGGTTCGGGTTGAAGCCTTTGCCTTGGCGATAGGCGAAGCGGATGAAGCTCTGCCGCGCACGCTCTTCACCGACAAACCGTGCCGCCAGTTGCAGCAAGTCGTCGATCTGCACCGCCAGCATCGAGCGTGCGCTCGGCCGGGCGCTGATTTCCTGACCGATGAAGCGCCCGGCCTGCCAGTGTTCCGACACCCGGGTCCGCGACAGTACCGAGACCCAGGCGAACAGGGTGAAGTTGCCCGCCAGCGACAGCACCACGCCTTGGGTCAGCGGGGTGATCGGCAGGTTCAGCGGGTTGCTGTGCAGCCAGGCAAGTCCCGGGAACGTCTCCAGCGGCACGCCGAGGCTGCGAGCCGCAATCGGCAGAATCAAGGTGTAGAACCACAGGAACGTGCCGGCGGCGAGACCGGCGAACACGCCACGGCGGTTGGCCTGTTTCCAGTACAGCGCACCGAGCATGGCCGGTGCCAGTTGAGTAACGGCGGCGAACGCGATCTGGCCGATGGTCGCCAGGCTTGCGGTGGAACCGAGCAGGCGGTAGCTGACGTAAGCCAGCAACAGAATGACCACGATGCTGACCCGGCGTACCGAAAGCATCCACTGGCGGAACACCTCGAACGGCCGCTCGGCATTGTTGCGCCGCAACAGCCACGGCAACAGCATATCGTTGGAGACCATGGTCGACAGCGCCACACTCGCCACGATCACCATGCCGGTGGCTGCCGACGCGCCACCAATGAACGCCAGCATCGCCAGCGCCGGGTGGGCCTGGGCCAGCGGCAGGCTGATGACGAAAGAATCCGGGAGGACGGAGCTGGGCAGCATCATCTGACCAGCCAGGGCGATCGGAACTACGAACAGCGCGGCCAAGGCCAGATAAGTCGGAAACACCCACTTGGCCAGACGCAGGTCCTGCGGGTCGATGTTTTCCACCACGGTGACGTGGAACTGCCGAGGCAGGCAGATGATCGCCATCATTGCCACACCGGTCTGCACCACCATCGACGGCCAGTTGATGGTCTCTTTCCAGTATTCCTCAAGGCGCGGGGCGAGCATCGCCTGATTGAACAGGTCGTCGAAGCCGTCATACAGGCCATAGGTGACGAAGGCGCCGACGGCGAGGAAGGCGAACAGTTTCACCAGCGACTCGAAAGCAATCGCCAGCACCATGCCCCGGTGGTGCTCGGTGGCGTCGAGGTTGCGCGTACCGAAGACGATGGTGAACAACGCCAGCACCAGTGACACGATCAGCGCTGTGTCCTGGGCGCGGGTGCCCATGGCGTCGGCGCCAGCGCCGATCAACAGGTTTACGCCGAGGACAATGCCCTTGAGTTGCAAGGCTATATAAGGCAGTACGCCGACCAGACAGATCAGCGCCACAACCACCGCCAGCGATTGGGATTTGCCGTAGCGGGCGGCGATGAAGTCGGCGATGGAGGTGATGTTTTCCTGTTTGCTGATCATCACCATTTTTTGCAGGACCCACGGCGCACCCAGCAACAGCAGGATCGGCCCGAGGTAAATCGGCAGGAATGACCACAGTTGTTCGGCCGCCTGACCGACCGCGCCAAAGAACGTCCAGCTGGTGCAATAGACCGCCAGCGACAGGCTGTACACCCAGGCACGCATCCGCGGCGGCAACGGCGCGCTGCGACGGTCGCCGTAGAAGGCGATGGCGAACATGATGGCCATATAGGCCAGGGCGACGGCGGCGATCAGCCCGGTGGACAACGACATGGAGCACTCCCGACAAAATACGACCGGACTCGCGCCCGGCCAGACAGTCTCGCATGTGCGCGGCGGTTAGTCAGTGTCGACCAAGGTCGTGGCGTGGCGGGGTGTCGCAGGCGCAGAACCGGGCGGTTCTGCGTTGTCAGTCCTGACGCAGCGCGATGTCGATCAGCCGGTGCAGTTCTTCGACTTCCAGCGGTGCCACGGCAAACAGAATGCGGAACACCGTCGGCGAAACCACCAGGTTGATCAGGTGATCCACGCTCGGCGGCGACTGGTCCGGGAAGCGGTCGACAATGGTCTGCAACTGATCGGCGATGATCGCGACGCAGAATCCCGGTGTGGCGCTGGCCTGCACGTCACGCATGACATTGCGCCCCGGCTCGGAACTCATTTCATCCAGATACTGCTCGGCCCAGGCGCGGATATCGCCGCGCAGGCTGCCGGTTTCCAGTGGATCGCTTTCAGGACGCAGGCGGGCGAGGGCGACGTCGGCGAGCAGCGCCGACAGATCGCCCCAGCGCCGATAAATGGTCGAGGGCGTAACCCCCGCCCGTGCGGCAATTTGCGGGACGGTCACGGTGGAACGCTCCTGTTCTTCGAGGAGCGCGCGCACGGCGCCGTGAATCGATTCCTGTACCCGGGCGCTTCGGCCGCCGGGACGGCTACTTTCTTTAATAGGCATGTGCCAGACCTTAACACAAAGAATTTGCTTTAAGCGCAAGTCGGGCGCACACTCCGCAAAAGCAAAAAAATAGCTTTTAAGGAGTGTGCTCATGACCGGCCTTGCTTCCAACCGTTCCAGCCTGTGGTTTCTGGCGATCACCTTACTCAGTTTTCTCGCCGCATCCACCGCGCCGACGCCGTTGTATCACCTGTATCAGGACCACCTGCATTTCTCGGCAGCGGTGCTGACCCTGATTTTCGGCGTCTACGCGCTGAGTCTGCTGGCCGCTCTACTGACGGTCGGTTCGTTGTCGGATCACCTGGGACGCAAACCGGTGATTTTCACCGCGGTTGTCCTGAATGCCTTGGCGATGCTGCTGTTTATCTACGCCGACAGCGTCGGCTGGCTGATCGGCGCGCGAGTGCTGCAGGGATTTGCCACCGGCATGGCCACCGCCGTGTTGAGCGCGACGCTGCTGGACACTGACCGTCAACAAGGGCCGCTGATCAACAGCGTGGCGCCGCTGCTTGGCATGGCGCTAGGTTCGATGGGCTGCGGTTTGCTGGTGGAATTCGCGCCTGCACCGCTGCAACTGACCTATTGGCTGCTGCTCGTGCTGTTTGTGTTGCAGGGCGTTTATGTCTGGCGCTTGCCGGAAAGTGTCTCGCCGCAAGCCGGAGCATGGGCCTCGCTGCGGCCGACCCTGCATGTGCCGGTTCAGGCGCGTTCCACACTTTGGCGGGTATTGCCGCTGAACACCGCGACTTGGGCGCTCGGCGGTTTCTATGCCTCGCTCGCTCCGTCGCTGGTACGCACGGCGACCGGTTCGACTTCCAATCTGATCGGCGGCGCGACCGTGGCGGCGTTGACCGTGACAGGTGCTCTGATGATTTTCACATTGCGCAATCGACCAGCCTCCCGGGCGCTGCAACTCGGCGCAAGCCTGCTGCCGGCCGGCATCGTGCTGATGCTGCTGGGCGTGCACAGCGCCAGTCTGTCGTTGTTTTTCTTCGGCACGCTGGTCGCCGGGTGTGGATTCGGCTCCGGTTTTTTGGGGGCGGTACGCAGTCTGGTGCCGCTGGCGTTGCCCCATGAGCGCGCCGGGTTGATGTCGGCATTCTATGTACTGAGTTACCTGGCGTTCTGTCTGCCAGCATTGCTGGCCGGGCACTTCACCCACAGCCTCGGCCTGCTGGCGACCACCGATGTGTATGGCGCGGTACTGATCGTACTGGCGGTCGGCGCGCTGTTGATGAGTTTCCGTGCGCAGGCGGCCAAGACCTGCAGCGCGCCATAAGCCTGCGGATTCGGTTAGCCTTGGCCAGCCCATTCTTCTCACGGATCGACTCATGAAGATTATCCGCAGCAAGTCCTTCACCGCCGAGCGTGCCTGGGGCGCGCTCGACATCGCCAACATGAACGGCATTACCACGCGATTGCACTGGACCGACCAGCCGTACAAATGGCACGTCAACGACGGCGAGGAAGTGTTCGTGGTGCTCGACGGTCAGGTGCTCATGCGCTACCGCGAAGAGGGCGAAGAAAAGCAGGTGCAGCTCGATGTCGGTGACATCTTCTACGCGTCCGTCGGTACCGAGCATGTTGCCCACCCGCAAGGCGCCGCGCGGATTCTGGTGATCGAGACTGAGGGCAGCGTTTAGGCCTATATCTGCTAAATAGATAACAGTTAGAGAAATTACCCGTTATATAGATATTTGATTCGGTTCTACCATGGGCTCAACCTCACCTGAGGACAGGAGTTCATGATGATTTGCCCCAACAGTGCCAAACCCGGCATCAAGCCTTTCAGTCAGCTTCAGCATCCCCGTGAAGTGATCCGTCAATTCACACCGAACTGGTTCGCCGCGACCATGGGTACCGGTGTGCTGGCGTTGGCGCTGGCGCAATTGCCCGTCGCCATCCCGGGGCTGCATGCCGTGGCCGAAGGGTTGTGGATGTTCAACATTCTGTTGTTCGTGCTGTTTACCGCTGCATACGCCGCGCGCTGGATTCTGTTTTTCGACGAGGCGCGGCGGATCTTCGGGCACTCCACGGTTTCGATGTTCTTCGGCACCATTCCCATGGGGCTGGCGACCATCATCAATGGCTTTCTGCTGTTCGGTCTGCCGCGCTGGGGCGAGGGCGTCATTCATCTGGCTGAAGTGCTGTGGTGGCTGGACGTGGCGATGTCGCTGGCCTGCGGTGTGCTGATTCCCTACATGATGTTTACCCGTCAGGAACACAGCATTGATCAGATGACCGCCGTCTGGCTGTTGCCGGTGGTGGCGGCAGAAGTGGCGGCGGCCAGCGGTGGACTGCTCGCGCCGCATCTGGCCGACGCACACTCGCAATTGGTAGTGCTGACGACCAGCTACGTGCTCTGGGCATTTTCCCTGCCGGTTGCGTTCAGCATTCTGACCATCCTGCTGCTGCGCATGGCCCTGCACAAACTGCCCCACGAAAACATGGCGGCGTCGAGCTGGCTCGCATTGGGGCCGATCGGCACCGGTGCCCTGGGCATGTTGCTGCTGGGCGGCGATGCGCCAGCGATCTTCGCGGCCAACGGCCTGCCAGGGATCGGTGAAATCGCTTCGGGCCTGGGCCTGGTGGCCGGGATCACGCTCTGGGGCTTTGGTCTGTGGTGGATGTTGATGGCACTGCTGATCACCGTGCGCTACCTGCGCGACGGCATCCCGTTCAACCTTGGCTGGTGGGGTTTTACCTTCCCGTTGGGTGTGTATTCGCTGGCGACCCTGAAACTCGGCAGCACGTTGAACCTGACATTTTTCAGCGTGGCCGGTTGTGTGCTGGTGACGTTGCTGGCGGTGATGTGGCTGATCGTCGGCAAGCGCACACTGCAAGGCGCCTGGCGCGGCGAGCTGTTTGTTTCACCGTGCATTGCAGGTTTGAAGAAATAACCTGAAAAGTTTAGGTAAGGTGTGGCCTGGATCGCGGATCGACATTCCAATAAGCGTATCCAGGCCACTCGTTACCCAACATCAGGGACACACGGAAGATGAGTCACCCCTCACAGTTCAACCTGCTGCGTACCCGGCGCTTTCTGCCGTTCTTCATCACCCAGTCGCTGGGCGCGTTCAACGACAACGTGTTCAAGCAATCGCTGATCCTCGCCATTCTCTATCGGCTGACCATCGAAGGTGACCGGTCGATCTGGGTCAACCTGTGTGCGCTGCTGTTTATTCTGCCGTTCTTCCTGTTTTCGGCGCTGGCCGGACAGTTCGGCGAAAAGTTCGCCAAGGATGCGCTGATCCGTCTGATCAAACTGGCAGAAATCGCCATCATGGCCGTGGGATCCGTCGGCTTCCTGTTCGATCACCTGTCGCTGATGCTGGTGGCCCTGTTCGCCATGGGCACGCACTCGGCGCTGTTCGGGCCGGTGAAGTATTCGATCCTGCCGCAGGCCTTGCACGAGGATGAGCTGGTCGGCGGCAACGGTCTGGTGGAAATGGGCACGTTTCTGGCGATTCTGGCCGGTACCATCGGCGCCGGGGTAATCATGTCCTCGTCGCACTATGCGCCGCTGGTATCGACCGCGATTGTTGGCATCGCCGTACTCGGTTACCTCGCCAGCCGCAGCATTCCCCGGGCGGCAGCCGCCTCGCCGGAAATGCGCCTGAACTGGAATATTTTCAGCCAGTCCTGGGCCACGCTGAAACTCGGGCTGGGCCAGACGCCTGCAGTGTCGCGCTCGATTGTCGGCAACTCGTGGTTCTGGTTCGTCGGGGCGATTTATCTGACGCAGATCCCGGCTTATGCGAAGGAATGGATGCACGGCGACGAAACCGTGGTCACCTTGATTCTCACCGTGTTTTCGGTCGGTATCGCCCTCGGCTCCATGCTTTGCGAGAAGCTTTCCGGGCGCAAGGTCGAGATCGGTCTGGTGCCGTTCGGCTCGTTCGGCCTGACGGTTTTCGGGCTGTTGCTGTGGTGGCATTCCGGCGGAATTCCGGAGAGTGCCGTTGGCCACAGCTGGACTGAAGTCCTCGGTTACGGTCACGCCTGGGCTGTGCTGGTCGACATCCTCGGCCTCGGCATCTTTGGCGGTTTCTACATCGTGCCGCTGTATGCGCTGATCCAGTCGCGCACCGCCGAGAACGAGCGGGCGCGGGTGATTGCCGCCAACAACATTCTCAACGCGCTGTTCATGGTGATTTCAGCCATCGTCTCTATCGTGTTGCTGAGCGTGGTCAAGCTGTCGATTCCGCAGTTGTTCCTGGTGGTGTCGCTGCTGAACATCGGTGTCAACGCCTACATCTTCAAGATCGTCCCCGAGTTCAGCATGCGTTTCATGATCTGGCTGCTCAGCCATTCCATGTACCGCGTCGAGCATCGCAACCTGGAAGCGATTCCTGATGAGGGCGCGGCGTTGCTGGTGTGCAACCACGTATCGTTCGTCGATGCGTTGCTGATTGGCGGCGCGGTGCGTCGGCCGATTCGTTTTGTCATGTACTACAAGATCTACAACCTGCCGGTGCTGAACTTTATCTTCCGCACGGCGGGGACCATTCCGATCGCCGGACGCCAGGAAGACATCCAGATCTACGAAAAGGCCTTCACCCGGATTGCCCAGTATCTGAAGGACGGTGAGCTGGTGTGCATCTTCCCGGAAGGCAAGTTGACCGCTGACGGTGAGATCAACGAGTTCAAGGGGGGGCTGACGCGGATTCTCGAAGAGACACCGGTGCCGGTGATTCCGCTGGCGTTGCAGGGATTGTGGGGGAGTTTCTTCAGTCGCGATCCGAATAAAGGACTGTTTCACCGCTTGTGGTCGCGAGTGACGCTGGTGGCGGGTTCGCCGGTGGCGGTCGAGGCGGCGCAGCCTGCGGAGTTGCAAGCGCTGGTGGGAGAGTTGCGCGGGGCAGTCAGGTAGTTGATGTGGGTGAAGCCGCCATCCTCGAAGGATGGCGGCAACGGCTCAGGCGCTGACCTTGAGCCCGATCAACCCGGTGATGATCAGTGCAACGCTGGCCAGCCGAATCAACGCCATCGACTCGCCAAACAGAATGATCCCGGCAATCACCGTGCCCACGGCACCGACGCCGGTCCAGATCGCGTAAGCCGTGCCCAGCGGCAGTTCTTTCATCGCCAGGCCCAGCAGACCAAGGCTGACCGCCATGGCGGCGACGGTCAGGACGGTCGGAAGTGGGCGGGTGAAGCCATCGGTGTATTTCAGGCCGACGGCCCAGCCGACTTCGAACAGACCGGCGAAAAACAGAATGATCCAGGACATGAAAGACCTCCATCGATTGACGGGGCCGTCCCCGGATTGAAACTCGATTGAGCCGCAGGGTCGTCCCCGCGGGCGCACATAGTACCTAAAAATGTGCGCCGGGGATCCGGTCAGTCTGCAGGCTGCCGAGCCAGAGCCTCACGATCTTCCTTCTCGCTCATGCGTCGGAACCAGGTCGAAAGCAGCGCCCCGGAAATGTTGTGCCACACACTGAACAGCGCGCTCGGCACCGCCGCCAATGGCGAAAAGTGCGCACTGGCCAACGCAGCACCCAGCCCCGAGTTCTGCATGCCGACTTCCAGCGCCAGCGATTTGCGCTGAGCCAGCGGCAAGCCGAACAGGCGTCCAGTGAAATAACCCAGCAAGTAGCCGAAGCTGTTGTGCAGCATCACCACGGCCATGATCAGCAGGCCGGATTCGGCGATTTTCGCCTGACTGGCAGCAACCACGGCGGCGACGATGATCACGATGCTGACCACGGACACCAGCGGCAAAACCTCCACTGCGTGACGAACCCTGTCACCGAGCAAACGTTGCGCGACGACACCGAGCACGATCGGCAGCAGCACCACTTGCAGAATCGACCAGAACAACTCCATGAACGAAACCGGCAACCAGGCCGAGGCCAGCAGCCAGATCAGCGCCGGCGTCAGCAGCGGGGCGAGGAGGGTGGTGACGGCGGCGATGGCCACCGACAGCGCCAGATCGCCCCGGGCCAGCCAGGTCATGACGTTCGATGAGGTGCCGCTTGGGCAGCAACCGACCAGAATCACCCCGACGGCGATTTCCGGCGGTAGATGGAAAATCTGGCAGAGCAACCACGCCATCCCCGGCATGATCACGAAATGCGCAACCACACCCAGGGCCACGCGCCATGGATTGCGGGCAACGGCGGCGAAGTCGTCGAGTTTGAGGGTCAGGCCCATGCCGAACATCACCAGCCCGAGCAGTGGCACGATTGCGCCTTTCAGACCGAGGAACCAGGCTGGTTGCAGGAACGCGACCACAGCGAAAATCAGAACCCAGTAAGCGAAGGTGTTGCCGACAAAACGACTCAGTGCAGCCAGTGCGCGCATGGCCTGTTCCTTATTATTGATAGACCCCGGAAACCAATGTGGGAGCGAGCCTGCTCGCGATGGCGGCGTTACAGTCGACAAAAATGTTGAATGTACCGACCTCATCGCGAGCAGGCTCGCTCCCACAGTTTTACATCAGCCGACTTTAAATCCCCTGCGGCGTCTCTTCACCACCCAGTGCTTCAACCAGCGCCGGCAGGAAATCGCCGAACGTCAGCATCATCAGGGTGAAGCTGGCGTCCAGTTGACCGAGGGCTTCGTCGCCGCCGTCCTGTTCCGCCTGATCCTGCAACAGATCTTCGAACTTCAGGCGTTTGACGGTCATCTTGTCGTCGAGCATGAACGACAGTTTGTCCTGCCAGGCCAGCGACAGTTGAGTCACCACTTTGCCGGTGCTCAGGTGCAGCTGGATTTCTTCGCTGGTCAGGTCCTGACGTTTGCAGCGCACGATGCCGCCATCTTCGTGGGTGTCGCGCAGTTCGCACTCGTCCAGGACGAAGAAGTCCGGGGCGGCTTGCTGGGTGGTGACCCATTCGGTCATCACGGCAGTCGGCGCGGTTTTCACGGTCAGCGGACGAACCGGCAGGGTGCCGATCACTTCGCGCAGGGTGGAGAGCAGGTCTTCGGCGCGTTTCGGGCTGGCCGAGTTGACCAGGATCAGGCCCTGTTTCGGCGCGATGGCAGCGAAAGTCGACGAGCGACGAATAAAGGCGCGCGGCAGGAACGCCTGGATGATTTCATCCTTGATCTGATCGCGTTCTTTCTTATAGACCTTGCGCATCTGCTCGGCTTCGATCTCTTCGACTTTCTCCTTGACCGCGTCACGCACGACGCTGCCTGGCAGAATGCGTTCTTCTTTACGGGCGGAGATCAGCAGGAAGTCACCGCTGACGTGCACCAGTGGCGCATCTTCGCCTTTGCCGAACGGCGCGACGAAACCGTAGGTGGTCAACTCCTGGCTTGCACATGGACGCGCCAGTTTGGTGGCCAGTGCAGTTTCCAGCGCCTCGGCATCGACAGGCAGGTCTTGGGTCAGGCGATAGATAAGCAGGTTCTTGAACCACATGGGGTGAGTCTCTCCTTTATACAAAGGGGGGCATTATTGTCTTCGCCGCCCCATAGGCCAACCCTTCTCTAAGCCTTTGGAAGGCCTGAGAAAATTATTTAAAAAAGTGCTTGCCAGAGGTTGGGTCGCTCCGTAGAATGCGCGCCACACCGAAGCGAAGGGTGATTAGCTCAGCTGGGAGAGCGTCTGCCTTACAAGCAGAATGTCGGCGGTTCGATCCCGTCATCACCCACCATTCGTTTCAAGTGTTTAGCGCAGCGGTAGTTCAGTCGGTTAGAATACCGGCCTGTCACGCCGGGGGTCGCGGGTTCGAGTCCCGTCCGCTGCGCCATATTCGGTAACCTGGAACACTGAACGCCAGGTCACCACGGAAGAACCCGCCAAGGCGGGTTTTTTTCTGCCTCGAGTTGTACATGCGGAATGTGTCGTTTCACCGGTTTTCGGATTTATTTGAAAAAAACTTCAATTAAATCAACACTTTACGAAAACTTGTGGCATAATGCGTCCCGTAACGAAGCGAAGGGTGATTAGCTCAGCTGGGAGAGCGTCTGCCTTACAAGCAGAATGTCGGCGGTTCGATCCCGTCATCACCCACCATTCGTTTCAAGCGTTTCGCGCAGCGGTAGTTCAGTCGGTTAGAATACCGGCCTGTCACGCCGGGGGTCGCGGGTTCGAGTCCCGTCCGCTGCGCCATATTCGGTAACCTGGAACACTGAACGCCAGGTCACCACGGAAAGCCCGCCCAGTGCGGGCTTTTTGCTTTCTGGCGATTGGCTTTTGGCTCGTCCGGGCATGAAAAAAGCGACCTGCGGGTCGCTTTTTTCGTTTCTGCGGTTTGTTACTGGCTGGCGTTGCGGCTATGCCGGTAATCACTCACCGCTTCATACACCGCCTTGCGCAGGCGATTGATCCCGCCAATCGGGCGATGGGCCTCGATGCCGAACCATGGATTGAACGACAGGTTGTCGCATTGCAGGTTCAGGGCCGGGGTGTCGAAGTCCTGCGGGGGCAGGGTGATTTTGGCGACTGTCTGGAATGGACTGTCCTGTTCGCGCCACTCAATGCTGGTGTCTTCGATCGGCATGTACTTGTTCGCGTCCTGACGCTGGATCTGCAACACAAAACACGCGGGCACCCGATCCGTGGACAGTTGCTGATTCAACGCACTGCGCAGGAAATTCGGCAGATCCTGGTTTTGCTTCGGCAGCGTGTAGGCCGGGCAGTTGTCCGGATCCGGCATCACCCGGAACTTTGCATTGGCCTCGCCGAACTTGTAGGGCGAAACCGAAAAGTAGGTCGTACGCGTCGGGCTCTCGGGCGGCGGAGAAAGCGTTGCCAGCGCAATGAACAAATGCCTGAACTGCCAGTTTCGCGGATCCCAGCCCGGAAAGAACGCCATGACCTTTTTGCCGTCAGCCTGCGCCGCCACATTCTGACGATATTCAGCGACATCGCTGACGAAGAAATTCGGATGGCTGAACATCACGAAATCCTGCTCGTGCAGGTCCTGGCGGTCGCCCAGCAACTGTTTGCCCGGCACATCGAGCAATTTGATCGCCATGCCCCGGGCATCGCGGATGCTGTCGAACTGCGGGTAGGCATTGCCGTTGGACAGACGCATTGTCGCCTGCCAGATCTTGCCCGGCTCGCTGAAAACGCCGTGCCGCAGATCCTGAGCCAGATCCGGCAGCACTTGCACGTCGGCCTTCACGCAGCCGTGGGCCTTGGCATGGGCGTCGCGCAGAAAACGCGTGCTTTCCCGGTGTTGATCGACAATTCGCACAGCGGTCTGGATCACGTCCTGCGTCATGGCCGCTTCACCGTCCGGAATCTGCTCCAGTGCCGATACCGATCCCCGGTGCTGCCAGGCAAACCAGGCCGTCGCCAAAGCCCAGCCGATCAGGCCGACCACCAGCAAAAACAGCAGGGTTTTACCCAGCAACCGCCCCAGCCACAACCAGAAGCGCGCCAGCATCGATGGCTTCTTGAACGAATTGAAGATCATGGCAATTGCGCCTCCAGCGGGCCGCCCAGCACTTTCAGATATTCCAGCAGCGCCCAGCGCTCCTCAGGCTGCAGCAACCGCCCGATGACCCCGTTACCGCGCTCGCCGGCGCGGAATTCATGGCCACTGTTGTGGTTGCCGGTGATGCGTGTGTCGAACAGGAAAGCGTTGGTAAAGGCTTCGGTGCGATAACCCAGATGCCGAGGGTCGTATTCCAGAGTGCCTTTGTAGAACGTGGTGGAGCGTTCATCCTGCGGCGACAGCAGTTGATACAGGCTCGGCACCGAGCCGTTGTGCAGGAATGGCGGGGTGGCCCACACACCCGCGAGCGGACGAGCCTTATAGGCGACCTTCTCGCGTACGCCGATGGGCAGACCGAAGCCGTCGAGTTCTGGTTTCTCCTGCGCTGTGACGCCCGCTTCACGATAAGCGCGGTTTTCAACGAATGCCGTCACGTAAGCCAGGCCCTTGGCCACGGAAAGCTGGCTGAGGTCGAGCGGTTCTTTAGGCGTGGGATGCAGCTTCACGTCCATTTTCTCCAGCTCCGCCGGATTCCATTGCAGCGCTGTCAGGTCGAAACGGTGGTTGGCGATGTTGTTGGCCGCATTCGGATCGGTACCAATGACGTCCACCGGCAGCATGTGCAGATGCTGGACCCAGCGTTCACCTTCTTGCGTCACCCGAGGCACATGGCAGCCGGCACAGTTTTCGGCAAACAGGGCTCGACCCTTGGCCGCCAGTGGTTTGTCGACTTTGCCAAACAGTTCTTCTGGCCAGGCGGGTGGCTGAAGTTTTTGCAGGGTTTCTTCGATCTTGTGCAGATCGCGCACGCGCACGCTCGAGGCGTAACGTTCATCGCCCTGCAGCGGCTGGCCGTTGGCATCGAAGAAATTCAACGTGGCGCCAACCCCCAGCGCCTCGCCGATGTTGCGCGCCATCGGCTGCTGCGCCGAGCCATTCCATTGCACCCAGTCAAAGGTCCACATGTCCCACAGTTGCGGGTAATCCACGGGAGCGTTGGCCACGCGGTAATTGCTCGGGGAAATCGCATCGCCGAAGGTCGCGTTGGCGATTCGTCCGAATGCATCGGTCCGGCCAGGACCTTCCTCGGTGGGATAGAGGCCGCGATGGGTGTCGTTCCATGCCACTTTGAGGAATGTATTCAGCGAGCCTTTGAAGTCTTTGCGCAGTTGTTCGTGACGCGCGTCGTATTCTTCGCCGAGAACGGTGCGGGCGAACCGCTCGAATTTCCATGGGTTGTAATAAGTGGAAGCCAGACTGGCAACCAAGGCCTGTCCGAAACTGCCTCCGCGTAATGTAGGAACGCTGGAAGGCAACACGTGCTGCGCTGAGCCGCCGTCGATGCGCAAGGCCTGGCCATTGAGATGCAGTTCGCCGGTGTGGCAGGCCGCGCAGGTGATGTCCAGATATTGCTCGGAGCTGCCCGGATTTTGATGCCGGGTGAAACCCACCGGCAGATTCCCCGGGTTGTTCGGCGTGGCTTTTTGCTGCGGATCGACCAGAAAACCGAAGCGTGCGAGGTATTCCGGGGACGCGAAACGTTGCTGCGAGAACGGCAGTTCCAGAGCCTGGAACCACTCATAACGCAGGCCTTTGACCTGGGTGCCTTGCGGCGTGAAGTAATAGGTCTGGCGCTCTTGCTCAGTCCACTGGTTCAGGTAATGCACCTGTTTTGCAGGCACGGGGAAGGGTAATTTGGGATTGGCGACATAGTAGAGAACCACCGCCAGGACCAGCCCCAGCAGTACCACGATCAGCATCAGTACACGGAATAAGAGGCGCAAGATGAACATCCTTGTCGAGTTGTTGCGCTGTTATGCCTGAGCCGAGTCCTGTGCGGCAAGTGGCCATTACGCCAAGTGTTGTGGGAAGGGGTATCGGTCACTGTCAGGGCAAGATGACAGAAGCTTCATCATGGCTTTGCTCAAATGCTTTTTAATCCCTGAACTTATCGGAAGATTCCTGCTCTCATGCCGGTAGCCATTGGTCGTGGCGGCCTGATAAGCTCGCGGCTTTACTCGATTGCCCTTTCGGCGCATGAACAAGGAAATAGCATGAAACAGCATCGGTTGGCGGCGGCGGTTGCCCTGGTTAGCCTGGTCCTCGCGGGTTGTGATTCGCAGACCAGCGTAGAGCTGAAAACCCCGGCGCAAAAAGCTTCCTACGGTATCGGCCTGAACATGGGCAAGAGCCTTGCTCAGGAAGGCATGGATGATCTGGACTCCAAAGCGGTAGCCCAGGGCATCGAAGATGCCGTCGGCAAGAAAGAACAGAAGCTGAAAGATGAAGATCTGGTCGAAGCCTTCGCTGCACTGCAAAAGCGTGCCGAAGAGCGCATGGCCAAGATGAGCGAAGAGTCGGCAGCCGCCGGCAAGAAATTCCTCGAAGAAAACGGCAAGAAAGCCGGCGTGACCACCACCGCTTCCGGTCTGCAGTACGAAGTGGTCAAGAAAGCCGACGGCCCACAGCCTAAACCTACCGACGTAGTGACCGTTCACTACACCGGCAAGCTGACCAACGGCACCGTATTCGACAGCTCCGTCGAGCGCGGCAGCCCGATCGATCTGCCGGTCAGCGGTGTGATCCCGGGTTGGGTCGAAGGCCTGCAACTGATGCACGTTGGCGAGAAGTACAAGCTGTACATCCCTAGCGATCTGGCTTACGGCGCCCAATCGCCAAGCCCGGCGATCCCGGCCAACTCGGTTCTGGTCTTCGACCTGGAACTGCTGGCCATCAAGGATCCAGCCAAGGAAGACGCCGCAGCCAAGTAATTGGCCCCGGTTTCGACAACAACGCCTCGCTAATGCGGGGCGTTGTTGCATCTGGTCGGCGCCCGGCGTAAACAGAGCGAACCGACAGGCGCCACGACAGTCCTAGACTTTGTAGCTGCCCGCGCTAGACGCCCTGAGCCGCCAAGTCAATGAAATATTGGGGTTTTTTATGTGAGTAAAAAACGCCCGATCTGAGCGCAGCCCTTATAAAACGGGGCTCTCAGCGTTGAAATGCAGCTCTGTTCACAAGGTTATCCACAATTTGTGTGGATAACATTTCAACGGGAGAAATAGATGAAAGCTCCATGGAATTTCGCCCGGTTCCTGCCATTGGCCGGACGACTCCTGGCTCGTGGCCGCTTGCCGACACTGCTGTTTGCCGTCGCCAGCAAAGGCGCCGCCCAGGGCAATCGTCTCGGCAAGCTGAAGGATGATCTGCGATTGCTCCAGGCCCTGTGCCTGGCGTACTGGCGTGGCGAATATCGCGCAATCAGTCCCAAGGCAATGATTTCGGTCGTTGCGGGCCTGATGTACTTCCTCAGTCCGGTGGATGCGATCCCGGATTTCATTCCCGTTTTCGGCATGCTCGATGACATCGCCGTCCTTGCCTGGGTGATGAAAACCCTCGACGACGAACTCAATGCATTCCGCTTGTGGCGTCAGCGACAATCGCCAGAAAAACTCAGGGTTGTCGAGCGCCTGCCCGATACACCCGAGCAACTTCAACTTCAGGGCCCGAAAAAGTCCTGAATCGCGACAGCCTCTTATTCAGATAGATGCCCCCCACGACCTTGGCCGCTGTTAGGATTACACTTCTAGGGAAAAGTGCCGACTCGCTAAGTGTTGTTGTCCTACGGGGTAGTCATGGATATTCAGATAATTGCACGCGATGGCGAACCCGAATATGCGGTTCTGCCATGGGCTCAGTATCAGGCTCTACTGAAAGCAGCAGGCATTAACGAAGCACCGTCGCAACCGGCTCCAGCGCCGCTTGCGGCCACACCGGACCCGATTCTTCCAGGTCTGGATCAATTACGCAGTTTGCGCGAAGGGAAGGGCATCGCCATCGAGGCGCTCGCCCGCACGGTAGGCATCAGCCCGTCTTACCTGGCCATGATCGAAAGCGGTGAGCGTCTGCCCGACGCTGCGATTCGCCGCAGCCTGGCCTGGGAGTTGACGGTGCCAGGGTGGAGGGAACAATCGTGAGCGTACGCATCAGTCGTCAACATTGGGACGGATTGCTGGGGGAGCTGGACCAGGCGCGCAGGCAGCGCCATCTTCTGACCTATCGAGCCTTGCTCGAACGTCTGCAACTGCCGACGCCGGCGATGCAGACCCTGACTGCTGCCCTGGAGCATCTGGCTGCGCTGGACGCGAAAGCCGAACAACCGTTGCGCAGTTCGCTGGTGATCAGCCAGGGCGCCAGTCGCCTGCCACGCACCGGTTTCTTTGAGTGTGTCGAGCGTCTGGGGCGATTTTCCGGCCCGTCCGATGGTGTTGCCGCCGCCTCATGGCATGCCTCGGAAGTGGTGCGGGTCTTTGAGTACGAGTACCCGGAATCGGCGGAGGCCTGAGTGTTTTTACGACTCAAGGCGCGGGCAAGTTACTGGCTGGCCCGTAGGCTGTTTCACTGGTCGTGGTTTGTCCGTCAGCCCCGAGGCTGGCGTTGGCTCGAAGGGCAATTTGCGCGAATGGCCAACCTGGGCGATGTCGGCGCGCAAAGCTTTTACGGGCACATCCTGACGTTTCGTGGAGTGGGCCTGGGGGCGCGTGAGGAGGGCGTCCGGTTGCTGCGGCTGGCGGCGCTGGCCGGGGATGGCAAGGCTGCGTATCAGGTCGGTGTCATCAGCCTGGCAGGTACACCGAGCAAGGCTCCGGACCCTTCGGAAGCGGTTCGCTGGTGGACCATGGCTGCCAAGGCCGGACATCCGTTGGCAGAGCTCAAATTGAAAGAGCTGACCGGCCGGCATTCTTCTTCGTAAATAGTCATCTGTTCCGTGAGCGGGGCGAGAGGGAAACCTCCCGCCCCGTTTTTGCGTCTGCGATTCGATAAAGATCAGTTACAGACTTCTCCTACATCCATCGCCTACTCGCCTGACTTCTTTTCCGTTTGATCCCCCGCAAAGTCCTTCGCCTGATTTTTGCGCGAGGGAACGCCCATGTTCGACCCGGTTTTTCATTTCGTCATGCGCATGGGAATGCGTTGATGGAAGCCGTCACCCGCATCGAGCAAGCGCTCGACAGCTTTCCCCGCACCCTCGATCTCTATCGCGAACAGCTCAGGCATTGGCTCAGTCGTTCAGCCGACAGCATCAGCCATGCGGCCGATCTGCCGTCACTGATGGGGATGGAGCGGATCATCCGTTTCGGCGAGCACAGCACGGCAGTCGCCATTGACGACAACCGTTTCTCTTCGGCCGTCGTGCAATGCCCCGAAACCGGGCGGATGGAGATCGAGAGCAAGTTCGAGTCGGTGTATGACATTCCGCTGGGCGACATCGTTGTCGATGTCGTGGCGGTGGATGGCGGCGAGGTCAAGTCCGTCACGCTCGATGCTCAGGGCAAGGGTTTGTTCACCGGTGAGCCGGGCAAGTTCTATCGGGTGGTGGTGCACGGCGGCGCCAGCGAGCAACAGGTTGATGAGCTTTTCGAGTCCTACGATGGCCTGACTCGGCAACTGGACAGTTGGCTGCGCAGCGAGTGGCAGGGCTTCAAGCCGCAGTGGTCGCAGTCGGTGGCCACTGCTGCCGGCAACGGAATGCTGGCCGGGAGCTGGGCGGCGATCGAGGGGGTGTGGGACAGCATCGGGTTGTTGTCGGAGATTCTCAAGAATCCGCTTGAATTTGCGGGTCGGCTGAGAGACGGCGCGGCGGCATTGGCCGATTTCGCGCAGTCGATGCCGGAGAAAATGGAGCAGCTCCAACTGCTCGTCAGTGACGAAGCGGCGCTCTGTCTGTTGTTGCGCACGGCCAGTCTGTGGCTCGAGATGCTGCCGCCCAATGAAATTGCAGGGAAAACCGCCGAAGCCGTCTCGATGGTGGTGGTGCAACTGCTGATCGATGTGTTGATCGGCGTTGTGCTGACCTTCGTTGGTGCCGGGGCGGGGATTGCGTATCTGACCTTGCGCCTGGTGGATCGTGGCGCTCAGTTGTTGTCGGTGGTGATGCGTCTGGTGAAGGCGTTGTTCGGCATTGTCGGCACCGTAATCGACTACGTGAACAACTACAAATCCGTCGCTGCACGAGGTATCGCAGCCGGCGTGAAGAAGGGCCGCATGCAATTGCGTTGGGATGCCAGACGCAACGCTTCCCTGAAAAAAGATGAGCACCACGACGACAAGCCTGATCAGGCGAGGAACCCCAACGGCGACAGTGCTGATTGCGTGCCCCGGACCTGCACCAACGGCTGCCCGGTGTCGATGGTCACCGGCGAGGAGCTGCTGACGCTGACCGATGGCGTGCTCGACGGAGTGCTGCCGTTCGAGTTCAGCCGCTTGTATCGCACCAGTGCCGCCGAGATCGATGTCGGGTTGGGGTTTGGCTGGAGTCACTCGCTGGCGCATCGGCTGGAAGTTGATGGCGACGGGGTGGTCTGGGTTGACCATGAGAACCGGCGCACGCGGTTTCCGCTGCCGAGTGTCGAGCGGCCGTCGATTCACAACAGTCTGTCGCGAGCGGCGATCTTTCTCGGGGATGAGCCGGAGGAACTGATCGTTGCGCTGGCGGGGGACGCGGCGCGGTTTTATCACTTTCGGGCTGGGCGTCTGACGGTCGTCAGCGATGCGTACGGCAACCGGTTGCGCATTGCGCGTGATCGTCTGGATCGCGTTGAGCGCCTGGATAACGGGGCCGGTCGTTCCTTGTTGCTGCGCTATGAGCGGGCGCATCTGGTCGCGGTCGATTATCAGGTTTTTTGTGAGTCTGCTTGGCGTACCGAACAGACGCTGGTCAGCTACCGCTTCGATGCCTGTCATCGCCTGATCGAGGCGACCAACGCCGTTGGCGAAAGCGAGCGTTACGACTACGACGATGCCCACGTCATCCTGCAGCGGCAGTTAACGGGTGGCGCGAGCTTCTTCTGGGAGTGGGAGCGTTCCGGCAAAGCGGCGCGTTGCGTGCGGCACTGGGCGTCGTTTTCGCAGATGGACACGCGTTACGTCTGGGATGACGCCGGCTCTGTTCGGGTGCAGTACGTCGACGGTCGCGAAGAGGTTTACGTCCACGACGACACGGCGCGGCTGGTGCGCCAGGTCGCGGCTGACGGTGGAGAGCAGCTCAAGGCCTACGACGCGCAGGGCCGGCTGGTCGCCGAGCAGGATGCGCTGGGGGCGGTTACCGAATACCGCTATGACGATGTCGGACGGTTAGTTGCGCTGATTCCGCCGGACGATACGCCGACGTCCTACGAGTATCGCAACGGTTTCCTGCACTGCCGTAGCCGGGACGAGGCGGAGTGGACCTACCGGCGCAATGCCCAGGGCGACGTCACCGAAGCGGTCGATCCCGACGGTCATGTCACCCATTACCACTACGACCCGCAGGGGCGGTTGCTGTCGATTCGTTATCCGGACAGTGGTCGGCATGTGTTCGTGTGGAACGACCTCGGGCAACTGATCGAGGAAAGCCTGCCCGACGGTGGGGTTCGGAAGTTTTCCTACGATGCCTTGGGACGGCGGATTACTGCGCAGGACGAACACGGCGCGGTCACCCATCAGGTGTGGGACGCCGTTGGCCGGCTGATCCAGACCACGCTTTCAACCGGAGCCACCCGTGCCTGGTCCTACAGCGCCTACGGCCAGATCACCGCCGAACGCGATGAACTGGGGCGGATCACCCGTTACGAGCATGACGACGACCTGCACCTGGTCAGCCGGCGGATCAACCCCGACGGCACGCGGCTGCAATACCGCTATGACCATGCGCAGTTGCTGCTCACGGAGATCGAGAACGAGTCCGGTGAAAAGTACCGACTGGACTACACGCCGACCGGATTGATCCGACAGGAAACCGGCTTCGATGGCCGGCGCACCGCGTACGCCTACGACCGCAACGGTCATTTGCTGGAGAAGACCGAGTTCGGCGACGACGGCTCGACGCTGGTCACCGGCTACCAACGTGATGCTGCTGGGCGTCTGCTGCTCAAGACCCTGCCCGACGCCAGCACGGTTGAATACCGCTACGACCGTCTAGGCCGTTTGGTCGGCGTGGATGACGGCCAGAATCACCCGCTGGCCTTCGAATACGACCTGCAGGACCGACTGGTGCGCGAGCATCAGGGCTGGGGCACCTTACGTTATACCTACGACGCCTGCGGCCAGCTCACCCGGATGCGTCTGCCGGACAACAGCAAGCTCGACTACCACTACGCCAAGGGCGGCGCGCTGACCGCGATCGACCTCAACGGCGCCTTGCTCACCCGCCACGTCTACCAGAACGGTCGCGAACAGCAGCGTCAGCAAGGCCTGCTGCTCAGCGAATATGCCTACGACGAACAGGGCCGCTTGTTGTCCCACGCCGTAGGCCATCAA